>JAZDHW010000149.1:0-2391 GCA_043805555.1 Pseudomonadota bacterium
GCGTGCTGACACAATGAGAGCAGGCTTGAGCCCCCGGCGGTCAAGGGCTGGCCTGGCCAGCTCGTGAAACCCTTGACCGCCGGGGGCCAAGCCTGCTACCGGCCCCCATTCTTATTTGTCTAGCAAACGGATAGTGTTAACAGGCCCTAGGCCCGGCCCGGCCTATTCGGGGTGGCCCAGGGGCATGGCCAACAGGGGCGTGTGGCCGGCGGGCAGGCCCAGGGCCGCGGCCAGGGCCTTGTCGTCGAAGGCACCCACGATGCCCGCCCGCAGATCCAGGGCCTGGGCCTGCAAGCACACGTTCTGGCCCACGTGGCCGGCCTCGATGTGGGTGAAGACCACCCCGCGCGGGCCGTACTTGGCCGTGCAGCGCTGGTATTGGCCGGTGATGACCAATATCACCGGGGCCTTGGCCATCCAGCGCTGGCCGTGGCTGGCCTGGGCCACCTCGGCGCGCAGCTCGCCGGGCCTGAGGGCGACCAGCGCGTGGCCGCCGGGCTGGTAATGGTAGCAGCCGGCGGCCAGGCCCTCCACCGCCCCCTCGCCCACCACCGCGTACACATCCAGGGGGTACAGCGCCCCGGCCGAGGGCGCGGTCTTCAGCTCTATCCCGTGCCGGGTGGCGGTGACGCCGTAGGCCGCCCAGAGCACCTGGGCCAGTTGGGCCTGGCTCAGCGCCCGGTCGGCATAGGCCCGCCAGGTGCGCCGGCCCTGCAGGGCCTCCTCCACCGAAATCGCGCCCTGGCGGCTGGCCGGGGGCAGGGGCAGGGGCAGGGTCTCGGCCGTCCCGGTCGCGGCCGCGGCCGCCAGCAGCAGCAACGTCGCCCACAGCATCCACCAGCGGCGCATGGCCTCGCCTCCGCGGGGTTCAGGGTTCCAGGCGGCAGCCCAGGATGGTTTGCATGCGCTTGAGCGCGAACTCGTGGGCCTGGGGATCGAAATCGGCCACGGCCTCGCGGTGGACCACCACCGCCTGGTCGCGGTTGCGCAGGTCCGAGCAGGTCTCCATCACGCAGATGGAGGTGCAGACCCCGCTCAGGTGGATCTCCTCCACGCCCTCGCGGCGCAGGATGTCCTCCAGGTCGGTGCCAAAGAGCGCGCTGTAGCGGTGCTTGGCCACGAAATGCTCGCCGGGGCGCACATCCAGGCCCTCTATCAGGTCCGCGCCGGGCGTGCCGCGCACGCAGTGGGGCGGGAAAAGGGCGAATTCCTGGTCGTCCGGCGGGTGCTGATCCGCCACGAAGACGATCAGCGAGCCCTCGCGGCGGTGCCGGGCCAGCAGGTCCTGCACCCGGGGGATGATCCGGGCGGCCTGGTCGCCGCAATACAGCGCCCCGGCCGGCGTCATGAAATCATTGAGCATGTCGATGACCAGCAGGGCCTTGCGTGGCATTTTTCTCATTCTCCGCGGGCAAAACACCCAGGTTTCCCCTTATAATCTATAAACTATGCCAAGCCGCCGCGGTTGGCAACAAGCAGCCGGGGCCGGCCGGCGGCGGCGGCGCGTTTGGGCGGATATTCGGGCCGGCGCGCACCCGCGCGGAGCGGCCCTCATTGGCAATAAAGGCAGCCTGGATGAATCAAACAGTCCCGCCTCGCCCGGAAGGCGGCCGGGAGCCGGCCGCAGACCCGCCGCGCATCTCCCGCCGCCCCCAATGGTTCGGGTTGTTCCTGGTGGTGGTGGTCGTCGCCGCCGCCCTGGCCGCCATCGCCCAGACCCGCAGCCTGCACCTGCGGGCCCTGGAGCAGAACCTCGCCAGCCTGACCGGCGCCGCGGCCGAGGTCCTGGAATCCTGGACCTACGACCGCCTGGAACAGGTGCTGGGCTGGGCCGCCAACCCGGCCGTGCGGGCCATCGCCAGCCAGCCCGCCGAAGCCGGGCCCGACCCGCAGCGCCACGCCCAACTGGCCGCGGCGCTGCGCAAGAGCCCCGACGGGGCCTACGGCTGGTCGGCTATCGCCCTGGTCTCCTCCCGCCGCCAGAACCTCTACACCTGGGGCCTGGGCGCCGACGGGGCCGCCAGCCCGCTGGCCGACCATGGCGACCTGCTGCGCCTGGTCTTCATGGGCCAGTCGGTCATCGCGCCGTTCTGGCTGCGCGCCCCGGCCGGCGGCCCCGGCCCGCTGCACCCGCTGATCATTTTCGCGGCCCCGGTCTCCGACGGCGAGGGCCGGGTGCTGGCCGCGCTGATCATGGCCCAGGCTCCCGCCGGCGACCTGGCCCGCCACTTAGAGGCCTGGCGCCTGGGCCGGAGCGGCCACCTGATGGTCTTCGACCGCCAGGGCCGGGTCATCCTGGACAACGCCCCGGCTCCCGGCGACGGCGGCCTGCTGGCCGGCCCCGGCCCCGGCCCCGGCCCCGGCCGGGGCGGCGCGGACCCGGAGGCGCCG
>JAZDHW010000150.1:0-6627 GCA_043805555.1 Pseudomonadota bacterium
ACCTACCCCGGCCCACGCGATATACTTTCAGAATGTGAAATAAACCCTGGGGTTGTTTTGGGGGGCGGGGCCGGGGGCCCGGCCCGGTTCCGGGCTTGGGAGCCGCCAGCTAACCAATTAAAATCATTCCATCACTGTTACAATTATATATAATTGGCTTGAAAAGGGGCTCCCATGCCCCTCTGCGCCTTATGTCCCCTTTTTTTCACACCGGGCCTGGCTGTATAACTAGCACTTAGACCGCACCGGGATCGGCCGGACCGCGCCGGGCCGCCGCCCATATTTGGAAGGAGATCGCCTTGCCATCTCTGCTCATCGTGGATGATTCGCCCATTTCGCGCAAGATTCTGCGCAAGTGCCTGCCTCCCGGCGATTTCCAAATCAGGGAAGTTGGCAGCGGCGAGGATTGCCTGAAGCAATACCAGGCCCAGAAGGCCGACCTGGTCTTTCTGGACCTGACCATGCCCGGCATGGACGGTTTCGAGACCCTGGAGCACCTGCGGCGCATGGACCCGGAGGCCAAGGTGGTGGTGGTCACGGCCGACATCCAGTCCACCAGCCGGGCCAAGGCCCGCGACCTGGGCGCCCTGGAGGTGGTGGCCAAGCCGCCCAAGCCCGAGACGATCAGCCAAGCCCTGGAGTTAGCACTGCGATGACTGGGCTGACCAATCAGCGCCGCGAGGCCCTGCAGGAGATGATCAACATCGGCTTCGGCCGGTCCATGGCCTCCCTGGCGGACCTCTTAGGCGTGCACATCGAACTGAGCGTGCCTTATATCTCCACCATCGACGGCAGCCAGGTCTACGACTTCCTGCTAGCCAGCCTGAACGGCTCCGAGGAGGTCAGCCTGGTGCGCCAGACCTTCCGGGGCGAATTCTTCGGCGAGGCCATGCTGGCGCTCTCCGGCCACGCCGGCCGCGAGCTGGTGGTGATGCTGGGCGAGGACAGCGGCTTCGCCCCGGCCCTGGAAATGGGCCAGCTCGAGCTGGAGGCCCTGCTGGAAGTGGGCAACGTGGTGGTGGGCGCCTGCCTGGGCCAGTTCGCCGAGTTGCTGGAAACCAGCCTCTCCTTCAACCCGCCCATCGTGCTGATGGACAGCATCCACTCCGCCCAGACCCGCGAGGTGCTCAGCGCCCGGCCCGGCGAGGCCCTGCTGATCCGCACCAATTTCCGGGTCAACGAGCGGGCGGTGACCGGCTACCTGCTCATCTTCCTGCCGGTGGACTGCCTGGGGTGGGTCTACGTCGAGGTCGACCGCTTCCTGCAGAGGGTCCTGGCATGAACGGCAACAATGCATCCCACACCGGGTTCGATCAAAAAGCCCTGACCGATTGCCTGGCCTATGAGCAGATCATCGACGCCCTGAGCCAGGGCCTCCTGGTGCTGGACCGCGACCTCAGGGTGGTGCTCTGGAACCGCTGGATGGCCCTGCACAGCGGCTTGGAGGCCGGCGCGGTGGTGGGGCGCGTCATCACCGAGGTCTTCCCGGACCTGATCAAGAAGGGCTTCGTCTGGAAGGTGCAGCAGGTCTTCAAGCTGGGCAACTACGCCTTTTTCAGCCAAAAATTGCACCGCTACCTGTTCCCGCTCTCCTCGGCCCAGTACCTGCAGAACCGCTATGAGCGCATGCAGCAAAACGCGGTGGTGGCCCCCCTGCGCGGGAAGGAAAACCAGGTGGACTACGTGTGCATCAGCGTGCAGGACTACACCGACACCGTGATGTACCAGGAGCGCCTGGAGGAGACCACCCGCCGCCTGGAGCTGATGAGCCAGACCGACCACCTGACCCAGGTGGCCAACCGCCGCCACCTCTTCGACCGCCTCTCCGGCGAGATCAACCGCAGCCTGCGCCTGGGCGAGCCCCTGTCCCTGGCCATCCTGGACGTGGACCACTTCAAGCAGGTCAACGACAACTTCGGCCACCTCTGCGGCGACCAGGTGCTGATGGACCTGGCCCATTTGCTGCGCGGCAGCCTGCGGCGCTACGACCTGGTGGGGCGCTACGGCGGCGAGGAGTTCTGCCTGGTGCTGCCCAACACCAAGCTGGCCGACTCCCTGGCCCTGGTGGACCGCCTGCGCCAGAAGGTGGCCGACAACGAATTCAGCTACAATGACACCAAGATGCGCATCACCCTCAGCGCCGGCATCGCCTGCACCGAAGACCAGCCCGACGTGTTGAGCGCCGACCAGCTCCTGGGCCAGGCCGACGGGGCGCTCTATCTGGCCAAGACCAGGGGCCGCAACCGCAGCGAGGTGGCCAACGCCGAGACGCCCCCGGCCTACCGCTGAGGCCCCGGCCCCCTGATTCCCCCGGTCTGCTTGCCGATGCCGGGCGGGGCCCCGCCCCCGGCCCTGGTCCGGCGCGCCCTGGGGCCGGGTCAAGGCCACTCACGCCATGGCGCAGGCCGAACTCAGGCCCATAGGCTTCTGAAGAGCGCCGCGCCGGCCCGCACCCCGGCAATCCCCGCCCCCGGACCTTCGTACTCCAGGCTGAAACCGCCCTCATAGCCCGCGGCCCGGAGCGCGGCCAGTTGGCCGGCCAGCCCGCGCGGCAGGCCGGCCTCGTCCACCCCATAGAGCTTGAAGTGCACCATGCCCACCTTGGCCGCCAGCTGCCCGGCTGCGGCAGCCGGGTCGAGCCGCGGGTGCCAGTTGCCGGTGTCCAGGCAGACGCCCAGGGGTGCGCCCCGGCCGTCGCGGGCCTCCAGGCCGGTCTGCCAGGCCAGCTCGATCAGGGCCAGCAGGTCCTCGGGGTGGGTGGTCAGGCCCCAGTGGTTTTCGATGTTCAGCCCTAAACCCAGGTCGCGGGCCTGGCGGGCCAGGGGTTGCAGGGCCCAGGCCGCCCGCTGCAGGGTGATGGCGTCGGCTCGGGGCAACAGGGGGCCGGGCGCTGGCGATCCGGGCCGGCCCAGGCGGGCGTGCAGCACGTAGGCCAGGCGCACCAGACCGCCCAGGGGCCGGGCCGCGCGGTCATCCGCCGGGCGCAGGGTTTCCAGGCGGTCCAGCAGCCTGCCCCGGCTGGGACGGGGGCCGCCGCCCAGGGATATCCGCACCCGGTCCACGCCCAGGTCCGCGCACTGGCCCAGCATGCGCTTGGCCCGGTCCAACTGCTCGGCCAGGAGCGTGGCCGGCGCGCCCAGGCGCAACGAGATGGAAAGCGCGCCCGGCCCCAGCCCGGCCGCAACGCTGGCCCGGCCCAGGGCCTGCCAAAGGGCGTGGTCATAGCTGGGCAGCAGGCGGTCCAGCCACTCGATGCCGTTAAATTCTTCATCCGCGGCCAAGCCGGGCAGGTCGGCGGGCGTCAGCTTGCCGCCCAGCAGCTCGCGGCGCAGGGACCAGGCGTGCAACAGCAACGGCATGCTCAATCCCCCAAACCCAGGTGGGCGGCCAGCGCGGCCAGGTCGGCGAACACGGCCTGGGCTTGGCCCAGGGCCTCGGGCCCCAGGGTGGTGGCCAGGGCGTAGCAGGTGGCCCCGGCCGCCGCGGCGCTGGCAATGCCGGCCGGCGCGTTCTCCACCACCAGGCAGTCCCGGGGCCGCGCGCCCAGGGCCGCCGCCCCGGCCAGGTAGGGGTCGGGATGGGGCTTGTGGCGGCGCACGTCCTCGGCCGTGACCAGGGCCTTGAACTTGCCGCGCAGCTCCGGGGCCAGAGAGGTCTCCACCAGGCTGCGCCGGCTGCTGGTGACCAGGGCGGTGGGCAACCCGGCCCGCTCCAGCCCGGCCAGGAGCGCCGCCGCGCCGGGATAGGGCCGCACCTGGCGGGCATGGCGCTCCAGGTAGAGCCCGGCCTGGCGCTCCAGGAGCCCGGTCATCACTTCCGCGGCCCGGTCCGGGTCGGCGCTGGCGCTCAGGTGGGGGGCATGCTCGGCCACAAAGCGGTGCAGCACCTCCGGACCCAGCGCTCCCTCGTGGTGCAGGATGAACTCCAACGGCACCGTCAGGCCCAGCTCGCCCAGCACCTCCTGCCAGGTCTGGGCATGGAAGCGCATGGAGTCCAGGATCACCCCGTCCATATCCAGCAGCACCGCGGCAAAACGTCTGGCCCTCATGCATTCTGTCCTTGCCCGCCGGCCGGCGCGACGCTCAGCACCTCGGCCACGCCGTGGCAGCGGCAGGCGGTGGCCACCAGCCAGGCCCCGCCGGCGCGGGCCATGGTCTCGCGCCAGGCCAGCATCCCGGCCACCCGCACCCCGCCCACGCCCGGCGCGAGCTGGCGGCTGACCAGCACCGCCGGTTTGATCCCCGCCAGGTCCAGGCCGGCCAGCACGGCGTAGAGGTTCTGCTTGCGGGGCAGGCCGGTCTTGGGGCAGCGCCGGGCCGGCTCGGCGCAGTCGTCCGGGCACAGGGTGTCGGTGAGGCTCAGGTAGAGCTGGCCCTGGCGGCCGGCCATGACCGAGGGCAGGGCCGGCACCTGGCCTGGCTCCAGGGGCAGGTTGCGCACCCGGCAGCCTCGCTCGGCCAGCTCGGCCCGCAGCCAGTCGGCAAACAGATGGCGCGGCAAACAGGGGGCCACCCACACCGGCGGCCGGGGCAGGGCCAGGGCCTTTTGCAGTCCGGCCAGGCCGTCCATCTGCCAAAGCTCGGCCCCGCTGGCGCGCAGCCCGGCCGAGGGCGCGGGCTCCACCACGGCCAGCACCCGGCGGCCCAGGCGCAGAGCCGCCAGGGCCCCGAAACGTCCGCCGCCCACCACCAGCACCCGGCCGCGCCCGGCGCGGATGCGCTCTGGGCCTGGCTCCTGATCTGCCAACATCTTGGGCCTCCGCAAGTTTACGCTACCAAATATAGCACAAATCAACTATCATGACCTGGGTGGCCAATTATTTTCCGCGCCGCCATCCCGGCGGAGGCTCGAATGTCTTAAGTCATGGCCCGAGGAAGTTTTCTCACCAAATCCCGCCTGGTTGCCCTGGCGGCCCTGTTGTCCCTGGCGGCGCTGATGCTGGCCGGCCCGTGGGGCTGCGCCAGCCGCCGGGTTCCCGGGCCAGCGCCCTCCCCCGCCCCGCCGGCAAAGCCTGGCAAAATCCCAGCCACCCAGCGCCCTTACACCATCAACGGCCAGACCTACACCCCCCTGCCCACGGCCGAGGGGTTCAGCGAGACCGGCGTGGCCTCGTGGTATGGCCCCAACTTCCACGGCAAGCGCACCAGCAATGGCGAGCTCTATGACATGGAGGCCATGACCGCCGCCCACAAGCTGCTGCCCATGGACACCTGGGTGGAGGTGCGCAACCTGGAGACCGGCAGGACCGCCGTGGTGCGGGTCAACGACCGCGGTCCGTTCGTGGACGGCCGGGTGATCGACCTATCCAAGGCCGCGGCGCGGGATCTGGGCGTGCTGGGCCGGGGTACGGCCAAAGTAGAAGTGGTGGCGCTGGGTTACAAGCAGGCGGGCACCGGCGTGGCCGGCCGGCCGGCCGTGTATCAGCCACCGGCGTCGTATCAGGAAGGCGTCTTCACGGTGCAGGTGGGGGCCTTCAGCGACCCGGCCAATGCCCAGCGCCTGGCCGAGCGCCTGCGGCCGATATGGGGCCAGGTCTTTGTGGTGCGTTATGACCGCGGGGACATGGTCTTCCACCGGGTGCGGGTGGGCCAGGTCAAGGACATCAGCCAGGCCAAGGAGCTGGAGGGCCGCCTGCGCGCCGCCGGCCTGGGCGAGGCCGTTGCCGTGGCCTGGTGATCCGGCGCCTGCGGGCCAACCTGCCGATAAGATGACGCATTAAACCGCCGCTCGATGCTGGTCACCGGGCGGCGGTCGCGTATTCGACGGTGTGGCTCGGGTGGGGGCCGGGATCAGACGCCGGTGTTGATGCGGTCGCGCAGCACGCCGGAGGTCTTGAAGACCACCACCTTGCGGGCCCGGAGCTGCAGGTCGGCCCGGGTCTGGGGGTTGCGGCCGCGGCGGCTGCGCTTGGCCTTGACCATGAACTTGCCGAAACCACTTATTAAAATGTCTTCGCCTTCGGCGAGGGTGCCCTTAAGGATCTCCAAAAGGGTCTCCACCACTTCCCGGGACCGAGCCTTGGGCAGTTGTGTCTGCTCGTAGACCTCGTTGATGATTTTCTCCTTGGTCAGAGCCACCCGAGAGCCCTCCTTGCTTGAGCGTGAGAACTGGCTGACAACAGGCAGTGCCGGAAACGGGCCCCCCCGCAGTGTCGCTAGGGGAATATGCCCCAGAACAATAGCTTTGTCAACACCTTTGCTGTGGCGGACGCAGCCGGGCCTTGCCGTCCGGCCGGAGCGTGGTTATACTATGGATGCACACCGCGATGCATCCCGGGGGCGACATGGTTTCGACGGGGGTGGTTGCGGCGTAAAAAGCATGCCGGGGTCTCATCGGCCCGTAACCCGGTGGGGACTAAAGTAATCGCAGACGATTACGCTTACGCCGCGGCTGCTTAATGCCGCCGTTCAGCCGGCCCTCTCCTGCGGGGCCGGGTCTGAGCGCCGACTAGCGGGATAGGTCACGGGTTCCGTCCCACAGGCCCACGACCGAAATAACTTGTGAGACTGGCCAGCCGGGCATCCTGCCTATGGGAGGCACGGCGGCGACAATAAATCACAGGCTAAGCATGTAGAAACTTGCGCCAAAAGCTTCCGGACGGGGGTTCGATTCCCCCCGCCTCCACCA
>JAZDHW010000151.1:0-19202 GCA_043805555.1 Pseudomonadota bacterium
TCGTGCTGAACCAGCCGCAGCCAGTACTTACTGGTCCAAAGCGTCAACCAGCGCCAGGAAAATAGCGGCACCTCCACCTTCAACTCGCCTTGCAACTGCCCTTGGGCCGGGGTGAGCCATACCGGGCCGGCCACGCGCCCCCCCTGGCGATCAAGCAATTCCGCCTCCAGCAGCCGGCCGGGAGCCCTGCTCACCTGGCCCAGATCCAGCGGTTTTTGGGGCTGGTCCTTGAGCGCCACCACTGCCGCAACTTCCACCGCGCCCCGGCCCCAGGTCAGGCTCACCGATCCGTCCGGCTCTGGGTTCAGCAGCCTGATGGCCAGGGGGTTTTTGTTGAGGACCTTGATCACCACCTCGGGGCTGGTGAACACCTCCACGATCTTGCCACCCACGCTGCGCGTGACGCCCTCAAGGCGCACACGGTAATCGCCATACTCGGTCGGCACCAAGGGCTGGGTCGTGACCACGCCGCCTTTGCCATCGTGTTTGGCCGGAATCGCCCCCAGGTCCTTGCCTCCGGGCGAGGTCACCCCAACCGACATGGTAACCGGGAAGCGCGGGTCTTCCTGAAAGGGCGTGCCCTGCAGCGAGGAAACCTGGAAACGGATGGGGGTGGCCTGTTGCAGGCCCAGGGGCGCCTGGGGCTCCACGAACATCACCCGGGTGTAGAACTGCTGCACCTCCACGCGGCAGGAGCCCGCCCCTTGGGGCTGGTTGAAGCGCCACATTCCGGGCATGGGCCGGGCGATGGTGTAACGTGAATAGTTGTTGCGCCGGGTGTGGGGCAGGGCCATCAGGTCCACCACCTGCCCGCCGGGATCATGGATGGCGATGTCCGCTCCGGGCATGATCTTATCCACGATGACGATGAAATGGCTCAGGTAGGGCGGGCAGTCGTAGTTCTCCTCGACGGACACGAGTTTGCCAGCCAGGGTCACGTACTGCAGTACGATGGTTTTCAGGGCCTCGTAGAAATCGTCGGGGTTTTCGATCCGACGGGCATGGCCATCGGTGGTTTGCTGCCAATACTCTCCGGTCTTGTTTTTAATCCAGTACAACTCTGCCGCGTCCAGGCCCACCACCTCGATGGCTATGCCCCGGTTCAGAAAATGCTTGCGCAGGTACTGCTGCATCTTGACCTGGTAGGAATGTATATTGACGCCGTCGAGGTAGGACTGACCGTCGGTCACCATCAGCACCAATTGCCGCCGGGGGCCGGGCAGGTTTTTCTGCCGCATTTGCTGCAGCAGGCCCTCGGCCAGTTCAAAGGCGTGCAGGTGGTTGGTGTTGCCCAGCTCGTTGGCTCGAACGGAAGACAAAATATGATTTAACTGCACGTCGCGGGCGCTCTGGGAGAGCTGGGGGTCGAACTCCACCACCGCACCTGGCAGAGCCACCCGGGCGTTGGTGCCGAACTCCACGACGCCCACCTGGTGGGACACCCGTGCGCCATAGGCCAGATAGTGGCTTTCCGTGGCCGCGGACAACAGGTGCGCCACCAGTTCCACTGCCGAGATGCGCTTGGCGTGGGGATCGCTCTGCCCGGGGTGGGACTTGCTGCCGCCCATGCTGCCCGACTGGTCGATGAGCAACACCACATCCAGTCCGACCGCGGCCTTGGCCCCGTGGGGGACGGGTGCGGACGGGGGTGCGGGCGAGGGAGGTGGCGGACCGGCCGCCCACACCGCCGCGGGCAGCAATCCGAGGACCAGGGTCCAGATCAAGCCCAACCTGAATTTACGTTTACTCATAGGACCTCCGGCGCGGGGGAGCGGTCAAATTCCTGATAACCCCGCTGAAACCATTGCCAAGCTTCGCTTTCATGAAATTGCTGAAGTTGCGCCTCGGCCTGGCGGGTGAGGGGATTTCTCACCTCAGGCCATTGGTCAAGCAATTCACACACCGGCGGGCTGAAGTAAAGTGTAAACGCGCTGCCTTGTCCATCGTGCGTGGCCGGAATCGGCCCCATATCTTTGCCCCCAGGCCATATCGCCCCGGCCGACATGGTCACCGGGAAGCGCAATGCTCCTCGAAATGGCGCACCCTGCAGCGGGGAGGCCTGTTGCCGGTCCAGGGGCGCCTGGGGCGCCACGAACATCACCTGGGTGTAAAGACGCTGCATATTTCCGCGGCATGCGCCTGCCCGTCGGAGTTGGCTGAAGCGCCACATTCCCGGCATGGGCCGGGCGATGATGTGCCTATCCCCGGTGGCGGTGAGATGGTCCAGGTAGGGCGGGCAGTCGTAGTTCTTCTCGACGGACACTCGTTTGCCAGCCAGGGTCACGTACTGCAGTATGATGGTTTTCAGGGCCTCGTAGAAATCGTCGGGGTTTTCGATCCGACGGGCATGGCCATCAGTGGTTTGCTGCCAATATGCCCCCGCTTTGCTTTTTACCCAGAACTTATCGGCCGCGTCCAGGCCCACCACCTCGATGGCTATGCCCTGGTCCAAGAAGTGCTGGCGCAGGTATTGTTGCATTTTGGTCTGATAGGCCCTTAGGTCCATTCCGTCGAGGTAGGACTGACCGTCGGTCACCATCAGCACCAATTGCCGCCGGGGGCCGGGCAGGTTCTTTTGCCGCATTTGTTGCAGCAGGCCCTCGGCCAGTTCAAAAGCGTGCAGGTGGTTGGTGTAGCCCAGCACGTTGGCTTGAATGGACGATAAAATATGATTTAACTGCACGTCGCGGGCGCTCTGGGAGAGCTGGGGGTCAAACTCAATGACCGCACCAGGCAAGGCCACCCGGGCGGTGGTGCCGAACTCCACGATGCCAATCTGGTGAGACACTCGCGAGCCATTAGCCAGATAGTGGCTTTCCGTGGCCGTGGACAACAGGTGCGCAACCAGTTCCACTGCCGAGATGCGCTTGGCGTGGGGATCGTTCTGCTCAGGGTGAATTTTGCTGCCGCCCATGCTGTCCGACTGATCGATGAGCAACACCAGATCCAGTCCGACCGCGGCCTTGTCCCTCTGGGGCATGGGCGCGGTCGGGGGTGCGGTAGGGGGAGGTGGCGGACCGGCCGCCCACACCGCCGCGGGCAGCAATCCGAGGACCAGGGTCCAGATCAAGCCCAACCTGAATTTACGTTTACTCATAGGACCTCCGGCGCGGGGGAGCGGTCAACTTCCTGATAACCCCGCTGAAACCATTGCCAAGCTTCGCTTTCATGCAATTGCTGAAGTTGCGCCTCGGCCTGGCGGGTGAGGGGAGTTCTCACCTTAGGCCATTGGTCGAGCAATTCACACACCGGCGGGGTGAAGAATTTCTGTCTTATGTCCTGCCGCAGGTGCCGGGCCTGCTCCGCCTGCCCCTTGGCTTCCAGCCGCCCACACTCCTGGAGCTGGATTTGCAACACCTTGGGGTTCTGCCCCGTTTGCGCCACCACGGCAAAGAAGCGAGTCACGTAGTTGCTTATCCGTTGCAGGTTGTTATCCATTTCCTGGACGATGCTTTCCAGGTCCCGGCAGTCCGACGGCCGATGGCCCGCCGCGCGCCAGGCGGCGAAAACTTCGTCCGCTAGCAATTCGAGGGTGCGGGTGGTGCAATAATCCTCCCGCTGGCTGGCCAGCGTCTGCCAAGCCCTCCAGTGCCGCCGCGCCGCCTCCCAATGGCCGGCGGCCAGGTTGGTCAGAAGATCCATCCAGTTGCCCTGGACCTGGCCGGCCATCTCCTTCCAATGCCATAGCTGCTGCGACAACCGTGAGCAGACGGCGAACTTGGCGGGCAGCTTATCCAGTTGGTTGCGCAACGCCGCCAGTTGTCCCGGCCGCACCAGCCACCAGGCCTCCGCCCCGGCTTGAAGAAACCCGTTCTGGACGCCCTTGAGGTCCTCCAGAACGCGGCGGAGGTTGCGGGCATTGGCCAAATGAATGTCGAGGTGCGCGGCAGAGAAACGTGGTGGCAATAGCTCCTGGTGCAACTCCAAAGCGGCGGTTACCTGCATGGTCGTGGCCTCAAGCCCGGCCAGGTTTGGCTCCGCTTCGCTCTCCAAATCCGTCTCGGCCTTGCTCAAGGCCGCCTTCATGCCTGATTCAAGGCCGTCCAGTTCCGCAATAAGCTCGTCGGCCTGCTCCGCCACCCCGGCCTCGGCCAGGCGCTCTTGGGCCACCTGCTCGATCAATGACGCCAAAATCAGGATCCAGCCTTGGCTGCGCGGCGCGGCCAGCAGGGCCTGCAATACCTTGGCCGCGGAGGCGTCCCCCGCTGGCGCGGCCTCCAGGCCACGGGCCAATTCCTTAACCCCCGCGGGGTTGTTGTCCAGGAAGAGTTGCAAGGAGAGGCTGTGCAGGATCAGGCCCGAATCCCGCAGCCGCGCCGCCAAGCCGGCCTGGCCCTGCCCCAGGCGCAGAACGTCCAGCGCCACTTGTCCCAATAGCCCGGTCTCCAGGCGACAGTCATAGCGGCCATACCAATTGCTATCCAGCACCGCGACCAACCCTGTGATGTCCCCCCGCTGCTGATAGGCGTGCCGGGCTGCGCTGAACTCCAGCCAGGCTGACCATTGCGAACGCTCGGCCGCGTCCTGCGCCGCCGACGCCAGCACGCCCTCGGCAGAGGGGAAATCAGCCTTGGCCAAGGCTGCCAGCAACTGCCATTCGGTGTGGCGCCGGGTCAGCTCGTGGCGCAAGTCCGCCAGCCACAGCGGGGTGTTCGGCCAGGCCTGTATCCGGGCCAGTAAAGCCTCCATTTGCGCGCAGTCGGTCAAGCTGCGGTTTATGGCCGGATGATCATCCGAGGCCATGGCCAGACTCGGAATCTCGGCCCTCAGCCGCTTGGTCAACTGTTGGCCCAGGCGTTCCTGGGCCGCGACCAGCAGGGTTCCCGCCGCGGCCTGGTCCTGCGCCGAAAGCAGCATCTTGCTGGTGGCCGGCTGCTCGCCTGCGATCCTCTTCAGATCCCTGATCCGCTCGCACCATTGCATCAAGTCTTCCAGGCTCAGATCGGGCCCGCCCTGCGCGGCCAACTCACGCAGGCGGCGGTTGCCTGCCAGGGTTTGCTCCAGAATGCGCTTCAGGCGTTGGCGATCCGCTTCAGCCAGGGCATCCTCAGCCCGCAGCAAGGCCACGGCCTCGGCGAATTGGTTCTCTGCCAAATGTTGATGAAAAGTGTTTTCCGCTTCCTTGCGTTGGAGTTGCTCCTGCACCTTGCGGTAGCGGCGGTTGTCATCCCACTGGCCCAATTTATCCAGCCTCGTCAGATGCGACTGGCAAGCGTCGATATCGCCACGGTTCATGGCGCTCTCGGCCAACACCAGCTCCTGGGACGCCGCCCGGATTTTCTTCAAGCGTTGGCTGAGCTCCCGCACCCAGGGCGAAGCAGCCGCCCCAGGCGGGCCATCAGCCGGCAGCGACACAGCCTTGTGCACGCTCCATTGCGGAAACTGGTCTAAGTCCCGTTGAACGTCCTCCAACATCTTCACGCGCTGCAGGTCGGCCGCATCCACCAGCCAATCGTGCCGCCTTTGATATTCATCCATCCGCGAGCGGAAGGACGCTGCCACGGTGGATGACGCCCGTGGCCAGAAATTCCGCCAAAGGGACTGGGCCAGTTCCTGGGCCTTCCGGGCCCATTGCTCGCCGCGCGCCAGGGCCTCGCCTTGCAGAGAGCGCAAACGGGCCTCCCACTCCCCCAGGTGCCTGGCATCGGCTGCACCAAAAGCAGAGTCTGGCGCCTTGGCCAGAGCTTGGCCGGCCAGGCGATCGGCCAACCGGCCGAGCTCCTCGGCCGAAGCCAGGCAGTCAGCCCGGGACTCCAAGGCCTCGGCCAGCGCCGTCCACATTTCCGCGTGGCTGACTGGAGCCTGCGATGGGGGGATCTCGTCCGCTGACGGCGCCTCTGGCAGTTGGGCGGCGAAAGCGAACAGCCGGTCCAGGTGGCCCGCCAGGTCTTTCAGCCACCCTGGGGGCAGGTAGGGCGCCAGGGCGCTGATCTCCCCGGCCGCCGCAAAGGCCGCCTCGGCCCAGTCGGCCAGGCCATCCCATTGCATCCGGTCGAGGAGCTTGGTGATTTTCCCAAACGCCGTCCTGGCCTTGGCTTGGGCCAGGCTTTGCTGGCGCTGCAACTGGTGCAAGTCCGTCAGCCGGTGCAGGTCATCCGGAGACTCGGCCCATTGCTCCGCCTCGGCCAGCAGGCCTGCGGCCGTGGTGGGATCGCTTGCATCCAGGGTTTGCTGGATCCGGGCGACCAAGTCGGAGAACTGCTGCGTCCGGCGCCGACCTTTGGCCAGCCCGTCCAGGGCGCTGAACACGGACGTCAACTGCGCCGCATAGGCCGGACCCAGCACCTTGCCCGCCGCCAGGCCCTGGCCCAGAGTTAGTAGACGCCCCAGGCGTTGGTCGTCGAGGCAGGCAAGGTCCTGGCGGGCCAACAGACCCTCCAGGCGGGATGCGAACTCGTCAGCCAGGGTTTTTAACCAGTCGGGGTCAGCCGAGGCGGCCTGGCGTTCGATGTCCTGGGCCAGTTCGGGCAAGGTGGAGTCGTGGGCTGAGGACACCTTGTGCAACCGCCCGCGCAGTTCGCTCAGCCAGGCCGGGGGGGCCGCAGGGGCCGGGGCCGACTCGCGCCGAAAGCGACGCCGCAGGTCGCAGGCCTGCTTGGCCAGGTCAGTGCCCTTCCAAATCTCCTCCACCGCGGCCAGCGCCTGCAGCAACCCCTTGTCCGCGGTCACCCCGCGAGGGCTGGCCAATTCAGACCCCCATACGGACATCTGCAACCCCACTTTGGGGGTCAGCTCGCCTAATGCTTTCGCGCGAACGTCCTCCGGCAGGTTGACCGCGCTGCCGCGCAACGCGGCAAAAACCTCGATCCATTTGGCCACGCCGCTGAGGGCGGACAGGTCGCCGATGCCCTGCATAAGTTGTTGCGTAATAAGCTCCATGCGGATTGCACTCACCCCCGCCAGACGCCCGCAACCCAGCCCGGCCCGCCATCGCCGGTGAGCCCGGCGTGGTGCAGGCTGGCCAGCCAGGTCGTGATCCCGGGGATCTGACTCACCTGGTCATCGGCGGCCCACCAGGAGACCACCATCGGGCGCACCAGGAAATAAGCCATCAGCAAAACGAGATAGATCAGCCCCACCACCAGGAAGGCGCGGTCCCCGGCCGAAGTGACGCCTTTTTGCGATGAATTGTTTGCAGCCATGGGGTTTCCTTTCCGGCCGGACGACACCGACGGGCTGCCTAGCCAGTCGGCGGCCGATTATTAGAGTTGGGAGGCTTTAAAATGCCCTTCAGCAAACCCACCGTGCGCTCATTGGTGGCCCAGACCCGGCTGGGGGTGACCTGGCCGTTAAACCTGAAGCCCCATGCCTGCACGTCGTAAACCAAGCCCTGCGGCCAGCCCTCGGACCGCCAAAGCCGCAACGCATGCTCTATGACGGTCTTTTGTCCGCCCAGGGGAGGTTCCTGGCTCTCATCAGCCGGCTCCATGAGGTTGGGCTGCAACCTGTCCCGCAAGGGAGCGATCTGGTGGGGGGCGACCTTGCATTTGGCCAGGCTCAGGCGCAGGCGATGATCGGCCGCCCCCAGGCGGGACGCCAGGTGAAACACCGCCTCATCATGGCGGCCGGCATCCCAGAGGTAGGCCTGGACCAAGGCCTTGGCCCGCAGAACAGGCGACAATACCGACCATATGGAGTCGAGGACAACCACTTGCCCTGCAGTCATGAACAGCCCCTCGGCTGGCCCAAGATCGGGAAATGCGGCCGGTCGCAGGCTCTCCAACCACCTTTGATAGGCGGTTGAGGCAAGTTCGGGAACCTGCATGAGCTTTTGCAAGGTTGTCACCATCTGGGGCAATCCCAGCATGGCTATTTGCCCCCCCCAAAAATCAGGCACGTTCTGACTCAAAGCCAGGCAAGGCTGCAACAAACGGTCTAGCTCCGCCAAGGCCTGCGGCAAATCATGGGCGCCGGCAAAGTCGGCCATGGTGGTCAAGCCCCTCTCCCCTCTGGTCTGATCCTCGGGAAGCGTTTAAACGCCCTCGCCCATGTGATCCACCATCAACCTGACCCTCTGGTCGTCCAGGTAATAGACCAGGCTTTTGCGCGAAGCGCCGATATCCCGCGCAAATCCCCAAACGTCAACATCATAAATCACGCTCTGCGGCCTAAACGCCTTCTCCCAATTGGTGAGCATCTCCTGCAACATCTCGGGGTGACGTTCATACTGGGGGCTGATCGCCGCGCCGGCGACCTCGCAGGCCAGGTCCGTGGTGTAGGTTTCCATGAAGTTAATCGACTGCGGTTCGACCCCGCATTGGGCCAGGAAATCAACCAGCAGGTGCCTGGCCACGCCCAATTGGGAAATCAGGTAAAAAACCGCGGTGTCATTGGAATATTGCCAAAGATTGACCTTGGCCAAGGCTGGCGCCCGCAAAACCAACGTTAGGGTTTTCCAGATCTCTTCGCTTGTCAGCAGGTCGGCGAGGGTCCGTTTTTCGGCTTCCGCGGGATCGTGCAGATCGCGATATACGGTCCTCGCACGCTCGTTGAGGGAGTCGACCAGCATCACCGGGTCCTGGTAGTTGGCCAAAATCTCCAGGCCTTGGAGCAGATCCGAGAGGGCCAGCATCTGGCCATGGGCTTGAAGGGTTGGCATCAAGCGGTTCACCATGCCCTGGGCCTTTTGGATGGCCAGGTGCAGGCCGCGCAACATTTCCTGGAACTGCTTGGAGCGTTCGCTCAAAACCAGTTCGGCCCGGCTGATATCCGCCGCCGCGGCCAGTCGTTGACTTTCCAGTTCAGCGCGGCGGGTTGGCTCCGCTTCCGTGGCGGGGTCGCGCATGAGAGCCTCCGCGGCATGCAACCCGGAGCGGCTCATGATCGAGGCCAGGGCGGCCGTCAACTGTTTGAGCTGGGCTTCGTAGTCCGCAGCCTTCTGGGTCAGGGAGCGGTTGTCGTCCTGCATTCCGGTGACTAGCTGGCGTTGACTGGCCAGCTCTTCCGCCTGGCGCGCCTGCTCGGTTTGCACCTGCTCAACAGAGCTTTTCCAGCCGCCGATATCTCGTTTCAACTGCTTGATATTTTCCGAATTGTCTGCGGATTTATTCACCAGACCACTCAGTTGCGTGAACAGTTCCTCATATCTTTGCTGGGCGCTTTGTTTGGTCTCATCGACCGTGCTTTGCACGCGCTCAATCTCTTGGGAAATGCTGTCCCGGTTAATGACTGGCGCCATGCCTGGTGCGGCATGATCAGATGTTTGTTTACTGACTACCCGCGTCTCTGGCAGCGGTTCAACGCGCGCACTTTCTGCCCAGGTGTCTACCATCGCAGATGGGTTTTCTATAGTCGGGGCAATTTGCCTTATTGGCTTACCTGTTTCATCGAAGGCGCGTTTTGAAGGTGTAAATTTCGCTTTAACCGCAGGTTTCGGTTGCACCCGGGGTGCGATAGATAGGCCTTTCAAGGCCGATGTCATCTGGGAAAGCATTAACAGGAAAGCGATCGCAAATAAAAAACCAACCAGAACTGCTACCATGGGCAACCATACGGAGGCCTCATCAGAAAAGCGCGTTGGGGGGTTAGTTTGGGTACCATCGTTCCCGGTGATGACTTCTAGGGGTTTCACTGTCGGGGGAGCGGGAGCCAAATTCGAATCGGGCTTGGTATCAGGTGTGCCAGTTAAGGCAGGGCGGTCAGGGGCAAAGGTCATTAAATTTGAACTAGGTGCAGTCGTATTCGTAGTGCTAAGGTACGTGGCAAACGTACGATTTAAATTTGCTTCGTGTGCGCCAAGGTTAGCCAAGTCAGGTCTAGGTATATCATCGGATGTCTGCTGAAGATCTGCATGGAATTTAACCATGACGTCACATATTTTAGGCGCATCAGGTTTAAAATATATTTCTGTTAGCTTTTTGATACATGCTGGACCACAGGAGCCTTTTTCGCCAGTTGCAGTCAATAAATCGCAGCTATTCGCACCAACAAAAACTAATACTTTATCAATATCTTTTACAACTTTTTCCATCTCAGGTGTTGGCTTGCGATCTTGCACAGCAGGTTTTGGCTTGCGATCTTGCAACGCGGGGATTGGCTTGCCATCTTGCAACGCGGGTATTGGCTTGCCATCCTTCATGCCAAGTATTAACTCATTACTCTTATTAAAATGTAAAAACGCAGGCCCACATGAGCTTTTATCGGTTTTGACTCCATATACTATGTATGAGGTAATTTCAGATGCTGTCCCCTCCGAGGCAACGTATTTATAAATATGAATAGTACCCTTAGGTCCATCTTTTTTGGCGTCATTATCCCCAGGCCCGTTTGTTGGCTTTGGTTTGGGTGGGGCAGCCGTTGCCCCTGGGGAGTCCGTAACCGACAAACCCATGATAATCAAGACGAGCATCAGGCAGGTCACGCCTCGCCATAGCCCGCTCCGGCGCACCCTGGCTTGCCTGCCGATCTGCAACTTCTTTGCCTGCGCCCGGTTCGCCATCTCAGGACTCCTTGAGAATATTGTGGCCTATCTGTAGCGTTTAATCCTAATATTTTTGCAGTCGCGGCCTGCGCCGTACGGCCGGTTTTTTTAGCCATCCACTCTTGCGGCCCTGGCGATTTAACCTTCCGCGAAACCTGCTTTCGTGGCCGGCGTTATCAAGACTTAACCCCTTTCAACCGGTCCATCATTTCCTCCAGGCGGGATTGACGCTGGGTCAGGTCGTTCGCCAACTCCACCAGGCGTTCCATGTCGGCCGCCAGGCTGCGCAGGGAGTCCTCTTGGTAGCTCATTTGGGTGAGCAAAGGCTCCACTCGTTGCATCATGTCATCCTGGCGTTCACTGAAGCGCGCCAGCAAACTTTCCATTTCCTGGCGGGCCTGTCCCGCAGCCTGCATCCAATCTTGCTGTCCCAGCATAAGCGCCTTAATAGCCTCAGTCAACTCTCCCGCCGCGGACGCGACTCCGGTTTGCGCCTGCCTTTCATGCGCGGCAGCGTTAGCGTTAATCATTCCTGATGATGAAAGCGCGCCCACACGCAACCAAATCCGCCAGAGCACAATGGCGATGGCCAGCAATAATGCCAGGATCAGCCCAAACGCCAACCAAAGCATCAAGTTCGGCCCACTTGCATTGTCCTTTCGATTAGGCAGGATCACGGGCGTGGTGGTCACAGCGGCCGGCAGGGTTGTGACAGTAGAAGTCGTGTCAAGGGTGCTGGTGGTGCTGACCGTGGTGCGGGTGGTGGCGGTTACGGTGGTGCTGGGGATGGTAAACGATGTCCCCAAGGTGGTGCCGATGTTGGCGCTGGTTTCTGCACCCTGCTCAAGATACTTAAGATATGAATAAAATACGGTTTCCAGCCTCTTTTCATGGGGTGAAAGGTCGGCTGGGTTAGCCAATAGTTGCACCCCATGTCTTTTCATATAACCGTCGAACTCAAGGAAGGAAACCACTGACATGTGGCACAAGACGGCATTGGGCCTCGTCAAGTATCGTGCCCGAAGCTTTTGCAAACATAACCTGCCGCATCCCATACCTGTTCCAGTCACATTGTCAAGCTTGCAAGGCCCTCTATCCCCGATGGCTTTATTGATTATTTCCTCTAATATCTTGGCCGTTTCCCATTCGTCTTTGCCGTTGGTGCCCGCCAAGAATTCATCACCGATAAAATGGATAAACAGGGCTCTGGTGTTGGACGCATAAATTATATAGGATGTGATCACCCGGTTGTCGGTGGTCTGCCCGGTAGAGGGGAAAACGTAGAGCGATGGCGTAACTGGTGCCGCCTCACCCGGCGATGGCCCCAGGCAGGCCAGCGCCGTGGCGGCGACGATTAGCCAGATCAAACCCCGTGTGTATAACTTAGTAAACTTCGGTGCTGAACTTCTCACCCGGCACTCCCCATTCCCCGATCAGCCCCTCTAGCCATCCACGCTCCCAGGTGGCGAATGTCGCCTAAAACGATTTTAAAGCCACCGGCTCGATGGGCCATGCCTGCAAGGCGGGCAGCGCTCCCTGCCCTCCCTGGAATTCTTTTGACATCCCCTTGGCAGACAAGACGATTTTGAGTTTGTTATCGGGTTTTACCTCGGCGGTGAAGGTGATCTCCTTGACCTGGTGACCGAAATAGTCCTTTATCGCCAAGGGCCGGCCGGCATCAATCAGCGCCGCGGTTCTAATCCAGGGATTGGGCTGGTTTTTCTTGTGGATATTGGCCACTGGATCGCTGACAAAGGTGTAGCACAGAGATATTTGGGTGGTGCTGCTCACGTCGATGACGCCTTGGCTCTTGGGCATATAGATTGTTCGCTTTTGGATTGTGTCCTGTATTCTCTCTGCGTTTTGCACACCATTGGGGAAAAGATCATAGAAGGCCCGCTCCCCGGCGGAGTCATAGAGCAGACCGTAGCGCCCCCAGATGTTGCGGTCCTTGAATTCCACGGTGGATCGCCATAACAGGGCGTAAATGATGAGCCCTATCACCACCGCCGACTTGGTTTCGGCTGGTTTTAATTGCGGCACAAAGATGCCCTCGGGCTCCAAAGCGGCCTCGCGAATCTGCTTCATCACGCGTTCGTGCAGGCCGGGCCACAGCAGGGTGCGGCCCGAAAGCACCACCGCGTCTATGCGCGTCCTGCCGCCATCGGGCTCCACTTGGCGCAGGAACTCGGCCAAGGCCCAGTCGGCCACGCACTCCTCCCAGTAGCGCACCGCCGGCTCCCCCCGCAGGTCCTTGATGTTGATAGTAAGCAAATAATGCTGGCCATCGCCGCCATCGAGCACTTTTCCGGGGCGCACCTCCAGGCCCAGGGAGCGGAATAACGCTTCATTGCCTTTGAAATCGTCAACCTTAATCACACACGTGTTGCTGTCGCCCAATAAAATAATCAGGTTTTCGTCGTTGGGCTTCTGCGAATAGCGCTTTTTCCAGTCCAGGATGCCTTTCCAAAGGACCAGCATGGCCTTTCTATACTTTTCGTCCACCGCTATTTTCGGATCGTGGACTATGGGGTAGGCATAAGCAAACGCGCGCTGTCCGGGATTGACGGTGTTCTTGCCGCTTTTGGCAAGCTCCTTGTCGATGCGTTTGAGCCGGGTGTGGATGTGGCGGGCAATGGCTGTGTCCAGGGCGTTGCCCGCCACGGGGATGCCCATCTTGGCCAGGTATTCAACCGACTGCGGGGCCCGCTCCGGACCGGCCTCGCGTATGACCTCGGCCATGGTCAAGTCCAGGGTGCCGGCCCCGATGTCATAGACCAGCAGCCGCTCCTTGATCGGCACCTCACCCGCCCCAGGCTGTTCTTGGCGCAATCGCTTCTCGTGATAGAGATAATAGATGGCGCTGGCGTCGGACTCGCTGAGCGTAAGCACCTCGCGCAATTCGACGAAAGGGCCCTCCCCGGAGGTGAGCAGATCGCGCAATATCTGCTGGTGGTTAAGGGTGAAGGTGTTGGGGAACGCCACAATGGCCTTGTTCAGCGATCCCAGCAAATCACCTTCCTTTAATAAAGGGGCGATGTACTTGCCGTACAGGTCATGATAGGCGCTGACCACCGTGCCCCGCAGGGGCGGCTTACCCGTTTCCGACTTGCCTAGGTTATCGCGGTATTGGATGGCTACCGACAGAGGAACGTTTTCGTAATTCTGGCTGATCAAGGTTTTCAAGAAGGGCACCAGCCATCCCGGTTTTCCGACGAAATCCAACCATGTGGCTCTCAGGTCAAAGAATCCGGGTCTTCCACATTGCGCTTCATAGGGGCGCAAGAATCCCAGGCTGGAGGCGAACCGGGTGCCAAACTCCGGGTTATCCTTTCGATTTTTGATTTCTTCGGGGGCTGCCCCCCCCGCCTTCATGTAGCAACTCTGGAGATCCAAAAGGGACTGGGGGGCCGGGTGCCCGTGTTCATCAGTCTCGGTGAGCCGCAGGATGTCGCCCTCAAAGGCGATGGCTACCGCCGAGGTGCCGAAGTCGATGGCCAGGTACGCCGGCCCCAGGTATTTCGAGATGATTAATGCAAGTTTGATGGCAAAGCGGCCTGTGCGCGCCGGCTGGATTCCGCCGGCCGGATCGGGCTCGGGCGCGATGCGATAGCTCACCGGTATTACCACCTGGATCGGTATTTCGTGGCTCTCCATGCCGGTGATGCCCTGCAACTCCACCTGCAACGCCAGTGACCGGGCGGGCTTGGAATCGAAAATGGTCACCTCGCCGGCCCCTGTCCGCAGGTTCCCGATGGCAGCGGAGGTGCCCGCGTCATCCTGCCAGACCAAGATGTCCGGGGCCAGCAATCCGGGCTTGAGCGTGAGGTTGCCCAGCCGGTTGTCGGCGATCACCTCGCCGGAGCCGACCTGCACCTGCAGTTGGCCCGCCCCGCTCACCGCGGTGTTGGCGATGGTGAGTTTGATCAGCCGGCTGCGAGTGGACTGGTCGTGCGGGCTCCAGTTGACCGGCGATTCGGGCGCAAACACCTGATCGCCCACCGGATGCGTCAGCACCAGGGGCTCCTCGTGGCCCCATACCTCCAGTTCAAGGCGCAGATCAGTCTTGCGGCGGTCACGGTGCAGGACAAAGGCGGCCCAATCCTCGGCCGAAACCGGTGGGTCGTCATCAGCCAGCTTGATCTCCTGGCGCAGGCCCAGGGAATAGGTCTTGGCGCCCGTGCGGGGGTTTTCCAGCCGTGAGCAATCCAGGAACAAGGGGAAGCGTAGCGCGTCATCCTTGCCCAGGCCGTTCACCCGCAGCAGAATCTGGGATCCGGGCTCCGGATCGCTCGCCTTGTCGCGTTCGCCAGCCAGGCCGACCATGCCCCACAGCGCGGGCGATCCGGTTGCGCTCTCCACCTGGGGATCGCCCAGCACCAGTTGGCCGGCATTGACGGACGCGCCCGCAAAGCTCCCCCGGTCAGCCTCATCAAAGTACAGGGTGAGGAGACAGTTGACCGGCCGGCTACAGTGCAGGGTGGCCGAGCTGGTCACCATCACCTCGCCCAGGGGCATGCGGGGCTCATCGGCGTGGTGCTCAAGGCCATCCTCCGCCACCCCTGGCGCCAGGGTGATGCGCACCACCGGCCGGGTCTCCTGGGGGATGAACTCGGTCCGCACCGGCACCTCCCAGTCGCCAACCCGCCGGAATTTATATTCCGGGCCCAGCCAGCGCAGGGGCGGCAGCCGTCTTTTTATGTGATCCACAGAGATTAGGTAGCGCAGGTCCTCCCCCGGGTTCTGGCCGCGGTAGTCGGACACCTCGGTGGGGTTGAACAAGGAGATGATTTCATTGCCAGGCGTGCAATTTTCGCGGGTCACCTGGGTTTCGAACGAGGTGCTCAAACCCACCAGGTTGTGGGCCGACTCCAGCCCCCGTTCGGCCTGTTCGGGGTTGTCCCCCACAATAAGGCGCACGGCAAAACGGGCGGGCCGGATGGGTATCAGGCCCAGTTTGCGCCTGGCCCGGTTTTTCAGAACCGCCGAGGAGATGACCACCGGATGCTCGCCCTGGCGGCGGTTGAAATCCACGATCACCGGGTTGGAGGTGGAGAAGCCTGGCTCGAAGCCCACCTTGAGCGGAGGGATGAACCAGTAGGCCAGGAACAAGGCGCCCAGGATCAGGAACAGGATGGCCACCGCCACCGCCGCAATGCGGTCCACCAAGTCCTGCACGTCCCGGGCGGTCACCGGCGGCCGCCGCATCAGCGCCGCCAATCCAAGCTCAGAGCCGGCTAGATTCGCCAACAACTCATTGCTCAATGGGAACTTGAGAACGCCGAACAGGGTGAGCTCGTCCTGATCGGCCAGGCGCAGGGCCACCTGTTGACGGTAGGTCACCGCCTGCAGGCCATAGACCGGGTCTGCCAGGTGGTAGATGAAGGCCACATCCAAACGCCCCGGCCAGGGGGACTGTCCGGCGGAACCAGGCGCGGCCGGGGAAAAACTCAAGGGTATCTCAAGGTCTGGCTTCTTGCGGAGCCAATCTCCGGTCAGGGCCTGACTGAGGTGTTTGGCGGCCCCTTCCTCGCGCAGCCGCACCTCCAGGGGGTGAAAACTTCCCCGCGGCTGAGAATCGGCAAAGAAAAACGATAACGGGAGGATGGCCGCAGCGGTCACCCCATTGGCGTCCGCCGTCCGCCGTATGGACAACTCGGTGGGCACGCGCACCAAATCGGTCAGGGCCGCCCGGCGGGGCTGGATCAGGCGCATATGTAGGTGCCATTTTTTACCAGGACCCAGGTCCTCCAGGTAGAGCAGGTTATGGTTGTATTCGTAATACCGCTGCACTCCGGCGATCACCTGGCCGGCCCAGGCCGAGTCGGCCACCCCCGCCTGCCTCAACCTGGTCAGTTCATTCAAGGCCGGGCCGTCCAGGTTTTGCTGGTCATCCGTCAGCATCAGGACCACCGTGCTGCCCAGCAGGCCCTGTGGCCGGCCTTGGCCAGAGAATTCGCGCACCGCGGCCACAGCCAGGGGCAAGGCGGTGGTGACGCCGGTCCAATTGCCGGCAAAAGAGCCATTGCCCAGTTCCAGCGCGGCGCGCTCGAAGAGCCCCTGGCCACTTTCCAGCACGAAATGGGGATGAATTTGTTTTTTTAAGGACCTCTCTTCAGGCGCTGACCCGATACCAAAGGTGAACAAAGACAGATAGTCTTTGCCAGGACGGTAGGGCTCCAAGGCTTCGCCATGGGAGTCTCGGCGGGCTTTTTTAAGGTGTTGTGCAATGGTGCCGGTGACTATCTGGCCAATGGCAGCCCGCTCCGCTTGGCGCTTGCCCATGGAGCCGCTGGCATCCACCAACAATATGTAGTGGTTGGGAAGGTCGGGCGTGGCCTGTTCAGGCAGGACGGCATAATTTAAATTTGCCGCCGCAACAGGCAAAGGTGACAACCAACATAGTATAAATACAATATATATTAATGCTTTTACCATTCCACGGGTGCCCAAGGGCTTCTTCACTCTATCCATAGAGATGCATCTCCAACTTAATTCGCGGATGCTATAAACGGAGGGCAAAGACTACTTGATTTTCGTGCAGATGCCCCCCCGGGCAATCCCCATCTGGCGCTGGCCAAAGCGAAGCGAGAGGAACATATCCAGTTAAAAGGTCAACTCAAATCAGTGTTGTCCAAGACGGGTTCCCAGGAACCTGAACTGCCCATAACGGGGTATTTATTGCGTGTTGTCATGCTCAAGCGGCCTACCACCAAAGGATCGTGACTTGCGTCTGCGGCCTTCGTTACGACCCACTTGGCGCAGCCGTACACCACTATGCCCCGGAGGGCGCAGTCATGTCCAGAGGAGAGGTGAACAACGGATTGGTATAAGTGACTGCCCGATAGGGGGACGGTGAATCGGGCCGCGCGGAAGAACGCGACGGCCGGTTCCGGAAGCGGAGCCGGCCGTCGCGGTCAATGGTGCGCGGGCGGGCGCGGATTTACTTGGCGGTGTAGATCATCACCCTGGGATAGCCCAGGGTGCGCAGGGCGTAGTAGGCGGCAGCGGCCTCGGCGATGTCGCTGGAGTAGCAGACCACCTCGGCCTGCTTGAAGACCCCGGCGTTCTCGTAGAGCTTGATCAGCTCGGAGGCGAAGTTGAGCCAGCCGCCCTCCAGGAAGTTCCTGGTCCAGGGGATGTGCGCCACCTTGGCGTCGCCGGCCGCGGGCGGGGCCTGGGCCTGCTCCGAGGCCACCACCCACACCCGGTCATAGCCCAGGAAGTCGGGCTTCTGGGCCGGGTCGGTCAGGCGCAGGCCGCCCTGCACCTGGGCCTGGAACCGGGCCGGGGCGATGGCCGCGTCATACTTGGTCTTGGGCGGGGCGATGATCGTGGCCTCGCTGGTGGTCTTGGCGTTGACCTGCTTCAGGCCGTTCATGCCGCCGTTGAGGATGGAGGTCTTGGGCTGGCCCAGGTATTCCAGCAGCCAGAACATCAGGCTGGCCGCGCGCGGTTCGCCGATGAGCAACAGTTCCTTCCAGTTGGCGCAGCCTGTGGCGCCCAGCTCCCGGCTCCAGGCGGCCGGGTCCAGGCCGTGCTGGGCGAAAAGCTCTTCCAGGGGCAGGTTGACCGCGTAGGGCAGGTGGCCGGCCTGGTAGTCCGCGCGGGGGCGCAGGTCCACCGCCAGCACCTGGGAGTCGGCCACCAGGAACTGGATGCGGGTGCCGGCCCACCAGGTGGCGTAGTGGCCGTCGCGCAGCAGGTGCTGGTTCCAGTAGGTGTGCAGCGGCAGGTCGCGGGGATCCTCCACCCACTGCACCGTGGAGCCGTAGTAGTACTTCACGTTGGGATAGCCCAGGATGTGGTGCAGGGTGAAGTAGAGCAAGGAGGCCGCCGGGTTGCCGCCGCAGTAGGCGATGATCTCCTTGTCCGGCGTGGCCCCCACCGAGGCGAAGAGGCGCTTGAGGTCATCCACCGACTTCCAGGTCTTGTCGGCCTGGAAATAGCTGGGGTAGGAGACCATCACCGAGCCTGGGATGTGGCCCATCTTGCTGTAGGCCTGGAACGGACCGTAGAACCAGACCGGGGTCACCGCGTAGACGATGACCGTTTCGGGCTTGAACTGTCGGGCCAGCACGTAGTCGGTGTCCACCAGGATGTTGGGCTTGCCGGCCTTGCAGGTGAAGTTGCCGGCCCGGGTCTGGGGCTGCTCCTGCACCGTGGGCAGGCCCAGGGCCTCCCACTTGGCCATGCCGCCGTCCAGGATGAAGGCGTTGTGCATGCCGTTGTGGGTCAGGGTCCAATAGAAGCGGGTGGCGTGGAAGTGGGCGCCCTCGTCGTAGACCACCACCTTGGAGTCCTTGTTGACGCCCAGGTCCCGGAAGACCTTCTGCAGGTATTCCGCGGGGGCGTCCCACCAGGGCAGCGGGTTCTGGGGGTCGTTGATGAGGTCGTTGCCGCCGTAGGAGGTGTCGATGCCGTAGGACATGTAGTCCTTTTCCGAGAACGAGGCGCTCACCGCGCCCTTGAGGTGGCGCTTCAGGTACTCCTTGGTGGGCGAGGCGTCGATGACCACCAGGTTGGGGTCGTCCAGGTGCTGGGCCAGCCACTGGGCCGAGACCAGGCGCGAGGCCTGGCCGGCCGGGGCCGGGGCGGCCAGGGCCAGGACCAGGGCCAGGCAGGAAAGAGTCAGCAGCAGCGGTCGCTGCCATTGTCGGTGGGTCGATGTCAAAACACAGTGCTTCGCCATTGTTTGCTCCTTGGCATGCTATTCACGATGAAGGACTCACAGATGTCGCCTGCGAGCGGGTGGAGACGCCGGCGCGGATGGGCGCGCCGG
>JAZDHW010000152.1:0-18240 GCA_043805555.1 Pseudomonadota bacterium
GCCCCCGGCGGCCAGGGCCGCGGCGGCCACCGCGTCCATGGCCGCGGCGGGCGGGGCCTCCGGGGCCAGGCTGGCCAGGTGGACCGGAACTGGCTCCTGCGCGGGTCGGGGCGGGCTCATGGGTTGTCTCTCCTAGAATTGTTGGCGGGCCGCAAGGGGCCGGGTCAGGCGCTGGCGGTCATGACCGTGGCCACGGTGCGCAGCAGGGCGCCCAGGTCGAAGGGCTTGACCAGGAAGGCGTCGGCCAGGGCCTCCTGGCCCGCGGGCAGGCCCTCGGCGTGGCCGGTGGCCAGGATGGTCCTGAGGCCCGGCTCCTGGGCCCGCAGCAGGCGCAGGCACTGGATGCCGTCCATCACCGGCATGGCCAGGTCCATGATCACCAAGTCGAAGGGCCGGCCGCGGCCGCGGGCCTGCTGAAACAGGTCCAGGGCCACCTGCCCGTTCTCGGCCTGGCTCACCTGGTAGCCGGCCCCGCTCAGGGCCTCTTGGATGATGGCGCGCACCTCGGATTCGTCGTCGGCCACCAGGATGCGCTGGCCGTGCCCGGCCTCCAGGGGGCCGGCCTCCGGGGCCGCGGGCTGGTCCGGGGCCGCGGCGGAGAGCGCCGGCAGCAGCAGGCGGAAGATGGTGCCCTGGTCGGGCTGGCTTTCCACCAGGATGCCGCCGCCGTGGTTCCTGATGACGGTGTAGGCCACGTACAGGCCCAGGCCGGTGCCCCGGCCGGGCAGCTTGGTGGTGAAAAAGGGCTCGAAGATGCGCTCGCGCACCGCCTCCGACATGCCCTCGCCGCTGTCGGTCACGGTGATCTCCAGGTAGTCGCCCGGCGCGGCCCAGGGGTGGGTGCGGCAGAAGGCCTCGTCCAGGCTGCGGCGGCCGGTGCTCATGCTCAGGCGGCCGCCCCGGGGCATGGCGTCGCGGGCATTGAGCGCCAGGTTCAGCACCACCTGCTCCAGTTGGTTGGGCTGGCCCAGCACCAGGGGGGCGTCGGGGTCATGGCACAGGGTGAAATCCACCGCCAGGGGCAGGGTCTGGCGCAGCAGCTCGCCCAGGCCCTCCACCAGGCGGGCCGGCTGGATCTGCTGGCGGCCCTCGTCCTCGCGGCGGGAGAAGCCCAGCATGCTGCCGGTCAGGCTGGCCGCCCGGCGGGTGCTCTCGTCGATGCGCTCCAGGTAGCGGGCCAGGTCCGGGTGCAGGTCCGCGCGCCGGGCCAATAGCTGGGTGTAGCCGCGGATGGTCATGAGCACGTTGTTGAACTCGTGGGCCACGCCGCCGGCCAGGGTGCCCAGGGCCTCCATCTTCTGGGCCTGCAAGAGCTGCTGCTGCAGGGTCTGCACCTCGCGCTCGCGCAGCACCCGCTCGGTCACGTCGCGGCCCGAGCCGCTGACGTAGGGCTCCTGGCCGGGCTCGTGGACCAGGACGCTTTTATATTCGATGTAGCGGTAGGAGCCCTGGCAGGAGCGGTATTTGGCCACCCCCTGGCGGCTGCCCTGGGCCAGCAGGCCGCCCAGGTATTCGGCCCGGAAGGCTTGGGCCAGCTCCGGCTTCATGAAATCGCTGACGCGCCGGCCCACGATTAGCTCGCTGGCCAGGCCCAGGCACTGGGCCGAGGCCTGGTTCACGGCCAGGATGCGCCCCTCCAGGTCGTGGGTGTAGATCAGGTCGCTGATGGTGTCGAACAGGCGGCGGTAGCGCTCCTCGCTCTTGCGCAGGGCCTCCTGGGCCTCCTGGCGGTGTTGCACCTCGCGGGCCAGGCGGTCGCGGCTGCGGGTCAGGATCTCCTCGCGGTGGGCGATCTCCCGGGCCATGGCGTTGAAGCGCTCCACGATGGGCTCCAGCTCCTGGTAGCCCAGCTGGGGCAGGGGCTGGCGGTAGTCGCCGCCGGCCAGACCCTCGATGCGCGTGAGCAGGTTGGTGAGCGGCCTTTTCAGCATCCGGGCCAGGAGCGGGCCCAGGGCCAGGCCCAGGGCGGCCATCACCGCCATCACCGCCAGCAGGCTCTTGTAGAGGCTCTCGCGGTTGGCGGATTCCAGGTGGGCCATGGTGAGGGTGACGAAGACCCGGCCCAGGAACTGGCCCTGGTGATAGATGTCGGCCTGGCTTTCCAGGGCGGCCGGGCCGTCGGTGGTGCGGTCGTCGTAGACCGGCCGGCCCCGGCTGTCCTCCACCCGGATGCGGATCACCTCCCGGTTTTGCAAAAGCGCCGAGGCGATGGCCCGGGTCTGCTGGTGGCCCAGGTGCCACAGGGGCAGTTGCAGGCTCTTTTGCAAAAAGGCGATGTGCTCGGCGGCCTGGCTTTCCAGTTGCAGGCGGGCGGACCGGTTGGTCTGCCAATAGCTCAGGGAGATGACCGCGCCGGCGATGAAGGCGCTGGTGATGAGCATGGCCAGGGTCAGGCTGCGGGCCAGGTGTCTGGTGCGCGGCTGGGGGGATTTATCCTTGGCTACCGCTAAGGGTTCAGACATGTTACCTGTTTCCAGGATTATTGTCGCCGGCCGCCCAGTTTAGGGGCGGGGCCCGGCCTCGGCCCGAAGATCGCCCACCAGGGCCAGGATGGCCTGGTCGATGCGGTCCATGGCCGCGCGGCCCAGGGACGGGCCGCACATGAGGTGGCGCAGGTTGCCCTGGGCGTGGTCGCTCAGTTCCACCACGCAAAGCTCCTGGCTCAGCTCCGTGTCGTGGCCCAGGTGCCAGTCGGCCTCCTGGCGGTTGGCCAGCAGCCAGTCGCAGCGGCCCAGGGCGGCCATGTGCATCAGTTGCCCCACCTGGCCGGTGATGCGTTGCAGGCGGGGCTGATGCTGGTCGATCTTCCGCTCGGCCAGCGGGCCGTAGTAGAAGCCGTCGATCAGCCCCAGGGTCAGGGGGCGGCCCATGAGGTCGTCCAGGGTGGCCGGCCGGGGCAGGTCGCGGGCCGCGCTGCGCCGCACCACCGCCACCTGGGGCGCGTCGCGGTGGATGGGCAGGCTGAAGGTGGCATAGCGCTCCCGGGCGGCCAGGCGGTACCAGCCCACGGCGCAGGCCAGCTCGTTGCGCTCTATGGCCAGCAGGGCGCGCTTGGCCGGCACCTCCACCAGGCTGTGCTCCAGCCCGGCCCGCTGCATGATCCGCCCGGCCAGCTCCAGCAGCACCCCGGCCGGTCTGCCCTGGTCGTCCTGCATGTACAGCGGCGGCCGCTGGAAGTAGTAGAGCTTGATCGGCTCCGCCGCCTGGGCCCCGCCCGGCCCGGCCAGGCCCGCCAGGGCGGCCAGCGCGGCCAGGGCGGCCAGGAGCCGGCGCATCCCGCGCCGCGGGGCCGGGAAAGACGCGGGGGCAGGGGGAAGGGCAAGGGCTGGAGGCATGGCTTCACCGGCAAAGTTGCTGACAACTTGCGTCAATTAAAATTTACCACAATTTCCAGCGACGGGATTCCGACAATTGGCGGGCGGTCAATCCAGGGCCCGGCGCACGGCGGCGGCCAGGTCGTGCAGGCGGTAGGGCTTGGCCAGGAAATCCGCCCCCAGGGGGCGGGAGGGGTTGGCGGCGGTGTGGCCGCTGGAGATGATGATGCGGGTCTGAGGCCGCTTTGCCAGGATTTGCTCCAGCACCTCCTGGCCGGAAAGGCCGGGCATGGTCAGGTCCAGGATGACCAGGTCGATCCCATCGCCCAGGAGGTCGCACACCTCCAGGGCCTCGTGGCCGTCATGGGCGCAGATCACCCGGTAGCCCAGCCCGCCCAGGCTGTCCTTGACCAGGTCCAGGATCATGGCCTCGTCGTCCACCACCAGCACGCACTCGTTGCCGCCGGCCAGGGACTCGTCGGCGATGGGGGAGGCCTGGCGCAAGTTGGCCCCGATCAGGGCGGGCAGGTGCACCGCGAAGGTGGCGCCCGCGCCCAGGTCTGAATCCAGGCTGATCCAGCCGTGGTGCTGCTTGACAATGGAATAGACCGTGGCCAGGCCCAGACCGGTGCCCTCGCCCTGGGGCTTGGTGGTGAAAAAGGGCTCGAAGATGCGTTCGCGGGTCTCCGGGCCGATGCCGCAGCCGTTGTCGGCCACGCTGAGCACCACGAAGGCGCCGGGATAGGCCAGGGCGTGGTCCTGGGCCTGCACCGCCTCCAGGCGCAGGTTGCGGGCGCTGACCAGGATGCGCCAGTCGCCGCCGCCGGCCGGCCGGCGGCCGCGGGCCATGGCGTCCTTGACGGCGTCGCGGGCGTTGACGCACAGGTTCATGATCACCTGGCTGATCTGGGCCTCGTCGGCCTCCACCAGGCAGAGATCCGGGTCCAGGTCCATGACCAGGGTGATGCGGCGGTCGATGGTCTCGCCCAGCAGGTGCAGGGTGTCGTCGATGATCAGGGCCAGGTCCAGGGGCTTGGTGTGGCGCTCGGCCCGGCGGCCCAGGGTCAGCAGTTGCTTGGTCACCTTGCCCGCGCGCTCGGCGGCCAGGGAGGCGTTGACCAGGTAGCGCAGGGCGGGATGGTCCGGGCCCAGGGCCTGGCGGGCCAGGCCCAGGTTGCCCTGGATGCCGGTGAGCAGGTTGTTGAAGTCGTGGGCCACCCCGCCGGTGAGGGTGCCCAGGGCCTCCATCTTCTGGGCCTGGAAGAGCTGCTCCTCCAGGCGGCGCTGCTCGTGGGCGGCCAGCACCCGCTCGGTCACGTCCCGGGCCGAGCCCCGGATGAAGGGCGGCCGGTGGGGCTCGCGCACCAGTTGGCTCTTGTACTCCAGGTAGTGCCGGACCCCGTCGCGGCCCAGGTAGACGCTCAGCCCGCTGCCCTGGCCCTGGCGCTCCAGGCGCGGCAGGTAATCGGCGAAAAAGTCGTCCCGGTACTCCGGCGGCATCAGCTCGGAGATGGCCCGGCCCACCAGCTCCTCCGGGGCGAAGCCCAGGGTCTGGGCCGCGGCCCGGTTGATGGACAGGAAGCGGCCCTGCAGGTCGTGGGTGTAGATGAAGTCGCTGATGTTGTCCACCAGCTCGCGGTAGCGCTTCTCGGATTCCTTCAGCGCGCGCTGATAGGTGACCTGGCTGGTGATGTCCTCGTAGAGCACGAAGTTGCGGCCGTTGTCGGTGAGCACCGGCCGGAAGAGGACGGTCTTCCTGGCCCCGTCGCGGCAGACCACCTCGAAGGTGCGCACCCTGGCCTCGCCCGGCCGGGCGGCGGCCAGGTCGTCCTGCCAGGCCCGGATCACCTGGGTGCGGTAGGCCTGGTCGGGGAAGGCCAGGCGGAACCAGTCGGCCCCCCGGGGCATCTCATCCAGCGACCAGCCGAACATGTTGATGAAGGCCGGGTTCAGGTACTCGTAGGTTCCGTCGGGCCCCACCAGGCTGATGCCCAGCGGCGACTCCTCGCCCAGGATGCGGAAGCGCTCCTCGGATTCCTTGAGCGCCGCCTCGCTCAGCTTGCGCGCGCTGATGTCGGTGATGAAGACGCAGTCGTACTCGCGCCCCTCCCAGGCCAGGTAGTGGCCGAAGACCTCCACCGGGACAATGCGGCCGTCCTTGGTCAGATGGCGGCTCTCCACCCGGAAGCGCTGTTCGCGGCGCAGGCGCACCCACAGTTGCCCGCGCAGGTCGTCCTGGTAATCGGGGTCGACGTCCTGCACCTTGAGCGCCAACAGCTCCCGGTGGTCGTAGCCGAAATGGGCGCAGGCGGCCGGGTTGGCGTAGGCGAAGTTGCCCTCCGGGGTGATGAGCAAAAAGGGCACCGGGGCCTGGCTCAGGGCGAAACGGATCAGGTGCAGCTCGTTCTCGGCCCGGCGGCGCTCGGTGATGTCCAGCACCACGGAGATCAGGCAGTTGCGGCCCTCCAGGTCGATCGGCTCGGCCGAGAGCACGCCGGTGCGCAGGCTGCCGTCCTGGCAGCGGAACACCACCTCCAGTTCGGCCACCCGGCCCTCGCGCCCAAGTTGGTCCGCCATCACCTGGCGCTGGGCCGGGTCGTGCCAGATGCCCACCTCCGCCACGGTGCGGCCGATCACCTCCGCGCGGCTGTAGCCGGTGCTGGCCAGGAAGGCGCGGTTGACGTCCAGGTAGCGGCCATCCTCCAGGGTGGAGATGGCCACCCAGGCCGGGCTGGTCATGAAGGCCTTGGCGAACTTCTCCTCGCTCTGGCGGATGGCCGCCTCGGCCGCCTTGCGCTCGGTGATGTCGCGGTCCATGGCCAGGATGTACTTGGCCCCGCCCAGCTCCACCAGGCCGGCGCTGACTTCCACCGGAAAGGCGCTGCCGTCGCGCCGGCGGTGGGTGATCTCGGTGCTGATCCACTCCCCTGCCGGGGCGCGCTCGAACAGCCCCGGGATGAGATCCATGGCCTCGGGCGTCTCCAGATCCTGGATTTGCATCTGAAGCAGTTCGTCCTGGCTGTAGCCGTGCAGCCGGGCGGCGGCGGCGTTGGCGGCCACGATGCGCCCGGCGGCATCGCCCTCGGCCTCCAGCAGGAAGATGCAGTCGCCGGCCTTTTCAAAAAGGGTGCGGTAAAGCTCCTCGCTGCGGGCCAGGGCCTGTTCGGCCCGCTTGCGGGCGGTGATGTCGCGGTAGACGGCCAGGATGCCGATGAGCTTGGCGTCCATGTAGATGGGCGCGCCGGTGACGGCCACGTCCACCCGGCGGCCGTCCTTGGCCAGGCGCTGGGTCTCCACCTCGATGACGTGGCCCTGGGCGATGCGCTGGCGCAGGCCGTGGGCCTCCTGGGTGCGCTCACCGGGGGCCAGGAGGGTGCTGAGGTTGCGGCCGACGATCTCCGGCAGGCTGTATCCGAACAGGCGGGTGAATTCCTGGTTCACCCGCTGGATGGCCCCGTCCTCCCGGATCACCGCCACCGCGTCGGGGCTGCCTTCGAAAAGCTGCTCGAAAAAGGCCTTCTGCTGGCGCATCTGGACCACCGCCCGCTTGATCACGCTCAGGTCGGTGATGTTGACCACCATGCCGCTCAGGCCGCCGTGCTCCTCGCGGATGGCCGCGGCGTTGATGCGCACCTCCAGGGTGCGCCCGTCCTTGGTCAGCCGCCGGGTCTCGAAGACCTGGGGCTCGCCGGTGGCCACGATGCGCTCTATGTGCTGCCGGGTGGTCTGCGCCTGGTCCGGGGGCACGAAGGGCACCCGCTGGCCGGCCAGTTCGGCCAGGGACCAGCCGAAGACCGTGGTGAAGGCCGGGTTGAAGTAGGTCACCCCGCCCTGGTTGTCATAGACCACCTTGGGATCGGGACTGGCGGCCAGGATGGCGCGGGCGCGCTCCTCGCTGCGCTTGAGGGCGCCCTCGGCCTGCTTGCGGGCGCTGATGTCGTGGATCAGCACCACCACGTGGCTCAGGCGGCCGCGGCGGTCGCGCAGGCCCTGCACCGAGACCGTGGTCCAGATGGGGCTGCCGTCCTTGCGCATGAAGCGCTTGTCCATCAGGTAGCCGCCGACCTGGCCGCTGAGCAGTTGCTCGAAGCGGGCCAGGTTCTCGGGCAGCTCGTCGGGGTGGGTCAGCTCCACCCAACTGCGCTGGATCAGCTCGGCCCGGGGGTAGCCGAACATGCGGCACATGCGCTCATTCAGGTCCAGCCAGCAGCGGCTGGCCGGGTCGGAAATGGCCACGCCGACTAGGTCGGATTCAAAAAGGGCGCGGAAAAACTCCTGGCGGGCGCGGGTGGGCAGGTGGCTGGCCTGGGCGCGCTGCCGGCCGGCGCCGGGGGCCAAGCGCAGCCTGCGGGCGGGGCGCTGGGGTGGGGGGGCCGCCGTTTTCAAGGCCGGCTCCTCCGGCGTTGATGGCCAGCAAAGGCCTGCGGCCGAGGTGGGGCGAAAGACAGCATGAACTAGCTAGCCTTTGCGGTGGCGACGCCAAAGGCGGGCCCCGTGGAGGCAGGCGGGTCCGCCCCTGCAGCAATCAATTTGTTTTTCTTGGGTTAATGTAACACAAACGAAACTGAAAGGCATCCCGCCAATCCGCGCGCACGCCATCGGCCGCCATGCTGACAAGGCTTTTCACCGGCAAACCCATTGCTATACAATGCCTGGAGGTCTTTCCGGGCCGGCCGGCATTCTCCGGCCGGCCCCGCCTTCACCCGCAGGGAGGTAACCCATGGAGCTTTGGCAGGCCATCAAGTCCCGGCGCAGCGTGCGCGCCTTTGCGCCCGACCCCGTCAGCGAGGCCGAACTGACCCAGTTGCTGGAGGCCCTGGCCTGGGCCCCCAGCCCGCTGAACCTGCAGCCCTGGTCGGTGGTGGCGGTGAGCGAGGCGGCCCAGAAGGAGGCCCTCCGGGCCGCGGCCGAGACGGCCAAGGCCAAGGTGGCCGCCGACGGCGGGCCGGGGTGGGCGGCCAAGTATGCCACGGACTTCATCACCCAGGCCCCGCTGATCCTGGTGGTGGCCTATGATCCGGCCAAGGGCGGCCTGGGCGCGCACTTCAACCAGCCCCACGGCGCGCTGACCGCGGCGGCCGCCGGCATCCAGAACCTGATGCTGGCCGCGGCCGAGCTGGGCCTGGGCAGCCTGTGGTTCACCTTCCTGGACCCGGACGACCTGCGCCCGCTCTTGGGCATCCCCGCCAACCTGGAGCTGGCCGGCGTGATCCCCTTGGGCCGGCCGGCCGGGGAGGTCAAGGCCCCGCCGCGCAAGGCGGTGCCCCTGTTCTGGCAGAAGATGGCCTGAGCCAAGCGGTGCAGGCGAAGCAAGAGGGCGGGGATATCCCCCGCCCCTACAAAGAAAAGTCAGCTACGGGAGCGGACCACGCCCGTGCGAAGGTCGCCGTCACCCGACCCGTTTGTGGGTGTCGAGGCACTCGACCCCGCCCCGTTTATGGGCGCCGCGGCGCTGGCCTAGCCCGGCACCAGCCGGGTCTGGTAGCGGTGCTCCACCAGGTCCTGCAACTGGCTGATGACCCCGAAGCTCTCCTTGAGCATCTTGCGCTGGAGGCTGTTCAGGGCGGCCGGGTCCACGAAGTTGTCCGGCACCTCGCCGCGGCTGCGGGCCTCCAGGTGCTGGGCGATGCGGGTCAGGGTGATGAAGCCGAAGGCCTCGCGCAGGTCGGCGGCCTGGGTGGGCTTCAATATGCCGGCCCGCTCCACGCCCTTCAGCCGCTCCAGGGTGTTGGTGGCCGCGATGCCCAGCTCCAGGGCCATGACCCGGGCCGCGTCCACGATGGGCGTGAGGCCGCTTAGCTTCAGGTTCAGCTTGTGCTTGTGCTCGCCGCTCTTTTCCACCACGAACTGGCGCAGGAAGCCCAGGGGCGGGCGGTTGTAGAGGGCGTTCTTGGCCATCATGCGCAGGAATAGCCGGTTGTCCTCCAAGGCGGCCTTGAGCCGGGCGCTCAGGTAGTCGATGTAGTCGGCCTCGGCGTAGATGGCCCGGAAATCGAAAAAGATGCTGGCCAGGCGCAGGGTCAGCGGCTTGGGGTCGGCCAGCCAGCGCGCGAAGGTCTGCTGCCACTGCTCGTCGGTCTGGCACCAGCGCGGGTTGCTGGCCATGACCTCGCCGGGGCAGCGCGGGAAGCCGCAGCGCTCCAGCCCGGCCACCACCCGCCCGGCAAAGGCCAGGAACCACTGCTTGACGGCCGGCTCGCGCTCGGCGGGCAGGTTGGCGAAGATGAGCGCGTTGTCCTGGTCGGTGCGCAGGGTCTGCTCGCGCCGGCCCTCGCTGCCCAGCGCCATCCACACGTAGGGCACCGGCGGCCGGCCCAGGCCCTGGTTCTCGATCTCGGCCTCGATGAGCCCCAGGAGCTTCAGGGTGAGCCGGTCGTTGAACTCGGTGACCAGCGCCAGCATGGTGGCGGCCGAGCCGCCCAGCCTGAGCAGGGTCTCCAACACCCGGTCGATCTTCTGGTGCACCACCACCAGCTCGTCCACGCTCTCCACCTTGGCGATGTCGCGCACCACGGCCACCGGCGAGGAGCCGGTGAGGCCCTGGAGGTCGTGGTCGCAGATCACGCCCACCAGACGCTCGTCGCTGGTGACGGCCAGGTGGTGCACGCCGTGGCGGCTCATGGCCAACAGGGCCTCGAAGGCGTGGGCCTCGGGGCCGATGGCGTGCACGGGCTGGCTCATGAACTCGTGCACCGGCCGGTCGGCCGAGCGGCCCAGGGCCAGCACCTTGCTGCGCAGATCGTGGTCGGTGAGCACGCCGATGGGGTGGCCGCTCTGGTCGGTGACGATGATGGAGCCCACCTGGCGCACGGTCATCAGGTGGGCGGCGGCCTTGACCGGGGTGGCGGCCAGGCAGGTGAGCGCGTCGCGGCTCATGACCTCGTCCACCCGGCTGCGCATCAGCGCCGCGTCCAGGGTGACGCCGTCCATGCCGGTGACCCGGGGCAGCTCGCGGCCGGCGGCCCGGCGCACGGCCTCCAGGTTGCGGGCCAGGCCGAAGCTGAAATGGCGCTCGAATGCCGGGCGGCGGGCCACCAGATCCTTGAAGGCCGCGGCCGGCAGCAGGTAGCAGATCAGGTCCTCGCGGGCGGTGACCTGGAACAGCGCCTGGTTGCCCTGCAACAGGCTCAGCGCGCCGAAGGTCTCGCCCTCGCCGCGCACGTCCACCAAGAGGTCCTCGCCGCCGTCTTCCTGGGGCAGGGAGACCCGGGCGCTGCCGGCCTGGATGATGTAGAGGAAGCGGCTGGGCTCGCCGCCGCGGCGGATGACCACCTGGCCGCGGGGGTGGTAGGCGATCTCCATCTCCTGCACCACTGCGGTCAGCTCGTCCTCGCCCAGGGTGTCGAAGGGCGCCACCGTGCGCACGAACTCCTGCACGCGGGGAAAGGGAGCCTCGGCCATGCACGCACCCCCGGCCCGGCGCGGGCCGGGCCTCATCGGTCGGGCGTTAAGACTGCTCCAGCTATACCAGGAAGGCGCGCCGAAAATCCAGCCTGGGCGCGCGGCGCGCGGCTCAGGCCTCGGCGGCGGCGCGGCGGCGGCTCATCTCGCCGGCCATGAGCACCGCGGCCTTGAGGCTCTGGGGGTTGGCCCGGCCCCGGCCGGCGATGTCGTAGGCGGTGCCGTGGTCCACGCTGGTGCGGATGATGGGCAGGCCCAGGGTCACGTTGACCCCGTCCTCGAAATGCAGCAGCTTGAGCGGGATCAAACCCTGGTCGTGGTACATGCACAGCACCAGGTCGAACTCGCCCCGCACCGCCCGCCAGAACACGGTGTCCGGCGGATGCGGTCCGCTGGCCCGCACCCCGGCCGCGGCCAGGGCCTCTATCGCCGGAGCGATGACGCGGGCCTCCTCGTCGCCGAAAAGGCCGTTCTCGCCGGCGTGGGGGTTCAGGGCGGCCACGGCGATGCGCGGGCTTTCCAGGCCGAAATAGCGGCGCAGATCCTGGTGGGCCACCTGCCCCACGGCCGTGATGGACTCCACGCTGAGCCGGCCGGGCACGTCCCTGAGCGGGATGTGGATGGTGGCCAGCACCACCCTGAGGCGCGCGCCGGCCAGCATCATCACCGGCCGTTCCACGCCCAGGCGGCGGCCCAACAGGCTGGTGTGGCCGGTGTCCGGATAGCCCGCGGCCTGCAGGGCCTCCTTGCTGATGGGCGCGGTGGCCATGGCCTGCACCTGGCCCTCCACGCACAGGTCGATGGCCTTTTCCACGAAAGCGCCGGCCTGGCGGCCGGTGCGGGCGCTGGGCTGGCCGGGCTTGATCTCCTGGGCCAGGCCGGCCTCCACCACCTCCACCGCGGGCATGGACAGGCCGCAGGCCATGGCCCCGGCGGCCAGCAGCAGGCGCCGGCCCACCACCACCGGCTCCACGGCCGAAAGCACCTCCGGGTCGTGGCAGACCCGGGCCGTGATCTCCGGGCCCACCCCGGCCGGGTCGCCCAGGGTGATGGCCACCCGCGGCCGTGTGGGGTCAAAGAGGTCGCTCACGCCCCGGACTCCAGCTTCTCGCGCCAGTAGTCCGCCTCGAAGCCCACCGTGACCCATTGGCCGTACTGGATCACCGGCACCGTGCGCGCGCCGTTGCTCAGCTTGGCCATGCGGCGCAGAGCCCCGAAATCGTGGGCCACGTCCAACAGGGTCACCGGGTGGCCCCGGTCCCGGAAAAAGTCCGCCGCGGCCTGGCAGCGCCCGCAGCCGGGCGTGCTGTAGATCACCACCGCCTGGCTTTCCTGGGTCTCTCCGGTCATGGCTTCTCCTTGTGTCGTTCAAGCTTATCACAAAGTTAGGCCGCTGTCCCCGCCGGGGAGCCCGGCCGGGGAAGCGCCTCCGCGCCGGGCTTTTATGAGCCGCCCCGCTGGGTCGCCGCCGCCGCCGCCGTCAAGCTCTGCACCAACGCGGGCCGGGGGGTCCGGCCGCAGGGAGGTAAGCATGAGCCAGTGCAGCTTTCTCTATCAAAACCTGATCGCCGACCCCGGCCAGATCAGGCTCAGCTCGGCCCAGCCGGGCATGGTGGGCACCCCGGTGCCCCGGGCCCTGGGCACGGCCACCGCCCTTTCCGGCGGCGAGCACAGCGGCGACCAGGACCAGGTCTTCGTGGTGGAGATCGATTCGGTGGCCGCCGGCCCGGCCATCGGCCAGGCCAGTTTCCGCTGGCGGCGCGGCGACGCCTCCGGCTGGGAGGGCGCGGGTCTGCCCACCAGCACCGCCCTCACCGCCCTGGCCGACGGGGTGGGCATCACGTGGCAGGCCGGGGCCGGCCCGGACTTTTCGCTGGGCGACGCCTGGACCATCCTGGCCATGCGCAACCAGGGCCCGGCCATGCTCACCGACGCCGACCGCGACACCGAATGGGTCAGCCAGGGCTCGGCCGGCGAGTGCCTGATCCTGGACGCCGGCCAGGCGGCCGCCAATCCCGTGCTGGCCATATTGGACCACAACCTCAGCGACGCGGCCCAGGTCAGCCTGGAGCCGGACCTGGTCTTCCACCCCGCCCCGGCCGGCGGCAGCCTCGGCGCCGAGCGGGCCTGGGACCAGGCCGCCATTGACGGCGGCTTTCCCCAGACCCAGGGCCGGCTGCAACTGCGCTGGACCCCGGGCGTGGCCTACACAGGCCTGCCCATGGCCACCAACCTCTGCACCAATTACAACGCCAACCCCACTGGGCTGACTGGGATGGGCAAAATCGGCGACGCAGCGGCCACCCTGACCGTGGTGGATGACAGCGCCGCCCTGGCGGAGGCGGGGCTGAGCTGGCTGTGCAGCAGCGGCAAGGTCTACAAGCTGGACAACAGCGCGGGCACGGGCTGGGTGGTGGTCACCATAAACCACCGCTACTTGGCCCTCATTCCCCACAGCCTTTCGGTCTGGATGCGGGTGACGGGCTCCGGCAACGGTGCCAGCCTTTGCTGGGGCTACGACATCGCGCCCCTGCACACCCCGGTCACCCACGCCGACTACCGCCGGGTCAAGGCCGAGAACAGGACGCCCCCGGCCACCGCCGTGGTAACCTGCCTGCGGGCCGAGGCCCACAGCGTGGTCTATTTCGTCCTGAACCAGGTGGAGGAGGGTGGCAGCGCCTCCCACGAGGTGGTGGTGGCCGGGGCCAGCGCCACCAGCTCGGCCTATCAGCCCCTGGTGACCCAGGACGGCCGGCGCCGCAGCCTGCTCTACTACGTCGCCGACCCCAGCCACGGCCATCTGGCTTGCTTCGACGGCGTGAACACCGCCCAAAAGGCCCTGGACTGGACCGCCGGGGCGGCCTACGACATCGCCCTGACCTGGGGCGCGGCCGGGCTCAGCCTCGGCGTGGATGGCGGCGCGGCGGCCACGGCGGCCTTTGCGGGCTCCTTCCCCCTGGCCGAGTCCCTCACCCTGCTGCCCGGCAGCCCGGCCAGCCAGGCCGTGGACCTGGCCAGCCTCAAGCTCTACGCCAGCTCCAGCCCGGCCGCGGCGGTGCAGCCGGCCCTGACCCGGCCCCATCTGGTCCAAATCGCCCAGGGCCAGACCCGGCGCTGGGGGCTGATCCTGCACGACCCGGCCAACCCCGAGGGCTGCCTGCGCGCCTCGCTGGTGCACCTGGGCCCGGCCTTCAGCCCCTCGCGCACCTTCCGCAGCAGCTACCAACGCAGCCTGGTGGCCGGGCGCAGCACCACCGCCACCGACGCCGGCAAGGTCACCGGCTCCACCCGCGGCCTGGCCGAGGCCTGGCAGATCAGCTTCCGGGGCCTGACCGAGGCGGACATCGCCGGGTTCGAGGCCATGTTCGCCGCCATCCACGACCCCGGCCAGGGCCGCCTGAACCCGGTCATTTTCATCCCCTTTGGCGACGACCCCGGCCGCTGCCTCTACTGCCTGCCCGGCGCGCAACTGACGCCCCAGCAGCGCCACGCCCAGAGCTATGAGCTGGCCCTCAGCCTGGAGGAGGTCATCAAGAGCCATGTTTGAGCTTAGCCAGGCCTTCCACCGCGCCCGCCGCCGCCGCAACCGCGCCCCGATCATGCTCTTCAGTCTGAAGAACGCCTTCGGGGTGCGGGTCTTCGCCGACCGCCGCCCGGACGAGGCCAGCGCCGGCCTCATGGCCCCGGCCGTGGCCGACGGCCGCTTCCTGGCCGACGGCAGCCGCGCCGCCGGTTGGGGCAGCCTGGCGCTTCTGGAGCGCTCGGCCCGGGTGCTCTCCTACGGCCGCCTGCGCGAGAGCCTGGCCCCGGTCCGTGGCGAGCTGTGGGCCAAACTGAGCCAGGAGGAGGCCGGCGCGCTCAACGTGGAGCTATCCAACGCCGGCCCTGACGGGGCCAAGCCCTTCAGCCGCATGGAGGCCCTGGAGAACCTGCTGGGGGCCTCCGGCGAGCTGACCCTGGGCTATCCCGAGGTGCCGCCCCGCCAGTGGCTCACCCGCTTCCGGGGCCAGGTCACCGCCTACCGCCTGGACCAGACCAGCGTCAACCTGACCCTGAGGGCCTGGTGATGGCCGATCTCAGCGCCGAGCTGCCGCTCAAACGGGCCTGGCAATACCCCGACCCCCGCCGGCCGGCCGACTGCCTGCCCCTGGTCTATGGCCAGCCCGGCCCGGGCGCGGGCGGGCTGTGGAGCGCGGTCTGCCTGGATGCCGCGGCCCGGGTCTACGCCCTGGCCGGCCACCCCCTGCCCGGCCCGGAGTCGGGCCACCCCGTGCAGCTTTTCGACAAGGACGACGAGGCCATCGACCCGGCCTACTACAGCTTGGACCTGGCCTGCGACTTTGCCGGCCAGGGCCAGATCGCCATCGCCACCTTCGCGGCCGAGGCCAAATCATTGGAGCCCATCGGGGTGCGCGCGCCGGGCAAGGCCGCCGCGGCCGGGGTGCTCGGCAATCCCCTGGACGTCGCCCGCGATCTTCTGGTGGACGCGGCCGGCCTGGACCCGGCCGCGCTGGACGCCGGGGCGCTGAACCGCGCCCGCAGCCGGGCCGAGATGCTGGGCTATCGCGCGGCCGGGGCCTTCACCAAGGTGGTCACCCTGGGCCAGGCGCTCACCGAGCTGATGGCCGGCTTCCTGGGCTCCTGGTGGCGGGGCGGCGACGGCCGCCTGCGCCTGATGCTGGACCTGGGCCCCGGCGGCGTGGGCGAGGGCGAGCTGGCCGCGGTACTGGCCCCGGCCAACCTGCGCTCGGTCAGCGTCAGCGCCCGCCTGGACGACCTGGTCAACCAGGTGGAGGTGCACTACGCCTACAACCACCGGGCCCAGGCCTATCAGGCCGCCTGGTCCGGGGCCGAGGCCACCCAGGCCAAGAGCGTGGGCCTCTACGGCTCCCGGCCCCGCACCCTGGCGCTGAAGTGGGTGCGCGATGGGGCCTGCGCCCGGGCCATCGCCGCCCGGGTGGCCACGGCCTACGCCTTCCCGCGCCGCACCCTCACCTGCGAGGAGGAAGGCCTGACCAACCTGCACCTGGAAAAGGGCGATCCGGTGGTCATCTCCCTGGCCTGGCTCTGCGACCCCCTGGGCCGGCCCCTGGTCAACCAGATCATGCAGGTGCTGGGCCTGGAGCCGCAACTGGACCGCGGCGTCATCACCTACACCCTGCTGGACACCGGCAACTACCGCACCCTGGCCCGCCCGGCGGACGGGGCCGTCCTGGCCGACGGCGCCAACCTGGCCGGCGGCGAACGCGACACAAGGGAGTACCAGGCATGAGCGATCTGCGCATTCAGTACAGCGAGGAGATGGTGGGATCCGGCCACCCCACCAAGCCCGACACCCTTAACCGGCTGGCCCTGGTGGAGACCGACCAGGACGGCCACGGCAAGCTCCGCTACCTCAAGGCCCAGAGCGCGGCCCCGGCCACGGCCGCGGACGAGGGCGCGCTCTACACCAAGGCCGCCGGCGGCCGGCCGGAGCTGTTCTTCCGCGGCCAGGACTCCGGGGCCGAGGTCCGCTTAAGCTGCGCGGACGGCCCCGGCAGCCTGCTGCTGCCGCGCGCCATCGCCGGGCTTTTGCCCGACGACCAGCTCCCGGCCGACAACGACACCAGTCTGGGCGCGGTGCGCCTGGCCAACGCCGGGGGCTGGGCCTGGGGGCATTTCGAGGCCTGGCTCACCGGCGTGGCCTGGCGGATCAGGCTGGAGGCCGTGCTGAGCACCGGCGAGAGCGCCCAGGTGGATCTGCGCCTGGCCTACCAGGTTTTCGGGCCGGACGCGACCATGAACCCGGCCAAGACCCGCTGGCAGGCCAGCCACGCCTACGCCTCCGGCGCGCGCGTCATCCCGACCACGCCCAACGGCCACTATTACCAGTGCACCACCGCCGGCGAGAGCGGGGCCAGCGAACCCGCCTGGCCGGCCAGCGGCACGGTCAGCGACGGCGCGGCGGTCTGGACCCGCCAGGGCGCGGGCTTCAAGAACCTGGCCCTGGCCGTTACCCCGCCGGGCGCGGCCTTCGACCGCTTCGACGTGGACAGCGCCAGCTTGCAGGTGCCCGCCTCCGAGGTGACCCTGGGCGACCGGGTGCATTTCGGCCTCTGGCGCAGCGCCAGCGACACCCACGGCGGCGACCTTATCGTCAACGAGCTGTGGATCGCCCCGGTGGAGGCGTAGCCATGCTGCAGATCACCGGCAGTCTTCACAACCTGCGCAGCACCCAGATCGTAGGGGGCAACGTCGCCTGCGGCTCGGATGGCCCCCACATCACCGACATCGCCCTGACCTATCCCCTGGTTCATCTGGATCACGCCCTGGTCAGGCCCCTCTTCAAGGGCACTTCCTTCGCGGGCTATTCGTCCTCCGGGGACTACTACAAGTGGGGACTTGTGGACGAAGGAACGCTTCGCGTGGAGGTCTTGCGCACCATGTTCAACACCACCAGCCTGGCGAAACAGTTCTGGGAGGTCACCGAGTATCTGCAATGCAGGGGCAAGGTGGTTGCGGCCACCACGATCACCGGCAACACCGCGGCGGATTTCGACGTCACGATCAGCCCTCCCGCCGGAGCCCGCCTGACCAGAACCCAGGCCGCCCTTTCCTGTCAGCCCCTGGACAACCAGGGCAACTACCTGCGTGTCGGGCTCTCCCTGCCGGACGTCAACACCGTCAGGTTCGGTGTGGGTTCAGTGGGGGGCAACACCAGCAAGCCAGTGCAAGCCGAGCTGCTGTTCTTCTAGGAGGAAGCCGTGCTCTACGTGTTTGTCGAAAACGTTTGTGTCGAGCAGAACGCCAACTCCATCCCGCCTTCGCTGGACGTGTTCCAGCGCAAGTATGGCGAAGGCGTGGCGGTGATCGAGGTCGCGGACGAGACGCCCTTCCTGGGCGTGCCGCGCCAGTATCTCCAGTTGGTGGATGGGGCCGTGATCGTTGATCCGGCCTATGAACCGCCGGAGCCCCAGCCGGACCCGGTGCAGGTGCTCCTGGAGGCCTTGGAGCAAGCCGTGGCCCGCCAGGAGCAGGCGGTGGCCGCGAACCTGCTGGCCAGCCCCCATGACCGCCGCTGGCTGGCCCAGAAGGAGCGGGCCAAGCTCTTTGGCGTGGGCTGGATCAAGGCCAACCCCGCCTGCGGCCAGGCCGGGCTGGAAACGGCGCTGGCCGCCGACCTGGCCCAGGCCTTCCCGGACCAGCCCCTGGTGGTGGCCGCCGGGGTGATCCTGAGCTACGCCGCCGAGGCCCACGCCCGGGGCTACATCGCCGACCCCGGCTTCGCCGCGCTGCGCGACCTGATCGTGGCCAGCAGCGAGGCCGAGCTGCAAGCCATGCTGAGCGTGCTCTAAGTGTGTGTCGGAGAGAGCCATCCATGGCTTTCTCCTCTTGGAACTTGCCAAAAGTGAATTTTGGCAAGTTCTCGGAAGCCTGTCTGAGGATTACTCCGACAGGCTCCTAGAGTCTTCACCGCCTCTCCGCTGGGCGTGGGGGCGCCGCCCGGCCCGCCCGCGGGGGGGGGGCGCGCGCCGGCCGGGGCGGG
>JAZDHW010000153.1:0-2072 GCA_043805555.1 Pseudomonadota bacterium
GCGACTTGGCGGAGGTGCGCCGGTTGCTGGCGCGGGCCCTCAAGGACCCCGACCGCTCCATCCGCCTGGCCGCCGCCGAGAGCCTGGGGCGCATGCGGGCCCGGGAGGCCGTGGAGCCCCTGAGAGGGCTTTTGGCCAGCCAGGACACGCCCACCCGGATCGCGGCGGCCAAGGCCCTGGGCGCCATCGGCGCCTCCGAGGCCTCCGACGACTTGATCGGCCTGCTGGCCGACTTCGACCCTCAGGTGCGGGAGGCCGCCACCAGGTCCCTCCAGGACATCGAGGGAGGATGGGGCTAGCCGGCTTGTGGCCCGGCGGGCGGCATTGCAAAAAATCGACGATGCTCTTACACTTGACAAGGTTGGTTCCCGCGGGGAACGTTAAAGGGGGGTGGGGACCGGCCGCGGAAGGCTTGGTCCGACTGTTTGGGTGGGAGTTCTATGCCTGCGCGCATCCTCTTGGTGGACGACTCGCCGACCATCCTCAACCTTCTGAGCATGGTGCTCAAACAATACGGCTACGAGGTCGTGGCGGCCAAGGACGGCCTGGAGGCCTTGCAGAAGCTCCAGCAGCGCGACATCCAGTTGGTGATAACCGACGTGAACATGCCCCGCATGGACGGTTTCACCCTTATCGCCACCATGCGCAGCCGCAAGGAATTGATGAACCTGCCGGTCATCGTGCTTTCCACGGAATCCGGCAGCCAGGACGTCCAGGCCGGCCTAGGCCGCGGGGCCAATCTTTATTTGGTCAAGCCAGTCAGCCCCGCTGAGTTGGTGGCCAATGTGCGGGCACTCCTATCCTAGGTGCGTGCCGGAGAAGGCCATTTTAGCCCCCCGAGCGAACCCGGTTTGTTCGGGGCGGGTGCATGGCTTTTTCCTCTGGGAACCTGCCAAAGGTAGATTTTGGCAAGTTTGCGAAATTGCGCCAAGCTTTTCTTTGACGCGATTTCGGCGGGCCGTCCCCGGCCCGCCCGGGGAGACTTGCGGAGTGTTGCTCCGGCAGGCTTCCAGCCCGCAGGACCCGCGGACCGGGGGAGAAACGGCGGCCGCGAGGGCCGCGAGGGGGAATAACCTTGGCGCAACCGGCCCATAAAAGCCTGCTGTTTCTGGTGGTGGACGATCAGTTCAACGTCCGCCGCATGGTGCAGAATTTCCTGCGCACCTTCGGCTACAACAAGACCATAGACGCCTCCGACGGCCTCAAGGCCTGGGAAAAGCTGGACGCCCACGAGGTGGGGTTCGTCATCTGCGACTGGAACATGCCCAATCTCAACGGGCTGGGCCTCCTGCGCCGGGTGCGCGCCGACCAGCGCCTGCGCGACCTGCCCTTCCTGATGGTCACCGCCGAGATGGCCGAGGACATCGTGGCCGAGGCCATCGAAGAGGGGGTGGACGGCTACATCGTCAAGCCCTTCCAGGCCAAGACCCTGGTGGACAAGGTGGAGGCCATCCTGGAGAAGCGGGGCGCCCCCGACCCGGTGGAGGTCCACCTGCGCCAGGGAGCCGACCTGCTGGCCCAGGGGCTGGCCGACCAGGCCCTCTCCGAATTCGAGAGCGCCCTGGCCCTGTCTCCGCAAAGCCCCCGCTCGCTGGTGGCCTGCGGGGAGGCCCTGGAGGCCCAGGGCCGGGATCAGGAGGCCCTGCAACGCTATCATCAAGCCATAAAATTGGCGCCGCGCTATGTGCGCGCCCGTGACCGCTTGGGCAAGCTCCTGGCCCGCCTGGGGCAGCACGACCTGGCCACCCAGCAGTTGGAGGCCGCCGCGGCCATAAGCCCCCGCAACGCCCGGCGCCAGATGGAGGTCGGACGCCTGTTGCTGGAGCAGGGTCAGACCGACAAGGCCCTGGTGGCCATCCGCGCGGCCAGCGAAAGGGGATCCGATGACGCGGCCCTGGCCGAGGAGATGGGCGAGATGCTGCTCTCGGCCGGCCTGAACGAGGAGGCGGCCCGTTCCTTCAGCCGGGCCGTGCGCCTGGACCCGGCCAAGGTCCACGTCTTCAATCGCCTGGGCATCGCCTACCGCCGGCAGGGACGCTTCAAGGAAGCCGTGCGCGAATATCAGCGGGCCC
>JAZDHW010000154.1:0-4642 GCA_043805555.1 Pseudomonadota bacterium
TCACCCATTGGCAGCGAATTTATGCCCGCCCTGTACGAGGGAACCGCCTTCTACATGCCCATCACCAACCCAGGGCTATCCTCCACCGAAGCGGGGCGCGTCCTGGGCATCCAGGACCGCATCATCAAAAGCTTCCCCGAAGTGGAGCGGGTCTTCGGCAAATCGGGGCGAGCCGAAACCAGCACCGATCCCTCGCCTTTCAGCATGATGGAGACGGTGATCCAATTAAAGCCTCGGGAGCAGTGGCGCACCGTGGAGCGGGAGTATTCCTGGCTGCCCTCGTTCCTGCGGCAAGCGGCGCGCTGGGCCTTCGGGGCGACCCGCCATATCACCTACGAGGAGTTGACCACCGAGTTTGACCGACAGATGCAGATGCCGGGCTTCCAGAACGCCTGGACCATGCCCATACGGGCGCGCATCGATATGCTCTCCACCGGCATCCGCACCCCGGTGGGCATCAAGGTGGGCGGCGCCGATCTCAAGGTTATCGAGGAATTGGGCGGACACCTGGAGGCCATACTCAAGGACGTGCCCGGCACCCGGTCGGTCTTCGCCGAGCGGGTGGCCGGCGGATACTTCGTGGACATCAACATCAAGCGCGATCAGATCGCCCGTTACGGGTTGACCGTGGGCGACGTGCAGGACGTGATCCAGACCGCCCTGGGTGGCATGACGATCACCCGCACCGTGGAGGGGCGCGAACGCTACACCGTGAACCTGCGCGCCTACCGCGAACTGCGCGATGACCTGGACAAGCTTAGGCACATCCTGGTGCCGGTCGCGGCGGGTAGCGGGGCGGCCGCTGGGGGTGGCGGTATGGGCGGCGCTGCTGCCGGCAGCTCTGGCGGTGCGCTGGCGCAGGTCCCCTTGGGCCAGGTATCCGACATCTCTCTGAACACCGGCCCGGCCATGATCCGCGACGAGAACGGCATGCTAACCGGTTATGTCTATGTGGACGTGGCCGGCCGGGACATCGGCGGCTATGTGGAGGAGGCCAAGCGCATCGTGGCCGCCCAGCTTAAGACGCCCGTGGGCTACACCCTGTCCTGGAGCGGCCAATACGAATTCAAGCTGCGCGCCGAGGAGCGCATGAAGGTACTCTTGCCCCTGGTCTTCATCATCATCTTTGTTCTGCTCTACCTCACCCTGCACTCGGCCATGGAGGCCGCCATCGTGATGCTATCGGTGGTGTATGCCATGGCCGGCGGCGTGATCCTGCAAAAGCTCCTGGGCTACAACTTCAGCGTGGCGGTGTGGGTGGGTTACATCGCCCTTTACGGCGTGGCCGTGCAGACCGGCGTGGTCATGGTGATCTATCTCCATGAAGCCCTGGACCATAGGCTGGCCAAGGGGCCGGTCACCGTGGAGGACGTCTACCAGGCCACCACTGAAGGCGCGGTGCTGCGGCTAAGGCCCAAGCTGATGACCGTGAGCGTGGTGCTGGCCAGCCTCCTGCCCATCATGTGGTCCTCGGGGGTAGGCTCCGACGTCATGAAGCCCATCGCCACCCCCATAATTGGCGGCATGGTGGCATCCACCATCCACGTGCTGATTATCACGCCCCTGATCTTCGCGCTAATGAAGCGCAGGGCGGTTCGCCTGGGCACTTTGAAGGCACCGGAGAGGTAGTTTGGCGGGCGGCCTGCCCACCGAATTGGGACCTCATTGCCTGGCACAGATTCTAGGGGCAGGTCACCCCCATGGCGGCGCTCGCAGGACTAGGTGCCAGGGCGGCTGTTTATAGCTGAACTACAAGCAGGTAGCCTGGACCAGAGGGCAGCGGAGACTATTAGCTGTTGCCATATGGGTCTCGCGAACTCGGTATCCCTTCCCCGGGATGTTTCCCAAAGTGATCCTGCCCAGATTTTGCGGACACCTTGGTAAGCGAGTAGATTTCGCTGGAGAGGTGATCCATGAGCAAACAGAGGAATGGGCAGGCGGTGTCGCGCCGGCGGCACTCGGCGGAGTTCAAGGCGGAAGCCCTTGGTCTGGCCGATCGAGTTGGGGTGGCCAGTGCCGCCAAACAATTGGGACTGCATGAATCGCAGCTGTACGACTGGCGCAAGAAAGCCCGCTAAGAGGCTGGCCGCAGCGAGTTGGAAAAACAGCTTGCCGTCGAGAACGCGCGTCTGAAGCGTCAGGTGGCCGAACAGGCCGAGGAGTTGGCCATTTTAAAAAAGGCCGCAGCGTACTTTGCGAAAGGCCTGAAGTGAAGTACGCCTTTATGCAAAACATTACAGGCAATTTCAGCGTCAAGGCCCTCGGGGTGGCCTTTGGGGTTTCGCGAGCCGGTTATTACAAATGGCGGCATCGCCGGACGCATTCCAGCCAGCGGCAGCTGGATAGGAAGAAATTGGATGGCCTGGTCACCCAGGCCTTTGCCGCCCGCAAGGAGCGCAGCGGCGCCCCGGGTCTGACCCTTGACCTTGCCGACATGGGCCACCACAACAACCGTAAGACCGTGGCGGCCAGCATGCGCAGACAAGGGTTAGTGGCCAAGGCGGCCAAGAAATTCAGGGCCACCACGGATTCGGAACATGCCCTACCCGTGGCCCCCAACCTTCTGGGGCAGGATTTCAGGGCCGATGCGCCCAACCAGAAGTGGGTATGCGATATTACATACTTGCGCACCGCCGAGGGCTGGCTTTATCTGGCGGTGGTGATCGAGCTGTTCTCGCGCATGGTGGTGGGCTGGTCCATGGACAAGCGCATGAAGGCCAAGCTGGTCTGTGACGCCCTGCGGATGGCCTTGTGGCGCCGGCGGATGCCCAAGGGCGTGATGGTTCATTAGGATCGCAGCAGCCAGTACTGCTCCGGGCTATACCAGGCCCTTTTCGTCAAGCACGGCCAGGTGTGCAGCATGAGCGGCAAGGGAAATTGCTACGACAATGCCTGCGCCGAGAGCTTTTTCCACACGCTCAAGGTGGAAATGGTCCACGGACAAAGCTTGGTCAGCCGCCAGGCCATGCGCCGGGCCGTGTTCGAATACATAGAAATTGACTACAACCGCACCAGGAGGCACAGTGCCAATGGTTACATCAGCCCATTGGCCTTTGAGTCCCAACAAGTCGCTTAACAACCTGTCCGCCGTTCCTGGGCAAGATCAAGGTCTTCAACAACCAAAGTCGAAGACATTCGTTCTTGGGGTATCTCACACCGGCGGAATATGAGATAAACAAAATGGCCGCTTAACCACGTGTCCACCAAATCGGGGGAAGATCAACCCAAGATCGGGGTGGCTTCACCAAAGTCTTAGGCGATTGGGCGGCGCTTGGGCCGGCCCCGCCCCGGGCGCGGGCGGGGCCGGTGGGGCAGGCGGTCCAGCTCAGGGTTTGAGCAGCACCTTGAGGCACTGGTCCTTGTGGTGCTCGAAGAGCTCGTAGGCCTCCAGGGCCTGGGCCAGGGGAAAGGTGTGGGTGACCAGGGGGGAGAGGTCCACCCGGCCGCTCTCCAATAGGCGCATCAGGCGCGGCATGGTGGAGACGTCGCCCAGGCCCATGGCCAGGCGCACCCCGTAATAGGCCATCTGTTGGATGGGGAACTCGATGGGCCCGGGGAAGAGCCCCACCACCGAGACCATGCCGCCCCGGCGCACGGCGCCCAGAGCCATGAGCAGGGCGTCCGGGCTGCCGATGGCCTCGATGGCCACGTCCACGCCCTCGCCGCCGGTGGCCTCGCGCAACAGGGCCACCGGGTCGGCCTGGCTCACGTCCACGGTCTCGGCCCCGAAGCGCCGGGCCAGCTCCAGGCGGTTGGCCAGCATGTCCATGGCGATGACCCGGCTGGGACCAAAGAGCTGGGCCGAGATGACCGCCGCCAGGCCGATGGGCCCGCAGCCAAAGACAGCCACGGTGTCGCCAGGGCGGATGCCGCCCTGGCTGGCCCCGTGGAAGCCGGTGGCGAAGACGTCGCCCACGAAGACGGCCTGCTCATCGGGCACCGAGTCGGGGATGGGTACCAGGCAGGGGTCGGCGAAGGGCACCCGCACCAGGGCGGTCTGAGCCCCTTGCAGGCCCTTGCCAAAGACATCGCCGCCGCCCCAGACCCCGCCGTGGGGGCAGTATTGGAAGGCCCCCTGGCGGCAGGTAGGGCAGGTGCCGCACCAGATGGCCGCCGGCACGCTCACCCGCTGGCCAAGGCTAACCCGGCGCACCGCCGGCCCCACCTCCTCCACCACGCCCACGAACTCGTGGCCCATCACCACGCCCGGCGAGAAGCCGGGCATCATGCCGTGCTTGATGTGTATGTCCGAGCCGCAGATGGCCGATGTGGTCACCCGCACGATCACGTCGTCGGGCGCTTGTAGCCTGGGCTCAGCCACCTCGCCCAGCCCCAACGCGCACCCTTCTCGCAACATGACGGCCTGCATCACGGTCCCTCCCTCCGCTCTCGGCGGCCTGTGTGGGACCGGCCGCGCCTATCGCGCGGCCGGTCGCCTATGCTCCCTAGCGCCGCAGCTCATAGCCGGCCGACTCCCGGTCCCAAACCCCGGGGGTCAGCCCCTCCTGACGCAGCTGGGCCTTTTGTATCTTCTCTGTGGGGGTCTTGGGCAGGGCGTCCATGAAGCGCACGTAGCGCGGCACCATGAAGTAGGCCATGCCCTCCTGGCAATGGTCCAGAAGCTCGGCGGAGTCCAGCTCGG
>JAZDHW010000155.1:0-35151 GCA_043805555.1 Pseudomonadota bacterium
ATGCGGCCTGCGGCCGGGCCCTGGCCGCGGCCGTGACCGGCCCGGAGCCCACGCCGGCCCTGGCCGCCCTGGCCCAACGCCTGGAGGCCCTGGCCGCGGCCGCACGCTGCCTGGGCTGCGCCACCTGCTGCCGGGTGAGCAGCCCGACCCTCTATGCCGAGGACCTGGCCCTGGTGCGAGGCGGCGGCCTGGCCCGGACCAGCCTCTATGCCCTGCGGGCGGGCGAGATGGCGCACTCGGCCCGGCTGGGGCGCAGCGAGCCGCTCGCCAGCGAGCTGATCAAGCTGCGCGAGGCCCCCGGCGGCGGCTGCGCGGCGCTAAGGGGCGCGGCCTGCGGCATCTACGCCCAGCGGCCCTTGCAGTGCCGCCATCTGGAGTGCTGGTCCGGCCGCCATGCCGGCCAGCTCGCCGCCCAACCCCGCCTGAGCCGGCGCGACCTTTTGGCCGGCGACGGGACCGCCCTGGCGCTGATGGCCGAATACGAGGCGCGCCTGCCCGGCGCGGACCTGGCCGCCGCCCTGGCCACGGCTGCGGCGGGCGGGGACCAGGGCCCGGCCCTGGCCTTCATGGAGCTGGACCACCGCCTGCGCCACGGCATCGCGGCCCGCTACGGCTTTGACCAGGCCGCCCAGGAGCTGATCCTGGGCCGCCCGGCCCGCAGCGTGGCCCTGGCCCACGGCCTGGAGCTGGCCCTGGATGGCCGGGGCCGGCCCTGCCTGGTGCGCCGCCCGTCCCCGGCCGGGGCGGCAAAAACGCCGGGCAACGGCAACTAATGCCGGTCCGCCCGGTCCCCGTTGCCGCCCGCGCGCCGGCCCTGCCAATAATACACGCGTAATAACGAATAGATGGCTCGGCGATACCCGCGGGAGGCGCTGGCATGGGGCTTGCTTCATGCCTGGCATGAGGCCTCAGCCGGGAGCAGCGTCATGCGCATCAGCCAGGAGAACCAGTACCGCACGGTGCTGAGCGACATCGCCAGTCTGCAATACCAGCAGTTCGTCACCCAACGCCAGGTGACCACCAACCGCAAGGTCAACCTGCCCTCGGAGGCGCGCAACTATGCCGTGACCATCCTGGACAGCCAGAACGTGCTGCGCGAGACCGACCAGTACGGCTCCAACCTGGAGGTGGCCAGCTCCTGGCTCAAGGCCGGCGAGGCGGGCATGGACGCCCTGACCGACCTGCTGGGCCGGGCCAAGGTCCTGGCCGAGCAGCTCTCCACCGGCACCGTGCAGGACACCGAGTACGAATCCAGCTCCAGCGAGGTGATGAACCTCATCCAGGAGATCATCTCCCTGGCCAACACCCAGGTGGGCGGCTCCTATATTTTCGGCGGCAGCCGCACCGATCAGGCCCCCATCACCGCCAGCCTGTCCGCCACCGGCCCCGGCGAGGTGGCGGACCAGGGTGCGGCTGGTCACGGCACCCTGGCCTCGGTCTATGTGGACAACGGGGTCTACCGCCTGCGCCTGGCCCGCGACGGCGTGGGCGCGGCCAACACCATCACCGTGCCCCAGGACGTTTTGGCCAACACCCTGGGCGCGGGCCTGGGCCTGGATTTCGACGCCTGGACCCAGAATCAGGCGGCCAGCGCCGGCCTGGAGGACGTCTGGACCAGCGGCCAGGGCCTGGCCGGAGCTGGCTCCGCGGTCAGCGACCGCATCGGCGAGGTGCTCAACTGGCAGGGAGCGGCCGGGGCCGGGGTGCAGACCTTTCGCACCCGGGGCCTGGTGACCTTCACCGGCGGCGCGGCCGGCGCGGCCCAGGTGACGGTGGGCGGGGACGCCTACACCGTGGCCGGGGCCACGGCCGCGGATTCGGCCGCCGACCTGGTGGAGCAGATCAACGCCGATCCGGCCCGGGGCTACTTCGCCTGGGTCACCGGCAGCGGCGCGGTGGCCATCATGAGCAAGGACGCCACCAGCTTCACCCTGGCCGAGACCGCCGACCCCGGCGGGGTGATGAGCGTGGACGCGGACACCAGCCTGGGCGAGCTGGCCAGCGTCATCAACAGCGGCCAGCAGGCCGCCGGCGTGGTGCACCTGGCCGACGCGTCGTTGCCCGCGGGCGCGGACACCATCAGCCTGGGCGCGGACACCTGGGCCTGGAGCGACATCATCAGCGGCATCGCCCCGCCCCCGGCCACCGCGGCCGAATACGCCGCCGCCCTGTCCGCCTATGTCAACAGCCACAGCGACGAGTTCACCGCCAGCGTCAGCGCCAGCGGAACCGGCGCCACGGTGCAGATCAGCGCCATCGCCACCGGCAACGCCGGCAACGTGGCCCTGACCAGCAGCAACGCCCTGCTGGGGGCCTCCGGCAACCTGCTGGGCGGCCTGTCCGGGGCCGACAGCCAGGGCCGGCTCTACCTGGGCGGCGCCAGCAGCCTGCGCCTGGAGACCGAGGTGCGCGGCGAGGTGACGGCGGTGGACCCCTCCACCGGCGCGGTGAGCGTGCGCCTGAGCTGGTATGGCGACGACGGGGCCTTCCAGAGCGCGGACGTGGACCTGAATAGCGCCGGCCAGGGCGGTGCGGTGCTGGTGCCGGGCCTGGGCGGGGTCTCGCTGTACCACGACGGCCTCAACCTCAAGGTGGGCACGGTCTTCTCCCTGGACCTCAGCCACTACCAGGGCAACCAGGAGGCCCTGGAGGTGAACTTCTCGACCGACCACCGCATGCAATACAACTGGACCGCCCAGGACCTGCTGGGCGGGGCCATGACCGTGAACCTGGACGGACAGGCCGCCATCGCCAGCCCGGCCAACAACGGCGACGGCGAACTGAGCCTGGCCGGGGCCTATCGCGGGCTGACCGCGCGCGATTTCAACATCGACGTGATCGACGGCGGCTCGGTGCCTGACGACGCGGTGACCTTCCGGGTGACCTGGACCGACGACGGCGGCGCCTCGCACGTGGAGGAGGTCACCATGGCCGCCGGCGGCGAGGGCGGGCGCATCGAGCTGCCCGGCGGCGACGGGGTCTACCTGGAGGTGGACCGCGGCGATTTCACCACCGGCGACAACTATCACTACCACCTGCAGAAGTCCTCCCAGCACCTGCTGGACACCCTCTACCAGTGGCAGGCCGACCTGACCGGCGGCGACGCCGAGGCCGCCCAGCACCAGAGCCAGGAGACCCTGGCGGCCCTGAACGCGGTGATGCAGACCGTGCTGGACCACCAGGCCGACCTGGGCACCCGCTCCCAGCGGGTCAGCGTGCGCGAAGCGGTGCTGGAGGCCTATGAGCAGGTGCACACCACCAACCTGGAGAACCTGCAGGGCGTGGACCTGACCGAGGCCTTCATCAGCCTGCGCAGCCAGCAGACCGCCTACCAGACCTCGCTCAAGGTCATCAGCGTCATCAGCGACCTGTTCTTAGCCGAGATGCTCTAACCCGACCCGGCCCGGCCGGCGGCTGCAAGGACAAGACGGGCGGGGGTTGACCCCGCCCGCGCGTTTTTCATGCGGCCCTAACCGGAAGGAGCAGGGCCCGGCTCAGGCCGAGGGCGCCCGGCCGGCCAGGGCGTCGGCCAGGCCGTTTTTAACCCGCGGGTCGTCGGGCAGCAGTTTGACGGCGCGCTCGAAATAGAAGGCCGCCTCGCCGAACTCGCGCGCGCGCAAATAGGTCTGGGCCAGGGTGACGAGCATCTCGCGGTCGTCCGGGGACTGGGCCAGGCCCTTCTTGAGCGCGGCGACGGCCTTGGTGGAATCACCCCGGGCCAGGAAGTACTGGGCGTAGAGCCGGGCCACCTCGGCCTCCTTGGGGAAGTTGGCGTTGGCGTCCTTGAGCCACTGGCCGGCCAGCTCGAAGGCCTTTTCCCGCAGCAGGGCCTTGATCACGTCCACGTGGACCTTCACGTTGTCGAAATCGGCTTCCTTGACCCGGTTGAGCACCTCGGCCGCCGCCTCCTGGTTGCCCAGCTTCAGCTCGGCGCAGGCCAGGCCCAGGCGGTGGCGGGGGTCCTCGGGCTCCAGCAGCATGGCCTGGTGGAAGGCCTGCTTGGCCATGGCGAAGGCCTTCTCGGCCATGGTGAGGGGCAGGCTGCCGTCGCCGCCCAGGTCAAAGGCGCTCCAGATGCTCTCCACCTCGCTCTCCAGGAGCAGGGTGCCCAGGCGGTGGAGCAGGTCCGGGTCCTTGAGCCGGCCGCAGACTTCGATCAGGCAGCGCACCACGACGCCGGTGTTGCCCTCCTGGGCGAAAAAGTCGCAGACCTGCATGTGCACGTCCGGGTTCTCGTGGCGCAGGTTAACCAGCTCCCGGTAGAGCTTCATGGCGTGTTCGTTGAGCCCCAGGCTGGTGAAGCGGTCGCAGATCTCGCTGATGCACTGGGCCACGTCGTCCAGCGGCTGGCTGAAGGGCAGGTAGTTGGTCGTGACCTCCTTGAGCACCGTCACGATCTCGTCCAGCTCGTCCTCTTTTTGCAGCAGGGTGAGCAGGGCCACCAGGTTTTTCAGGTTGAAGGGGTTCAGGGAAAAGGCGGTGCGGTAGCTCTTGGCCGCGGGCTTGAGCTGCTTGCGGGCCTCGTAATAGGCGCCGTAGGCGTAGAAGGTCTCCGACAGGTTGCGGTGCAGGCTGATCTTGTCAGCGCAGGACTTGGCCGACTCGGCCGCGCGCTTGAGCAGGGCCTTGGCCTCGGTCCAGTTCTGGCGGCTGACCTGCACCCCGCAGGTGCCCAGGATGGCCTCCAGGGCCAGGTCCGGGTCCAACAGCAGGGACAGGAACAGGTTCTCGGCCTCCTCCAGGCGGCCGTTGGCCAGTAGGGCCTGGGCGGTGCGCAACTGCTCGCGGCGCTCCTCGGTGATCTTGCTGCGCCCCAGCACCTGCTGGATCTTCTGCTCCACCACCTCCTGGCTCAGGGGCTCGATGAGCACCTCGTCCACGCCCTTGGCGATGATGCGCAGGATCTCCTTGACGTTGCCGGTGTTGGTCACCGCGATCACCGGGATGTCGGCGGTGGCGTCGTGGCCCTTCAGGTCCTCCAGGAGCTGGGTGGTCTCGCGGGCCTCGCCGAAATGGCTGACCAGGATCAGGTGGAAGCGCTTGCTGACGATGAGCTGGATGGCCTGCTCCAGGCTGTCGGCCACGCTGACCTTGGTCAGGCCGCAGAAGCGCAGGGTGTTCAGCAGGTGGCTGTGGTGGCCCTTTTGGTGGTGGAAGAGCAGGACGGTGTAGTTGGCCAGGCCGGAGTGGTCCGCGGCCGGGGCGGCTCCCGGCGGCGCGGCTGGCGCGGCGGGCGCGGCCGGCTGGCGCTGGCCGTTGGCGGCCGGATCGGCGTCGCGGTTGATGGGGACCACCTTGCTGCTCTCCGCCATGCTGGGCTACCTTGTGCGCGCGGCCGGGGCCGGAGTGGGTTGCAGGGAGAGGTTTTTCAGCATCTCGCTGTCGTACTTGCGCTGGATGACGATCTCGATGCGCCGGTTCTTGGCGTTGTCGGCAGAGGCGAAGTCGTGGCGCGGACGGAAATAGGCGTAACCGGCGGCGGTTACCTGGGCGGGGTCCAACTGCGCCTGCTCCAGCAGGAAATGTACCACATTGGTGGCGCGCATCACCGACAGCTCCCAGTTGGAGGCGAACTTGGCGGTGCTGATGGGCAGGTTGTCGGTGTGGCCCTCCACCACGATCTCGTTGGGGATGTGCTTGAGCAGCCCGCCGATCTTGCTCAGCAGGGGGCGGATCTCGGGCTTGAGGTCGGCGCTGCCCAGGTCGAACATGGCCATGTCCTGCACGATGAGCGCCACCCCCTTGGGCTCGTTCTTCACCGCCAGGCTGCGCTGCATGTTGTCCTGCTCGATGAGCGCCTGCAACCGGGCCTGGAGCCCGGCCATGGCGTCGGTTTCCTGGCGCACCTTGTTCTTCAGCTCGGCCAGGGGGTCGGGCGGCGGTCCGGGGAAGGGGGTGGGCTTGGACTCATAGTGCACGCTGCCGCCCAGGGCCTGGCTCACCGCCTGCACCACGGTCTCGAACTTGTGCTTGTCGATGGTGCTGATGGCGAACATCAGCACGAAGAAGACCAGTAAAAGCGACATCATGTCGCCGTAGATGGTCAGCCAGCCGTCGCCCTCCTCGGCCGGGAAGGCCTCGGGCTGGCGCCGGTCCAACTCCAAGAGCGCCTCGCTCTCGAGGGCCGCCGGGGCGGCCTTGGCCTCCGGCGAGGCGGCCGGGGCCGCGGCGGCCGCCGCAGCGGCCTTTTCGCCGCTGGGCAACACCCGGGCCAGGATGGGCACGTCGCTGCCGCATTTCACGCACTTGAAGGTCTGGGTGCCGGGGGGCACCTTGGCCAGGTCCAGCATATAGCTGGACCGGCAGTGGTAGCAGGTGACCTTGCTTTTCTTGGCCGGGCTCATGCCGCCCCGTTGCCGGCCCCGCGGCGCAGCAGCTCGGATACGAACGAGCGGCGGCGCTTCTCGGGCAGGTAGGCGTTGAGCATCTCCTCCAGCTCGCGGCTGGATTCGCCGTCCTTGATCATCAGCATGGCGTCGCGCACCATCATGATCTGGCCCTGCTCCTGCTCGGAGTAGGCCTTGAGCTTCTCCGAGGCGGGCAGGAACAGGAAGAAGGCCAGCAGCGCGCCGTAGAGGGTGGTGATCAAGGCCACGGCCATGCTGGGGCCCAGCACCTCCGGGGTGACCTCGCTGCCCACCCCGCGCAGCATGTTGATAAGGCCGATCAGGGTGCCCACCAGGCCGAAGGAGGGGGCGATGCGGGCCATGAAGCTGAACAGCTGCACGCCCTCCCGGTGGCGGTTGCGCACCCCGTCCATCTCCACCGCAAAGCGCCGGGCGATGCGCGCGGCCGGCGCGTCGCGCACCAGGAGCGTCAGGCCCATGCGCACATAGCGGTTGGCCTCGCTCTTGGCCGCCTGCTCCAGGCTGTAGACCGAGTCCTGGTAGGCCTTGTGGCCCAGGGCCACCAGCTTGGCGATGATGCGCTCGTTCTGGTTGCTGCTCTGCTCGCGCAGGATGCGCAGGATCAGGGAAAAGAAGTTCAGGACCCGGTGGAAGGGGAAGCTGACCAGGGTGGCGGCCAGGGTGCCGCCCAGCACGATCATGGCCGATTGCAGGTCCAGGAACATGCGCCAGCCGCCGCCCAGGGCCACGGCCAAGGCGATGAGCACCCCTCCGAAAACAATGCCGACCAATGTAGACATGCAGCCTGCTCCGCGGCGGGCGAGCCACAGGCACGCCCAGGTGAGGCCCAGGCTTGGGCCTATAACTAAACCGGTTGCATTATGCCTCTATCAACTAAGTCCAGGCAATACTTAATTAAACGCTATATAAATGTACCTTTGCACGCCTGTGGAGCGCCGGCTGGGATTGCAGCGGCCCTGTGGTTTGATCGGTTAGTAGGCCGGAATAGTTAAGCCTTTTTTAACCTGGGCGGCGGCTTGGGCGCAAAGAAAGCCGCGGGCGCTGGGCGTGGGCCGGTCAATGGGCCCCCAAAAAGCCGCCGGCCCGACCCCGACGGGGGCGGACCGGCCTGGCGCGATCCCTGGCTTACCCTGCGGCGGGCGGGAAGGGTACAATAGCAGGGAGTATGTGCGGTTGGTGGCGGCGCAGGGACTTGAACCCCGGACATTGCGGATATGAGCCGCATGCTCTGACCAACTGAGCTACGCCGCCGCAAATTGGGGGTAAGAATCAGGTTGGTGGCGGCGCAGGGACTTGAACCCCGGACACTGCGGATATGAGCCGCATGCTCTGACCTACTGAGCTACGCCGCCACGAGGAGGCTAAATTTATGGCCAGAGGGCCTTTCTGTCAAGTCTTTCGCCCCGGCGCCGCCCCGGCCGGGGCGGGGGCGCGGTTGACAGGCCTAGGCCATCTGTTACGATGGCAGAGCCCCAGGCCGCCCACTCCCTATCCCCGGATGCAAGGATCATGAGCCAATCCCTGGACGAGAGCACGGAGACCCCCGCGGCCGAGGTCGAGACCCAGCCCGGCGAGGAGCTGGAGGAGACCCCCCTGCCCGACACCCTGCCGCTGCTGCCGGTGCGCGACGTGGTGGTCTTCCCCTACATGATTCTGCCCCTGTTTGTGGCCCGCGACAGCTCGGTGGCCGCCGTGGAGGCGGCCATGGCCCGGGACCAGCTGGTCTTCCTGGCCGCCCAGCGCGACCAGAACGTGGAGCACCCCGGCGCCGAGGACCTCTACGAGGTGGGCACGGTGGGCATGGTCATGCGCCAGTTGCGCCTGCCCGACGGCCGGCTGAAGGTGCTGGTGCAGGGCATCACCCGGGCCCGGGTCACCACCTGGGAGCGCAGCAAGCCCTTCATCGAGGTGGGCATCGAGCCCCTGGACGAGGCCGAGGACGAGGCCGAGGACGAGGCCGAGCTGCCGGTGGAGGTGGAGGCCCTGATGCGCTCGGTGCGCGAGGCCAGCGAGAAGATCCTCTCCCTGCGCGGCCTGCTCTCCGGCGACGTGGTGGCCATATTGAACTCGGTGGAGGGCACCGGCCGCCTGGCCGACCTGGTGGCCAGCAACCTGCGGCTCAAGATCCCCGAGGCCCAGGACATCCTGGGCGAGTCCGACCCGGTGCTGCGCCTGCGCAAGGTGCACGACCACCTGGGCAAGGAGCTCGAGGTCTCCACCATGCAGGCCCGCATCCAGTCCGAGGCCAAGGAGGAGATGACCAAGAGCCAGCGCGAGTATTACCTGCGCGAGCAGCTCCGGGCCATCCGGCGCGAGCTGGGCGACGCCGAGGACCGCCACCAGGAGCTATTGGACCTGCGCCAGGCGCTGGAAAAGAAGCCCATGGCCGAGGAGGTGCGCAAGGAGGCGCTCAAACAGCTCGGCCGGCTGGAGATGATGCAGCCCGAGGCGGCCGAGGCCACCATCGTGCGCAGTTACCTGGATTGGATCCTGGAGCTGCCCTGGCAGGAATCCAGCAAGGACCGCATCGAGATCAACAAGGCCCAGCGCATCCTGGACGAGGACCACTACGACCTCAAGAAGGTCAAGGAGCGCATCCTGGAATACCTGGCGGTGCGCAAGCTCAACCCCAGGATGAAGGGCCCCATCCTCTGCTTCCTGGGCCCCCCCGGCGTGGGCAAGACCAGCCTGGGCCGCTCCATCGCCCGGGCCATGGGGCGCAAGTTCGTGCGCATCAGCCTGGGCGGCGTGCGCGACGAGGCCGAGATCCGCGGCCACCGCCGCACCTACATCGGCGCGCTGCCCGGCCGCATCATCCAGGGCCTCAAGACCGCCGGCACCAACAACCCGGTCTTCATGATCGACGAGGTGGACAAGGTGGGGGCCGACTACCGCGGCGACCCCACCAGCGCGCTCCTTGAGGTGCTGGACCCGGAGCAGAACTACAGCTTCAGCGACCACTACCTCAACCTGCCCTTTGACCTGTCCAAGGTCATGTTCATCGCCACGGCCAACATGGAGGACACCATCCCCGAGGCCCTCCTTGACCGCATGGAGGTGATCGAGCTGAACGGCTACACCGACGAGGACAAGGTGGCCATCGCCCGGCGCCACCTGCTGCCCCGCCAGCTCAAGGAGCACGGGCTCAAGGCCGGCCAGGTGAGCATCAGCGACGCGGCCATCATGCAGGTGATCCGCGACTTCACCCGCGAGGCCGGCCTGCGCAACCTGGAGCGCGAGCTGGCCGGCGTCTGCCGCAAGCTGGCCCGCCGCCTGGCCGAGGGCAAGAAGGGCCCCTTCCGGGTGGGGCCCCAGGGCGTGGGCAAGCTCCTGGGCGTGCCCAAGTTCCTGCCGGAGGAGGAGCGCGGCGAGGGCGAGATCGGCGTGGCCACCGGCCTGGCCTGGACGGCCTTTGGCGGCGAGGTGCTGCGGGTGGAGGTGGGCATCACCGAAGGCAAGGGCAACCTGACCATCACCGGCAGCCTGGGCGAGGTGATGAAGGAGTCGGTGCAGGCCGCGCTCTCCTACGCCCGCAGCCGGGCCAAGGAGTTCGGCCTCAAAGCCGGGTTCTACGAGGACCTGGACCTCCACCTGCACGTGCCCTCCGGGGCCATCCCCAAGGACGGCCCCAGCGCCGGCATCACCATCTGCACGGCCATCGTCAGCGCCTTGACCGGGGTGCCGATCAAGGAGGACGTGGCCATGACCGGCGAGGTGACGCTCACCGGCAAGGTGCTGCCCATCGGCGGGCTGAAGGAAAAGGCCCTGGCCGCCCTGCGCGCCGGCATCAAGCTCATCGCGGTGCCGGAGAAGAACCAGAAAGAGGTCAGCGAGATTCCGGCCAAGGTCCGCCGCGCCCTGGACATCCGCTTCGTCAACCACATGGACCAGGTGCTGGAGCTGGCGCTCACCGGCCCGCCCCGGGTGCCCAAGCCGCCGCGCAAGAAGAAGCCGGCCAAAAAGCCCGCGGCCAAAAAGCCGGCCGCGGTCAAGGCCCCGGCCGCCAAAAAGCCCGCCAAGGAGAAAAAGCGTGGCTAGGCTGCTCTACGTGGACGCCTGCGGCGGGCTTTCCGGCGACATGCTGGCCGGCGCGCTGCTGGATCTGGGCTGGCCCCTGGAGGAGCTGAAGGGCCTCATCGCGGCCATGGACCTGGCGGCCGAGGTGGCGGTGGACCAGGCCCAGACCGGGCACATGGGCCTCATGACCCGGCGGCTGGTGGTGCGCGAGCTGGCGCAGGAAGCCCACGCCCACCACCATCACCACGAGTACCACCACGGCCATGACCATGACCACGGCCATGATCACGAGCACGGGCACGACCACGGGCACGAGCATAGCCACGACCACGGCCACGAGCACCAGCCGCCGGCCGGGCACGCCCACCGCGGCCTGGGCGAGGTCAAGGCCATCCTGGCCGGCCTGCCGCCAGAGGTGGGCGGGCCGGCGGTGCGGGTCTTCGAGCGCCTGGCCGCGGCCGAGGGCCGGGTGCACGGCATCCCGGCCAATGAGGTTCACTTCCACGAGGTGGGCGCGCTGGACGCCATCGTGGACATCACCGCCTTTTGCGCCGGGGTGGCCTGGCTGGGCGTGGAGCGCATCGTCTGCTCGCCCCTGCCCCTGGGCCGGGGCTTCGTGGACTGCGCCCACGGCCGCATCCCCCTGCCGGCCCCGGCGGTGGTGGAGCTGTTGGCCGGCGCGCCGGTCGTGGCCTGGCCCGAGGAGGTCGAGACGGTCACCCCCACCGGCGCGGCCCTGGTCTCCACCCTGGCCGCTGGCTTCGGGCCCCTGCCGGCCCTGCGGGTGAGCGGCCAGGGCTTTGGCGGCGGCAGCCGGCCCAGCCGCGGCGCGCCCAACGTGGTGCGTTTGATCCTGGGCGAGACGGCCGAGGAAACGGCCCAGGCGGAGATCGTGACCGAAATCGTCTGCCATATCGACGACATGAGCCCGGAGGACTGGCCCGTGGTCAGCCAGCGGCTCCTGGACGCCGGGGCGTTGGACGTGGCCTGCGCGCCGCTACTCATGAAAAAGGGCCGGCCCGGCCTGATGGCCATCGCCCTGGCCCGGCCGCAGGAGGCCGAGGATCTGGCCGCCCTGATGCTGGCCCAAACCACCAGCCTGGGCGTGCGCCTGCGCCGGTGTGAGCGCCGCATCCTGCCCCGCGACCAGGTCACGGTGGCCACGCCCTGGGGCCCGGCCAAGGTCAAGCGCGCCCGGGTGGGCGAGGCCTGGCGGCTGCACCCCGAGGCCGAGGACGTGGCCCGCATCTGCCGGGAAACCGGCCTGAGCCCGGCCGAGGTGCGAATGGCAATTTTGGCTGCAACGAGCGATTAACGAAAATGGCAAATATTAGGAAAGTATACTTCCCGCTCCGAAGCAACATAAGTGTATTCGAACATGAAGAGTTATCAGAGGAAATATCATTAAGAATCAAGCAATCGATACTTACGTACGACCAAGTTATCTTCGAGAATGGCACTTATGTACATGATTTTTGGGAGGATGGTTCTTTTGGAACATACTTCCCGCCAGGCGTTATCCCGGAGTCAGACCGTCTTATCAGCTATGAAAGAGATATCAAAAATACGAAAATGAAACTGGCATTTTACCCTGAAACAAATGGAGTTGCCGATTACAATAAAGGGCATTGTTTACTTGATGGAACCACGACGCGGCGTTACAAGATTGATTTTTACCACTTATTAAAAAATATAGAAGATGAGCATCTTGATTTTGTTAAATATATCACTGTAGATAAGTCAAAATTTCCTCGCGAAGCCAATAAACTAATTGATGTTCTAAATTTTCATGATCGTCGGGGGCTAACTGGAAGTGATTCTGAAAGGCTAATTGCTGGTGAAGCAATAAAAAATATAAATTATGACCTAGTTACTTCTACATTGCTAGGTTCAGCAATCTCGCTCGATGGTATCCATTCAGAATTGATTAGAAAAAAACCTCCTAGGATTGAGGTCGACTTTTCAACCACTCCAAGCCAAGAAAGTATTGTTATAAATAGACTTTCTACTTTGTTTATCCCCAATTTACACGAAATACCATTAACGCAGATCATAAAAATGCGGAAAGACAGATTATGGGTTGATTTTAGACAGTTCGTTGCTGAACTATCTGAGTCGATAATACTAGGCGGTAATAAAGAGGTGGTTCCCGAAAATAATTATCTCGAGATTGATCGGCATATTATCAAAGCCCTGGCAAAGGAGTGTGAGAAACACCGCGGTAGAATGACGTTGGTGTTGGATATATGCATGCAGCTAGTATCGTTTATTCCCGGTTGTGAACTCATATCTGGTTTGTTAGGACTTGGGAAGAGCACTATCAGCCACCTGAAAAATCATAGCGGTTGGTTTGCATATATATCTAAATTCGAGAAGTTAGGCTCATAGCACCATCTCCAGGGCCTGGCCCAGGCGCTCGGCGCTCTGCACCTTGATGGCCGCCTGCTTGCCGCCCGGCGGCAGAGTGGCGGTGAGCGCGCGGGTGAAGCCCTGGCGGCCGGCCTCGGCCAGGCGCGCGCCGGTGCGGCCCACGGCCCTGAGCTCGCCGGCCAGGCCCACCTCGCCAAAGCAGACCAGGTCGGCCGGCAGGGCGCGGGCGTGGAAGCTGCTGGCCACCGCCGCGGCCACGGCCAGGTCGGCGGCCGGCTCGCCCAGCTTTATCCCGCCGGTGACGTTGACGAAAACGTCGTGGCCCGAGAGATCCAGGCCGGCGTGGATGGCCAGCACCGCGCAGAGCATGTGCAGCCGGCCGGCGTCCACCCCCAGGGCCTGGCGGCGGGGCATGGCCAGGCCCGAGGGGCTGACCAGGGCTTGGACTTCCACCAATAACGGCCGGGAGCCGTTGACCGCGGCGCAGACCGCACTGCCCGGCGCGCCGGCCGGGCGGTGGGCCAGGAAAACCGCCGAGGGGTTGGCCACCGGCAGCAGTCCCTCCTCGGTCATCTCGAAGACGCCCACCTCGTCGGTGGCCCCGAAGCGGTTTTTCACGGCGCGCAACAGGCGCAGGCGCATGGCCGGCTCGGACTCGAAATAGAGCACCGTGTCCACCAGGTGCTCCAGCACCCTAGGGCCGGCCAGGGCCCCTTCCTTGGTCACGTGCCCCACCAGGAAGAGCGCCGCGCCGGTCTGTTTGGCCACCGCGGCCAGGCGGGCGGCCACGGCCCGCACCTGGCCCACCGAGCCGGCCAGGCCGGGGGCCTGGTCGCTGCGCACGGCCTGCACGCTGTCCACCACCACCGCGCTGTAGCCGCCCTGCTCCCAGACCGCGGCCACGGCCTCCAGGCCGGTCTCGGCCAGGAGCATCAGCGGGCTATCGGCCAGGCCCAGGCGACGGGCGCGCAGGCCCACCTGGCGGCCGGACTCCTCGGCGGAGACGTACAGGGGGTTGTGGCCGGATCGGCTAAGGCTGGCGGCCAGTTGCAGCATCAGGGTGGACTTGCCGATGCCCGGCTCGCCGCCCACCAGCACCACCATGCCCGGCACCAGGCCGCCGCCCAAAACCCGGTCCAGCTCGCTCAGGCCGGTGGCGGTGCGGGCCTCGCTCCCGGCTGGGCCCGCGTTGAGGGCCTGGGGCTGGGCCGAGGCGGAGCCGGGGCCGGGGCCGGCGGCCGGGGCGGGCGCGGACTCCACCAGGCTGTCCCAGCTCTGGCAGGCCGGGCAGCGGCCCAGCCATTTGGGGCTGGTGGCCCCGCATTCGGCGCAGATATAAATTGTGCGTGATTTGACCAAAACGCCTCCTTGCCTGACGGCGACATCTTAGGTAGCCTTTTGGTCATAAGTCAACCAAGGGCGACTGGCCGCGCGTTGACAAAGCCTTAATGCCGGTCTATAGATTAGGCATGAGTAATTTAGGCCAGTTGCCTGCATGGCGCCGCCTGTAGGGGGGTGCGGAACTTTTCGCCCAAGGAGACAACGAGATGGCAGGAAACGTACTCCAGGTGACCGACGATACCTTCGAGGCCGAGGTTCTCAAGAGCGACCTCCCGGTGTTGGTGGATTTCTGGGCCTCGTGGTGCGGTCCCTGCCGGGCCATCGCGCCGGTGGTGGAGGAGCTCTCCGAGCAGTACTCCGGCAAGGTGAAGGTGGCCAAGCTCAACGTGGACGAAAGCCCCAAGACCCCTGGTCAGTACGGCATCCGCGCCATCACCACCCTGATCATGTTCAAGGCCGGCGCCGTGGCCGACCAGATCACCGGCGCGGTGAGCAAGAGCCACATTGAGCAGGCCCTGAACAAGCTGCTTTAAGCGCCCGCGAGGGGCACATCCCATGGAAGAACGAGACTTGGTGATTATCGGCGGCGGGCCGGCCGGCCTGACCGCCGGCCTGTATGCCGCCCGCTCCCGGCTGGACGCGGTGCTCTTGGAGCGCCTGAGCCCCGGCGGTCAGGTGCTCAACACCCACTGGGTGGAGAACTGGCCCGGCGACGTGGCCGGGGTGAGCGGTTTTGACCTCTCCGACCGCTTCCGCGACCACGCGAAGAAGTTCGACCTGGAGATCCGCAGCGTGGAGGTTTCCGGCCTGCGGGTGGAGGGCGAGCGCAAGGTCGTGAACAGCAGCGAGGGCGAGATCGCGGCCAAGGCCGTGATCCTGTGCCTGGGGGCCAGCCCCAAGAAGCTGGGCGTGCCCGGCGAGGCCGAGTTCGCCGGCCGGGGGGTGTCCTACTGCGGCACTTGCGACGGTCCGTTCTTCCGCGACAAGGTCGTCGTGGCCTTTGGCGGCGGCAACACCGCGGCCGAGGAGGCCGGCTACCTGACCCGGTTCGCCAAGAAGGTCTACCTGGTCCACCGCCGCGACGAGCTGCGCGCCTGCGCGGTGCTCTGCGAGCGGGTGGCGGCCAACCCGGCCATCGAGGTGCTCTGGTCCCACGCGCCGGTGGCCATCGAGGGCAGCGCCCTCTTGGGCGTGGAGAAGGTGCGCCTCATGGACCTGAAGGCCGGCGCGGAGAAGGTCATCGCCTGCGACGGGGCCTTTGTCTTCATCGGCACCACGCCCAACACCGCCTGGCTGGGCGGCGCGGTGCAGACCGACGAACAGGGCTTCATCATCACCGACCAGAACTGCGCCACCAGCCTGCCCGGCGTCTACGCCGCCGGCGACTGCCGCCAGAGCCTGCTCAAGCAGATCGTGGTGGCCTCCGGCGAGGGCGCCCTGGCCTCCTACGCGGCCCAGCACTACCTGGAAGGACATTAGCCCGGGGCTCCGCCCGCCCCTGGGCGGGTGCGAGCGGCGCACGCGCCCGATGGGCGCTGGAAAGGCAGACCCCATGCAAGCCCGGCGAGCAGTGATTGCTCTCACCCTGGTCCTGGCCCTGACCGCCCTGGGCGGTTGCACCTGGGTGAGCGGCATGTGGAAAGGCCTGGGCGGCGGCAAGGCGGAACGCGGTGATGCCTTCGACGTGCCGGCCCAGTACCTGGCCAACGAGGCCGAACAGGCCTACAAGGACGGCAAGTACGACGACGCCGCCGACCTGTACCAGCAACTCAAGGACCGCTACCCTTACAGCAAGTACGCCCTGCTGGCCGACCTGCGGGTGGCCGACGCCTACCTGAAGGCCAAGCGCTTTGACGAGGCCGCCCTGGCCTACGACGACTTCATCCGCCTGCACCCCAAGAACGAGGCGGTGCCCTACGCCTATTTCCAACTGGGCATGGTCTACCACGGCCAGATGCTCAGCGTGGACCGCGACCCCAGCAACGCCCGCAAGGCCGCCGAGGCCTTCCAGCGCCTGATCCGCCAGTTCCCCAGGAGCGAGCAGGCCCAGAAGGCCATGCCGCGCCTGCGCGAGGCCTATGAGCGCCAGGCCGGCCACGACATGTTCGTGGGCGGCTTCTACATGCGCTCCAAGCAGTACGAGGCCGCCATCGGCCGCTTCAAGCGGGTGCTGACCCAGTACCCGGACATCGGCCTGTACGGCGAGGCCATGGCCAACATCAACAAGGCCCAGGCCACGCTGGACAAGCTGACTCCCGAGGAGCGGGCCAAGCGCCAGGAGGAACGGCGCGACCTGCTCTCCTCGCCGCCCAACGTGGAGAGCCCACGGGTGGTGCTGGAACAGGACCGCGGCGGCCCCCCCACGCCCTTCTAGGTCAGGCGGACACGCAACGCAAACGGGGCGTCTCCCTTCCGGGAGGCGTCCCGTTCTTTTGCGGCGGTCTCGCCCCCCTGGGAGGACCAAAAAGGACGGGCGGGGATAAACCCCGCCCCTACGAAAACCAAGAGAGCCTACCGTTTTTATTCACCAAGGCTGCTACGGGAGCGCGCGAGGCTAGTTCAGGGCCGAGCGCCACCCGACCCGTATATGGCCGTCGCGGCCCGCGACTCCCGGCCGTGTATTTATGAAAATGGCCGCTACGGGAGCGCGCGAGGCTAGTTCAGGGCCGAGCGCCACCCGACCCGTATACGGCTGTCGCGGCACGCGACCGACCCGAATATGGCCGTCGCGGCCCGCGACCCTACTTGCCCGCGGCCTGGGCCGCGATGACGGCCGGGGCCTGGGCCAGGGCCTCGGGCAGCTTCTCGGGCTGCTGGCCGCCGGCCTGGGCCAGGTCCGGCCGGCCGCCGCCGCCGCCGCCCACGATGGGGGCCAGGGCTTTCACGATGTTGCCGGCGTGGAAACGCCCAGCCAGGTCCTTGGTGACCACGGCCAGCAGGAAGGCCTTGCCCTCGGCCGCCGCGCCCAGGACCACCACGCCGGAGCCGATGCGCTCGCGCAGGTTGTCGGCCACCTCGCGCAGGGCCTTGGGGTTGTCGATCTCCACGGAGGTGATGAGCACCTTGACTCCGCCGATGTCCACCGCATCGGCCATCAGGTCGCGGGAGCCGGCCCCGGCCAGGCGGGCCTTCATGGCCTCCAGCTCGCGCTCGCGCTCCTTGAGCCCGGCCGCGAGCTTGGCCACGCGCTCGGCCACCTCGGAGCGGGGGCACTTCAAGGCGGCCGCGGCCTGGCCCAGCTCGTCCTCCAGGGCGAGGAAGGCCTCCAGGGCCGCCGAGCCGGTGAGCGCCTCCACCCGGCGCACCCCGGCGGCCACCGAGGACTCGGAGACGATCTTCAAGAGGCCGATGTCGCCGGTGCGGGCGGTGTGGGTGCCGCCGCAGAGCTCCTTGCTCACGCCGGGCACCTCCACCAGGCGCACGGTGTCGCCGTAGCGCTCCTCAAATAGCGCCATGGCGCCGGTGGCCATGGCCTCCTCGATGGCCATGACGGTGGTGGTCAGGGCGATGTTCTGGCGGATGCCGGCGTTGACCTGGCGCTCCACCGAACGGATCTCGTCGGCGGTCAGGGCCTGGAAATGGCTGAAGTCAAAGCGCAGGCGCTCCGGGCTGACCATGGAGCCGGCCTGCTTGACGTGCTGGCCCAGGGTGTTGCGCAGCGCGGCGTGCAGCAGGTGGGTGGCGCTGTGGTTGGCGGCGGTGGCGGCCCGGGTGGTCAGGTCTACCTTGAGGGTCAGGGCGTCGCCCTGGGCGATGACGCCCTCGACCACCTCCACCTGGTGCACGATCACCTCGCCGCCGGGCTTGATGGTGTTGGTGACTTTGGCCTTGCCCTTGGGGCCGATCATCTCGCCCACGTCGCCCACCTGGCCGCCGGCCTCGCCATAGAATGGCGTGCGCGGGCAGACCACCTCGGCCGCCTGGCCCAGGCCGATGGCCTCCACCGGCTCGCCCTCCACCAGGATCAGCGCCGCCTCGCCGCCGGCCTCCAGGCCCTCGTAGCCCAGGAACTCGCTGCGGAAGCCCTGGGCGCGCAGCGCCGCCAGGGCCGGGGGGATCTCCTGGTCGCCGGAGCCCTTCCAGGCCGCGCGGCTGCGGCTCTTCTGGCGGCCCATGGCGGCCGCGAAGCCGGCCTCGTCCACCCCGAAGCCCTCCTCGGCCACGATGGTCATGGTCAGATCCAGGGGGAAGCCGAAGGTGTCGTAGAGCTTGAAGGCCACCTCGCCGGAGAGGGTCGCCTCGCCCTTGGCCTGGGCCTCGGCCAGCACGTCGGTGAGTAGCCGCAGGCCGGTGTCCAGGGTCTCGCCGAAGCGCTCCTCCTCGCTCTGCACCACCTTGTCGATGAAGGCCTTGGCGTCCACCAGGTTGGGATAGGCCCCCGACATGGAGTCGATGACGGTCATGGCCACGTCGTGCAGGAAGGGCCTGGTCAGGCCGATCTTGCGGCCGTGGCGGGCGGCCCGGCGCAGGATGCGGCGCAGCACGTAGCCGCGCCCCTCGTTGCTGGGCAGGATGCCGTCGCTGATCAGGAAGGTGCAGGCCCGGGCGTGGTCGGCGATGACGCGCAGGCTGGTGTCGCCGGCCGCGGCCGCGCCGTAGGCCACCCCGGCCAGGTCGCCGGCCCGTTGCAGGATCGGGGTGAACAGGTCGCTGTCGTAGTTGGACAGCTTGCCCTGGGCCACGGCGCTGATGCGCTCCAGGCCCATGCCGGTGTCGATGCTGGGCCGGGGCAGGGGGGTCATGACGCCGGCGGCGTCGCGGTTGAACTGCATGAAGACCAGGTTCCACAGCTCAAGGTAACGGTCGCAGTCGCAGCCCACGTGGCACTCGGGCCCGCCGCAGCCCACCTCCGGGCCCTGGTCTATGTGGATCTCGGAGCAGGGGCCGCAGGGGCCCGTGTCGCCCATGGCCCAGAAGTTGTCCTTGTCGCCCAGGCGCACGATGCGCGCGGGGCTCACGCCCACCTTGTTCTCCCAGAGGAGCGCCGCGTCGTCGTCCTTCTCGTGCACGCTCACCCACAGGTCCTTGGGGTCCAGGCCGTAGCCCTGGGTCAACAGCTCCCAGGCGAAAACCACCGCCTGCTCCTTGAAGTAGTCGCCGAAGCTGAAGTTGCCCAGCATCTCGAAGAAGGTGTGGTGGCGGGGGGTGAACCCCACGTTCTCCAGGTCGTTGTGCTTGCCTGAGGCCCTAAAGCACTTCTGGCAGGTGGTGGCGCGGCGGTAGTCGCGCTTTTCCTGGCCCAGGAAGACCTGCTTGAACTGCACCATGCCCGCGTTGGTGAACAAGAGGCTGGGGTCGTCCTGGGGCACCAGCGCGCTGCTGGCCACCACCTGGTGACCCTGGTTCTTGAAGTAATCCAAAAACAGTTGGCGCAGTTCGTTGCCGGTCTTGGCCATGGGTCGTCCTTTGCGTGGGCCGGACGGCGTTGTCCGGGCGCGGGGTTTGGTTAGTCTTCCGGTTCGTAGCTGGCCTCGCCGGGGGCCAGGGGCTTCAGCCCGTGCTTGGCCCTGAGGCGCTCCTCCAGTTGGGCGGAGACCTCGGGATGGTCGCGCAAGAAGCCGATGGCGTTGTCGCGGCCCTGGCCCATGCGCTCCTCGCCGTAGGAGTACCAGGCCCCGCTCTTGTTCACCAGGTCCTCGGCCACGGCCATGTCCAGCACCTCGCCCAGCTTGTTGATGCCGGCCCCGAACATGATGTCGAACTCGGCCTGCTTGAACGGCGGGGCCACCTTGTTCTTGACCACCTTCACCCGGGTGCGGCTGCCCACCTCCTCCTCGCCGGACTTGAGCTTGCCGATGCGGCGGATGTCCAGGCGCAGGCTGGCGTAGAACTTCAGCGCGTTGCCGCCGGTGGTGGTCTCGGGGTTGCCGAACATCACGCCGATCTTCATGCGGATCTGGTTGATGAAGATCACCGAGGTGCGGCTCTTGCTGATCACCGAGGTGAGCTTGCGCATGGCCTGGCTCATCAGGCGGGCCTGGAGCCCCACGTGGCTGTCGCCCATCTCGCCGTCCAGCTCGGCCTTGGGCACCAGGGCGGCCACCGAGTCCACCACCAAGACATCCACCGCGCCCGAGCGCACCAGGATCTCGGCGATGTCCAGGGCCTGCTCGCCGGTGTCCGGCTGGCTGACCAAAAGCTCATCCACGTTCACGCCCAGCTTCTTGGCATAGCCCACGTCCAGGGCGTGCTCGGCGTCGATGAAGGCCGCCACCCCGCCGGCCTTCTGGGCCTCGGCGATGACGTGCAGGGTCAGCGTGGTCTTGCCCGAGGACTCCGGGCCGTAGATCTCCGTGACCCGGCCCCGGGGCACGCCGCCCACGCCGGTGGCCAGGTCCAGGCCCAGGGAGCCGGAGGAGATGGCGGTCACGTCGCTGGCGGCCTGGTCCGCGCCCAGGCGCATGATGGCCCCCCGGCCGAAGTTGCGCTCGATCTGCTTCAGGGCGCTGTCCAGGGCCTTGTCCCGCTCTTTTTCCGGGGATTTGGGCTCTTTTTCGGCCATGGTGCTCTCTCCGCTTCTTTGGGGTATGGGCATCGGCCGCCCGGCGCGGCCTTCACCCCTATCTTATACTAAACAAATGGATGGCTAGCAAGCCGCTTCCGCCTGCGGCCCGCGGCCCAATATGTATACCCGGCGCGGCCGGTAGATGGGCCCGGCCGCGGTCAGGTTGCTCTCCATCAGCGTCACCCGCTCGGCCGCGAACCGCGGCCCTTGCCAGGCCGCCAGGCCGGCCAGGGCCTGGGCCAGGGCCTGGGGCGGCGCCGCGGGCTGGCCCCGGCCCCTGCCGCGGCGGGCGCGGGCCAGGGTCAGGTGGGCCTGGAAGGCCCGGCCCTCGGGCGCAAAACCCAGCGCCGTCAGGGCGGATTCGACGCGCCCGGCCAGGGCGGCCAGCGCGGCCGCCTGGCCCACGAGGCCCAGCCAGACCACCTGGATGCGGCCCCGGCCGGGAAAGGCCCCGGCCCCGGCGGGGGTGAGAATCAGGGCCGGCTGGCCGGCCAGGGCTTGGGCCAGGGCGGCGGTGATGTCGTCCAGGCGCTTGGGGTCCACCTCGCCCAGGAATTTCAGGGTCAGGTGCAGGTTGGCCGGGTCCACCCACTTCAGGTCCGCGCCGCTCTGCTTCAGCTCGGCCATGACCCCGGCCGCGGCGGCCTTGACCGCCTCGGGCAGCTCCAGGGCCACGAATAGCCTCACCCGGCCGCCTCCAGATGGCGGCGCAGCAGGTCCAGGGCGGTCTCGGCCGCCTGGAGTTTGACCATCTGGCGGTCGCCGAAGAAGTGCCGCACCTCGGCCGTGGTGGCGCGCTGATGGCTGAGGCCGAACCAGACCGTGCCCACTGGTTTTTCAGCGCTGCCGCCCTCGGGGCCGGCGATGCCGGTCACGGCCAGGCCCAGGTCCACGCCGGCGCCCAGCCGAGCGCCCAGGGCCATCTCCCTGGCGCATTCCTCGCTCACCGCGCCAAAGCGGGCGATGGTCTCAGCCTCCACGCTCAGCATCTCCTGCTTGGCCCGGTTGCTGTAGACCACGTAGCCGCGCTCGAAATAGGCCGAGGACCCGGCCACGGCGGTGATGCGGTGGCCGATGAGCCCGCCGGTGCAGGACTCGGCCAAGGCCAGGGTGAGGTCGCCGGCTTTCAGCAGCTCGCCGACGCGCTCCTCCAGCCGGGCCGCGCCGTCCACGATGACAAAGCCGGCCAGGCGGGCCCCGGCTTCGGCGGCCAGGGGCTCCAGCCGGGCCGAGGCCGCGCCGGCGTCGGCGGCGCGGGCGCTGAGCACCACCAGCACCTCGGGGAAGACAGGGTAGTAGCCCAGGCCCACGCCCTCCTGGCCGTTGGTCAGCCCGGCCAGGCGGCGGCCGACTTCGCTCTCGGGCAGGCCGTAGAGCCTGAGCGTGCGGGTGACCAGGCTGCCCGCGCCAAAGCGCGCGGCCAGCTCCGGGGCCACCCTGCGCTCGATGATGCGCTGGAACTCCTCCGGCACGCCGGGCAGGAAAAAGAGCGGCTGGCCGGCGGGGGTGTTCAGGCCGAAGCCGGCGCTCCTGGGGTCCAGGCTGGCCGCGCCGGCGGGCATCAGGGCCATGCGCCGGATCTCGGGGGTCAGGCTGCGGCCGCGGGCGCCCACCAGGGCCTCCAGCTCGGCCAGCTTGCCGGGGTCCTCGATCAGGGGCAGATCCAGGGCGCGGGCGGCGGCGGCGGCGGTGAGGTCGTCCTCGGTGGTGCCCAGGCCGCCGCTGACGATGAGCCAGTCGCAACGGCCCAGGGCGCGTTTCAGGGTGGCCACGATCTCGTCCGGGTCGTCGCCCACGGTGGTTATGGCCGTGGGGGCCAGGCCCAGGGGCCACAGCCGGGCGGCGGCAAAGCGGGCGTTCACGTCGCCCACCCGGCCGCTGGTCAGTTCGTCGCCGACGCAGATGATCTCGCCGCGCATCCCCTCACCCATCAAGGACCCTACGCCATCGCCTGCGCCGCCGGGTTTTCCGGCCCGCGGCCCCTTGCGGCTTTTTGGCTGATATACCGCCAAAAAGCCTGGAAAATCCAACTCTGCAAGCTATCAGCCGGGGCATTTTTTGTCAACCGGACAGGCGGGGTTGCGAGAGCGCTTGACCATGGAGCCGGGGCCCGGCTATGGTCTGGCTTGACCCCGCGTTGGCTCACCTTTGGGGCGGCCCGGCCGCCGGGATCAGGCGCGCATGAATCTCCCAGGCAACCAGCCCGGCAACCAGGGCGAGGGGCGCCACCGCACGGTGCTGCGCGCCCTGGCCCAGGCTTTGATCAAGATCGAGGACCTGCCCCTGGCCCTGGAGATGGCCCTGGCCGAGCTGGAGGACAGCCTGGGCCTCTGCCCCAGCCGGGTCTACGCCCTCCGGCGGGGCGGGGTGCTGCGCCTGGTGGCCTGCCACGGGGTGCCGCCGGACGTGCTGCCGCTGATCAACCTGGTGGAGCTGGGCCACGGCTTCTCCGGCCTGGCCGCCCAGCGCCGGCGCATGGTGGTGATGCCGGTGGACGGCCTGGACGACCCGGCCCGCCGCCGGCCCTTGCAGGAGATGGGAGTCAAGGCGGTCTGCGCCCTGCCGCTGATCCTGCACGGGGACCTGGTGGGCGTGCTCAACGTGGCCACCCGCCAGCGGGTGGGCTTCACGCCCGAGGAGCAGGGCTTTTTGGACGTCCTGGCCGGGCTCTTGGCCGCGGCGGTGGCGGCCTGGCTGCGCTGCCAGCGCATGGACGCCCTGCAGGACGAACTGAACCAGGTGCGCTCCAGCATCGACCTGAAGGTGGCTGAGCAGGTGGGCGAGATCCGCGAGGAGCTTTTGAGCCTGACCCAGGCCAACCGCCGCCTGCGCCAGACCTGGAACCTGGTGATGCAGGCCGAGCGCAGCGCGGCGGTGGCCCGCTTCACCAGCGCCCTGGCCCACGAGCTGCGCAACCCGCTCATGGTCATCGGCGGCTTCGCCCGCCGCCTGGCCGGGGTGCTGGAGCGCGGCGACCCCCGCGGCAACTATGTCAAGGTGATCGTGCACGAGGTCCAGGCCCTGGAGCAGCTTTTGGGGCACATCTTCAAGCTCAACCGCGAACGCGACCTGGACTACAGCGAGGTGGAGGCCAACCAGGTGCTGCAGGAGGCCTGGAGCCGGGGCGTGGCCGCGGCCGGTGCGCCCGGCCAGGAGCCGGTCTGGGCCCTGGCCCCGGGGCTGCCCCCGGCGGTGACCGACCGCGACCTTCTGGTGCGGGCCCTGGCCAATCTGGTGCAAAACGCCATCGAGGCCACCCACCAGGGCGGCCGGGTGCACCTGGGCACCGCCCTGGACCAGGACGGCCGCCTGGTCTTCAATGTGGGCGACGAAGGCGCGGGCATCCCGGAGCGGGAGCGGGCCCGCATCTTCGACCCCCTCTACACCACCAAGGAATATGGCGTGGGCCTGGGCCTGCCCGTCTGCCGCGACGTGGTCCTGCTGCTGGGCGGCGAACTGGTGGTGGGCGACCGCCCCGGCGGCGGGGCGCTTTTTTCGGTGCGCCTGCCCATGACCCCCCCGGAATCGCGGCCCAAGCACACCCGGCCCGCGGAGGGGGCCGCGGCGGAGGCGGAGGAGGCATGATGCGCTGGTGCGACCTCACCTGCCCGGAGGCCAGTTGGCCCAAAGATGACGCCGTGGACGGCTCCGGCTCCTGCCGCACCTTCGTGGCCCTGTGGTGCGCCCGCCTGGGCCGCCTGGTGGCCAAAAACGCCCCCTGCCAGGCCCCGCCGGAGACCCGGCCGGACCAGGCAGGGGGCTAGGAGCCTGTCGGAGGATTACTCCGACAGGCTTCCGGGCGGGCCATGGACGGCCCGCCCGGAATGGCGCCAAATTAATTTTTGGCGTCATTCCGAGAACTTGCCAAAATTCACTTTTGGCAAGTTCCAAGAGGAGAAAGCCATGGATGGCTTTCTCCGACACGCACCTAGCCGGCCGCCGGGACGGCCTACTTGGCCATGGCCTCGGTGGCCTTGTCGGGCATGGCCTCCACGCTGGCCAGGATGGCCGCCGGCTTGGCCTGGTCCAGCACCCGCACCTTGCCCGTGCCCAGGTCATAGACCGCGCCCACCGCCTTGAGCTTGCCGGACTTGACCAGCTCGCGCACGGCCGGGCTCATCTTGAACAGGTCCGTCAGCGACTGCCAGACGTTCTCCTCCACCGCCGCCGGCAACAAGGCCGCGCAGCACTGGTCCGGGTGGGCGGACTTGGCCCGCTTCACCGCCGGCACGATGGGCGCCACCAACGGCGGGATGTTGCGCTCCCACTGGGCCGGCCGTCCCTCCACCTCGTTGATCACCGCGTTCACCGCGCCGCAGCCGCTGTGGCCCAGCACCATCAGCAGCGGGGTGTGCACGTGGGCCACGCCGTATTCGATGCTGCCCGCCTCGTTGGTCTGCACCACGTTGCCCGCCACCCGGATCACGAAAATGTCCATGATCCCCACGTCAAACAGCACCTCCACCGGCACCCGCGAATCCGAGCAGGAGACCACCGTGGCCAGGGCGTGGTCGCCCTGGTTCTCCTTGGCCGAGAGCGCGGCGCGCTTCAGGTCGCGGTGGGGGTTGACCGTCTTTTGGTTGGCGAAGCGCTGGTTGCCGGCCAGGAGCTTGGCCAGGATCTGGTCCGGGGTGGGTTTGGCCGCCTTGGGTGCGGCGGCCAGGGCCGGGGCCGCCAATAGGATCAGGCAGACCAGGGCCAACAAAAGGGAATACTTATTCTTCATTATTTGCACCTCGCATCGTTATGGGGAATTGCTGATTTTGACAGGATCAGCGGAGCCGGCCAGCGTAGGCATGTCCGCTGTGATCCAGTCTAGCAAGCCCGCGCGGCCGGTGTGCAAATAATGCGCGGTTGTTGGTCATGAGGCTAATAAACTAATAATCACAGCAGGTAAAGCCGTTAAACGTCCCAGCGCGGTCCGGGCCGGGGCTGGTCAGGACCGACATTTTTGAAAATTTGTCGGCGGCCCGGTGCGGGTTTGTCTCTTTGCCTACCATGTGGTATGATCCGTCCCTGTCACTTACAAGTTGGTAGGCGAAAGGCCACCGAGGGAGCGATCATGCAGGCCCAACGGGCGGAAAACGTTAAACTCCAGCGCGAGGTGCAGGAGCTGACCCTCCTGTTCGAGATAAGCCAGATCCTGGATCAGACCCTGGAGCTGCGCGACGTCATGGGCGTGGTGCTCACGGCCATGGCCAAGCACATGAACATGGTGCGCGGCACCATCACCCTGCTCAACCGCGAAACCGGCGAAATCATGATCGAAGCGGCCCACGGCCTCAGCGCCAAGCAGCGCGAGCGCGGCCGCTACGCCCTGGGCGAGGGCATCACCGGCAAGGTGGTGCAGACCGGCCGGCCGGCGGTGGTGCCCCACATCGCCGAGGACCCGCTGTTCCTGGACCGCACCGGCGCCCGCGCCGACCTGGACAAGCGCGACATCGCCTTCATCTGCGTGCCCATCAAGCTGGGCAACGAGACCGTGGGCGCGCTTTCCGCCGACCGTCTTTTCAGCAATATGGTGGAGTTGGACGAGGACGTGCGGGTGCTGCAGGTCATCGGCAGCATGATCGCCCAGGCCGTGCGGCTCCGACAGCAGGCCCTGGAGGAGCAGGAGCGCCTGCGCGAGGAGAACCTGCGCCTCAACCAGACCCTGCGCGACCGTTTCCAGCCGGCCAACATCATCGGCAAATCCAAGGCCATGCAGATCGTCTACGATCTCATCGCCCAGGTCAGCCCCAGCAACACCACCGTGCTCATCCGCGGGGAGAGCGGCACCGGCAAGGAGCTGGTGGCCCACGCCATACATTTCAACAGCTTCCGCTCCAGCAAGCCCTTCATCAAGGTCAACTGCGCGGCCCTGCCCGAGAGCGTCATCGAAAGCGAGCTCTTTGGCCACGAAAAGGGCGCCTTCACCGGCGTGGTGAACATGCGCAAGGGACGCTTCGAACTGGCCGACGGCGGCACCCTGTTCCTGGACGAGGTGGGCGACCTCTCCGCCGCCACCCAGATCAAGCTGCTGCGGGTCATCCAGGAGCGGGAGTTCGAGCGGGTGGGCGGCGCCACCACCATCAAGACCGACGTGCGGGTCATCGCCGCCACCAACCGCAACCTGGAGGAGGCCATCGACCGCGGCCAGTTCCGCCAGGACCTCTACTACCGGCTCAACGTCTTCCCCATCCACGTGCCGCCCCTGCGCGAGCGCGGCACCGATATCCTCTTGCTGGCCAACTACTTCGCCGAAAAGTACAGCCGCGAGAACCACAAGGCCATCCGCCGCATCTCCACCCCGGCCATCGACATGCTCATGAGCTACCACTGGCCGGGCAATGTGCGCGAGCTGGAAAACTGCATCGAGCGCGCGGTGCTCCTGTCCACCGACGAGGTGATCCACGGCCACCACCTGCCCCCCACCCTGCAAACCGCCGAGCACTCCGGCACCATGCACCAGGGCACCCTGGAGGCCACCCTGGAGAACGTGGAGCGGGAGCTGATCATCGAGGCGCTCAAGAACAGCCGCGGCAACAAGGCCAAGGCCGCCCGCCAGTTGGGCATCAGCGAGCGGCTCATGGGCCTTCGGGTGAACAAGTACGGCATCGACCCTCGCCGGTTTCGCACAAGAACGTAGGGCTATCGCCATAATCATACCGCAGGGTATGTTATAGGGACGGGCGCCCCAGGGCGCCCGTCACGTTTTTGTAAAGATAACCAGCCACAACTCCTGGCCTTATCACCCCCCAGCCGGACCCAATTCCCATCTGGCACATGCCTTGCCAATGTTGTCGTCAGCAAGGGCGGTGCGCCGCCGAGAACGGCCCAAATCAGGGGACGGGGTGGGCTCGACCCAGTGATGAGGGCGGAACGGGAGATTGAGGCAATGAAGAAGCTGATCGGGATCATGTTGTTGGTTCTGTGTCTCACCACGCCCATGGTCGCGGGGACGGCCATGGCGGCGGATGAGGCGGACAAGGGCTGGGCGGTGGATTTCAGCGCCGCCTACATGAGCAAGTACATCTGGCGCGGCATCATGCAGGTGGACGACCCCACCCTGCAGCCGTCTCTGAACATCGCCAAGAACGGCTTCACCTTCAACGTCTGGGGCAACTGGGACCTGACCGACAAGAACGGCCGCAAGAACAAGTTCAGCGAGATCGACCTCACCGCCGAATACGCCATCAGCCTGGGCGACTTCAGCGTGCCGGTGGGCGTGATCCACTACCTGTTCCCCAACACCAGCTTTGAGCCCACCACCGAGCTCTACGCCGGCGTGAGCTACTCCTGGATCGTCACCCCCAGCGTGAAGGTCTACAAGGACATCGACGAGTCCCACGGCTTCTACGTGCTGGGCGCCCTGAGCTACGAGTACGAGTTGCCGTCGCTGGCCAAGGAGATGGCCTGGAAGGTCGCCGCCAGCATCAGCGGCGCCTGGGGCGACAAGGAGAACAACAAGTTCTACTGGGGCGGCCTGGAAGAGGACGCCTTCACCGACAGCCTCCTCACCATCGGCGTGCCGATCAAGATCATGGACTGGATCAACATCACCCCGGCCTTCTACCAGGCGTGGCTGTTGGACAGCAAGATCAAGGACGCCGCCGGTTACGACAGCAAGAGCTACTTTGGCCTGACCCTGACCCTGAACTTCTAGGGCAAAAAGCCCGCGACGACCGGCCCGGCCGGCGAAGGCCGGCCGGGCGCCACCGAAAGGAGCATTCGCCATGCCCAAGCGTTTAACAGCCCTGATACCCACGTTGCTGGGCCTGATCCTGGCCGCGGCGCCAGCCCTTGCCGAGGACGCGCCCAAGCCGCCCCCCACCATCGAGAGCGTGGCCACGGCTGTGGACACGGTGTGGGTCTTGGTAACGGCCTTTCTGGTGTTCTTCATGCAGGCCGGTTTCGCCTGCGTGGAGGCCGGCTTCACGCGGGCCAAGAACACGTGCAACATCCTGGCTAAGAACTTCATCGACTTCTGCGTCGCGAGCCTGATGTTCTTCATCGTCGGCTACGCCATCATGTTCGGCAAGGGCAACGACCTCCTCGGCTGGACCGGCTTCGGCCTGGTCGACGCCGAGAACCCCTCGGGCGTGCCGCTCTACGCCTACTGGCTCTTCCAGGCGGTCTTCGCCGGAACCGCGGCCACCATCGTCAGCGGCTCCATGGCCGAGCGCACCAAGTTCGCCGCCTACCTGTGCTACACCTTCGTGATCGCGGCGGTGATCTACCCGGTCATCGGCCACTGGACCTGGGGCGGCGGCTGGCTCTCGGCCATGGGCTTCGCCGACTTCGCCGGCTCCACCGTGGTCCACGCCACCGGCGGCTGGGTGGCCCTGGTGGGCGCCATGCTGCTCGGACCCCGCATCGGCAAGTACGCCCCCGATGGCAAGGCCAAGGCCATCACCGGCCACAACATCCCCCTGGCGGCACTGGGCGTGATGATCCTGTGGTTCGGCTGGTTCGGTTTCAACCCCGGCTCGACCCTGGGCGCCACCGGCGCCAACACCGAGGCCATCGGCCTGATCGCCATCAACACCAACCTGGCCGCGGCGGCCGGCGGCCTGTTCGCCATGCTGACCGTGTGGATGATCTTCGGCAAGCCGGACGTGTCCATGCTCTTTAACGGCGTGCTGGCCGGCCTGGTGGCCATCACCGCCCCCTGCGCCTTTGTCTCCCCGTCGGCCGCCATCGTCATCGGCGCCATCGGCGGCATCCTGGTGGTGGCGGGCGTGATCCTGCTGGACAAGCTGCACATCGACGACCCGGTGGGCGCGGTGCCGGTGCACGCCTTCAACGGCACCTGGGGCACCATCGCGGTGGGCATCTGGGGTCAGAAGGCCCTGGGCCTGGCCAATGACGGCCTGCTGCACGGCGGCGGCTTCGGCCAGTTGGGCGTGCAGATCCTGGGCACCGTGTCCTGCGCCGCCTACGCCATCGTGTCCATGGCCATCGTGTTCCTGATCATCAAGGCCACCGTCGGGCTGCGCGTCACCCCCGAAGAGGAGCTCCGGGGCCTGGACATCGACGAGCACGGCATGGAGGGCTACGCGGACTTCCAGATCTTCACCACCCGTTAGACGGCTGGGTTGGCTGGATGATAAGGCCTGTTGCCGCGTCCCTTGGGCGCCGGGAGCGAGACGGAAGCCAAAAAAAGCGGTGGGTTGGCCCAGTCGGCCACCGCAAGACCGGACAACCGCAGCGAAACCGGCTCATGGCCCGCGGGACGGCACACTAGAAGGGAGAAGATCAGATGAAGCTTATCATAGCCTACGTGAAGCCCGAGCGTCTCACCGACGTCAAGCAGGCTCTCTACGAGGCCCAGATATACAACATGTCGGTCACCAACGTGGTGGGCTCCGGGCGCCAGAAGGGCTATTCCGAGACCTACCGCGGGGCCCAGATGGAGGTGAACCTGCTCAAGAAGGTCCGCCTGGAGATCGGCGTCAACGACAACTTCGTACAGCCGGCCATCGACGCCATCATCAAGGGCGCCCGCACCGGCCAGATCGGCGACGGCGTGCTCTTCGTGCTGCCGATGGAGCAGGCCATGCGCATCCGCACCGGAGAGTTGGGCCCGCCCGCCATGGGCTAGCCGTTCCAAGAGCGGCGCGACCCTACCAATTGGTATGTCGTTCGGTGGGTAAACCAACCGAATGGTAGGGTCGCGCCGTAATCTTTTGGCGGCCATTTATGGTTTAGGCCACCAAAACAAAAGGTTGCCTTTCTGGCCCAGCATTGGCGTAAAATTTGCTCGTAAGGCAACCAAGCGACGTTTTTGTAGAGACAGCCGCGTAGGTGTACCCTGAGGGCCGGGCTTGGTGCGCGCCCTGGCGCGGCGAACGGCAAGCCACGGAAAGCAACCAGTCTTAGGAGGTTCAAAGCATGCCAGCAATGACCAAAGAGAGCGTCCTGAAAGCGGTCAAGGACAACAACGTAAAATTCATCCGCCTGTGGTTCACCGATATCCTCGGCGTCCTCAAGAGCTTCGCCATTTCGCCCAGGGAGCTGGAAGGCGCCTTTGACGAGGGCATGGGCTTCGACGGCTCCTCCATCCAGGGCTTCTGCCGCATCGACGAGTCCGACATGGTGGCCAAGCCCGATCCCAACACCTTCACCCTGCTGCCCTGGCGTCCGGCCGAGACCGGCGCCGTGGCCCGCATGTTCTGCGACGTGCTCAACCCCGACACCACCCCCTATGAGGGCGACCCCCGCTACGTGCTCAAGCGCCAGCTCAAAAAGGCCGCCGACCTGGGCTACACCATGTACGTGGGCCCGGAGCTGGAGTTCTTCTATTTCAAGAACAGCAGCGGCACCGAGTACCTGGACCGCGGCGGCTATTTCGACCTGACCCCCCTGGACGTGGCATCCGACCTGCGCCGCGACACCATCCAGGCCCTGGAGAAGATGGGCATCCTGGTGGAGTATTCCCACCACGAGGTGGCCCCCAGCCAGCACGAGATCGACCTGCGCTTCTGCGACGCCCTGGCCATGGCCGACGCCGCCATGACCTACCGCCTGACCGTCAAAGAGATCGCCATGAAGCACGGCGTGTACGCCACCTTCATGCCCAAGCCGATCTTCGGCCAGAACGGCTCCGGCATGCACACCCACCAGTCGCTGTTTAAGGGCAAGAAGAACGCCTTTTTCGACGCCAAGGACCCCTATAGCCTCTCCGAGGGCGGCAAGAGCTACATCGCCGGCCTCTTGAAGCACGCCCCCGAGTTCTGCTCGATCATCGCCCAGTGGATCAACAGCTACAAGCGCCTGGTGCCCGGCTACGAGGCCCCGGTGTACGTGGCCTGGGCGCGGCGCAACCGCTCCGCCCTGGTGCGCGTGCCCATGTACAAGCCCGGCAAGGAGATGGCCACCCGCTGCGAGCTGCGCTGCCCCGACCCGGCCTGCAACCCCTATCTCTCCTTCGCCGTCATGCTGGCCGCCGGCCTCAAGGGCATGCAGGAGAAATACGTCCTGGCCGATCCGGTGGAAGAGGACATCTTCGAGATGTCGCCCAAGGAGCTCAAGAAGCACAAGATCAACGCCCTGCCCGGCAGCCTGGGCGAGGCCGTGGAGCTGACCGCCAAGAGCGCCGTGGTCAAGGAGTGCCTGGGCGACCACGTGTTCGAGCAGTTCATCGAGAACAAGCGCATCGAGTGGGACCAGTTCCGCATCCACGTCTCCCAGTGGGAGCTGGACCGCTACCTGTCCGTCTTGTAAGCCGCCAAGGCTGATTTGCCCAACCATGGCCGGCGGGGGTTAGCCCCCGCCGGCTTTTTGCGCCCAAACCGCCATGACCAGGGCCTGATAAATCTTTTCCCAACCTGGGCAAAGGGGGTTACAATCACCAGCGACGGGCCGGCCTGGCCCCATCGACCACACCCCTAACCGCCAAGAGCACCATGATCGACCTGCACTGCCATATCCTGCCCAGGATCGACGACGGCCCCCAAAGCTGGGAGGACACCCTGGCCATGGCCCGCATGGCGGCCAAGGACGGCATCACCGACCTGGTGGCCACGCCGCATTTTGGCAAGGTTTTCTATCAGCAGGGGCTGGACGCCATCCGCAAGGCGGTGCACCAGCTGGGCCAGCGCCTGCGTGAAGAAGGCGTGGCGCTTCGGGTCTATCCGGGCGGGGACGTGGCCCTGGATAGCGACCTGCAAGCCTGGGCGGCGGCGGGCCAGTTGCCCACCATAGCCGACAACGGCCGCTATTTCCTGCTGGAGCCGCCCGAGGGCCTGAGCCTGTCGGGCATCGAGCAGATGATTTTCGAGCTGAAGCTGGCCGGCCTGACCCCCATCATCACCCATCCCGAGCGCATGGAGGCCGGCGACAACTGGGCCTGGCTGCGCCGCCTGGTGGACCTTGGCTGCCTCAGCCAGCTCACCGGCATGAGCATCACCGGCGGGTTCGGCCCCAAGGCCCGCAAGCAGGCCCACTACCTGCTCACCTACGGCCTGGCCCACATCATCGCCAGCGACGCCCACTCCCCGCGCCACCGCCCGCCGCTGCTGAGCCCGGCCCGCGAGGCCCTGATCGACATCGTGGGTTCGGAACAAGCGCTTCTCATGCTCAAGACCTGGCCCCAGGCGGTGCTGGAGGGCCGGGAGCTGGAGCTGCCCCCGCCCACGGCCCCGCGCCGCCGGCGTTGGTTCTTCTTCGGGCGCTAGCTTTCGGGAAAATCAGCGAGGCTCCACCCCGGCCGCCCGTCAGGGGCGCGGCCGCGGCCGCCGCCGGTCTGCCTGGGTGCGTGTCGGAGAAAGCCATCCATGGCTTTCTCCTCTTGGAACTTGCCAAAAATTAATTTGGCGCCATTCCGGGCGGGCCGTCCATGGCCCGCTCGGAAGCCTGTCGGAGGATTACTCCGACAGGCTCCTAGGGCCGGCCGGGGCCGGCCAGGCGCTTGGCGGCCGGGGCGGCGGGGGCGGCGGGGGCGGACAGCAGGAGCTTTTGCAGGGCCTGGTTGTCCAGGCTGAGCAGGCTGGGCACCAGGTTGGCCTTGGCCTGGGCCATCTCCGGGTTCAGCTTCAGGGCCCGGCCATAGCTGGCCGCGGCCTGGGCCGGGTGGCCGGCCATCTGCTGCACCATGCCCAGGGTGTCCCAGAACTCGGCCCGGTCCGGCTGGCGGGCCACCGCCCGCTTGGCCATCTCCGCGGCCCGGGCCAGGTCCTTTTGGTTGCGGGCCAGGCACCAGGCCAGGTTGTTCATGACCAGGGGGTTGTCCGGGGCGTAGCGCAGGGCCTCTTCATAGAGCTGGGCGGCCTCGTCGAGGCGGCCCTGGTCCATCAACAGCGAGGCCTTGTCGTTGAGCAGCGAGGGGCTGAGCGGCGCCCAGGAGAGGGCCTGGTCCAGGGCCGCCAGCGCGCCGCTGGTGTCCTTGCGCGCCGAGCGGCACAGGGCCACCAGGTGCCAGGAGGGGCCGTCGGGGTTGATTTCCACGTCTTTCAGCAGCTCGGCCTCGGCCTGCTCGAAGCGGCCCTGGTCATAGAGCGCGTTGCCGTTCTGCCAATACTCGTCGGTGGTGCACAGGGCCAGGGCCCAGCCCGCGGCGGTGAGGAAGGGCGGGCTCGTCTGGCCCAGGCGCAGGTCCTTGACAGCCCTGAGCGCCTCGGTTTCCATCTCGTTTTCATAAAGGCAGCGCACCGGCGGCCCCAGCTTGCCGCCCTTGCTCATCTCGCGGGCCAGCACCAGGAAGTGCTCGCCGGCCTGGATGCGCTGCCAGGTGGACTCGGCCTGGGCCTGGGAGGCCTGGGGCAGGATGCGCAGGCAGCGGCGCTGGCCCAGGCTGGGGTCGGCGGGGCCGGCGGGGGCGGCGCTTTCGGACGCGCCGGCGGCCAGCGGGACCGGCTCGGGCGCGGTCTGGGGCTGGCGGGCCGAGCGGCAGCCGGCCAGGGCCAGGGCCAGGGCCACCAGGCACAGGGCGATCAACAGCGGGCGGAGGGTCCGGGTGGTCATGGGAGCATCCATTGTGGGCCAGGTGCGGGGTTGGGCGCCGGGTTCCGGCCGGGGCCGGCCCTGGCAGTATACTGCCCAATCCCCGGCCGGGAGGCAACGGCCTTTTGGCCATGGCCGCGCACGGCCCCGGCCGGGGCGTTCGATTGTTACAAATCAGTGAAGAATCCCTGGGCGGAAGGCGTTTGATTGACCCTGCTCAAGCAGGCTGGTTAACATGCCTCAGTGACCCTGTAGCCAACGCCCGCCCGGCCGGCGGGGCGGGCGATCGCCACGCGGAGGCCCGCCCCATGCGCATCCTGACCGTGCTCAACCAAAAAGGCGGCGTGGGCAAGACCACCCTGGTGGTCAACCTGGGCGCGGCCCTGGGCCAACTGCGCCCCAGGGCCAAGGTCCTGCTGGTGGACCTGGACCCCCAGGCCCACCTGACCTACTCCCTGGGCCTGGCGGCCCACGAGCTGGCCACCACCCTCTACGACCTGCTGCGGGGCCGGGCCGGCCTGGCCGAGGCCCTGCGCCCCCTGGGCCCCGGCCTGGACCTGCTGCCCGCCTCCCTGGACCTGGCCTCGGCCGAGCTGGAGTGCGCGGCGGTGCCGGGGCGCGAGTTCCTGCTCCGGGAGATCCTGGCCGGGCCCGAGGCCGGGGCCTACGATTTCGTATTCATGGACTGCCCGCCCAACCTGGGCCTGCTCACCATCAACGCCCTGGCCGCCTCCCAGGAGATACTCATCCCCATCCAGACCGAGTTCCTGGCCCTGCAGAGCCTGGGCCGCCTGATGGAGACCATCGCGGTGGTGCAGCGGCGGCTGAATCCGGTTCTGCGCCTGGCCGGCATCGTGGCCACCCGCTTCGACCGCCGCAAGCGCCTGGGCCGGGAGGTGCTGGACAAGGTGGCCGAACACTTCGGCCCGAAGCTGTTCAAGGCCAGCATCCGCGACAACGTGGCCCTGGCCGAGGCCCCCAGCCACGGCCAGGATATCTTCCGCTACCGGCCCGGCAGCCACGGGGCCGCGGACTACCGCGCCCTGGCCCAGGAATTCCTGAGGCGAGGCCGGCCATGACCAAGCCGAAATCCCGCCTGGGCTGCGACCCCCTGGCCCCGGCCCCGCC
>JAZDHW010000156.1:0-2539 GCA_043805555.1 Pseudomonadota bacterium
CGCCCTGGTCCTGGCCGCGGCCATGAACTTCTTCTCCTAATGGTACTCGGACAAGATCGTGCTGGCCATGTACCACGCCCAGCCGGTGGACGAGCGCCAGGCGCCGGGGGTCCACGGCATCGTGCGCGAGCTGGCCGGCCGGGCCGGCCTGCCCCTGCCCCGGGTCTACGTCATCGAGGAGGACACGCCCAACGCCTTCGCCACCGGCCGCGATCCCGAGCACGCCGTGGTGGCGGTGACCAGCGGCATCCTGCGCATCCTCACCCCGCGGGAGCTGCGCGGGGTGCTGGCCCACGAGCTCTCCCACGTCAAGGACCGCGACATCCTCATCAGCTCGGTGGCCGCCACCCTGGCCGGGGCGGTGATGGTGCTGGCCAACATGGCCCGCTTCAGCGCCATCTTCGGCGGCGGACACAGGGACGACGAGGAAGGCGGCGGCGGGGGCCTGATCGGCCTGATAGCCATGTCCATCCTGGCTCCCATCGGGGCCATGCTGGTGCAGATGGCGGTTAGCCGCGGCCGGGAGTACCTGGCCGACAGCGAAGGGGCCCACATGTCCGGCGACCCCGAGGCCCTGGCCGCGGCGCTGAACAAGCTGGAGCAGGCCAACCAGGCCCAGCCCATGCAACAGGCCCAGCCCCAGACCGCCCACATGTTCATCGTCAACCCCCTGAGCGGCCGTTCCCTGGCCAGCCTGTTCTCCACCCACCCGCCCATCGCCGAGCGGGTGGCCCGGCTGCGTCAGATGGCCGGCCAGGGCGGCCGGGCCTGGAGCCCGCCCCCGTCCGGCCGCGGCGGCTTCGCCCCCCCGCCCCCGCCGCCCCCCTCCTCCCCAGGCCCCGCCTCCCCCCGCGGCGGCGGGCCCATAGACTGGTCCTAGGCGCCATGGCGCGCCTGAGCCGCTGGGCGGCGCTCCGGCCGCTGGGGCTGGCCCTGCTGGCCGCCGGGCTGGGCCTGCTGCTGGTGGCCGGCCCGGCCCGGGCCGACCGCAACGCGCGCCTGACCCCGGTGGTGCGGGTGGTGCAGCAGGCGGGTCCGGCGGTGGTGAACATCTCCACCAAGAGCCGGGTGCAGGGCCGGCTTTTCCGCTCCGGCGACGAGAACCTGGACCGCTTCTTCGAGGAGTTTTTCCAGCCCAGCCAGCGCGAGCAGACCAGCCTGGGCTCGGGCTTCATCCTGGACGGCCAGCGGGGCCTGATCGTCACCAACAGCCACGTGGTCAGCGCCGCCAGCCAGATAACCGTGCACCTGGCCGACCAGCGGGCCTTCCCCGCCCAGGTGGTGGGCGCCGACCCCCAGAGCGACCTGGCGGTGCTGCGCATCACCCCCCAGGGCGCCCTGCCCCAGGTCAAGCTGGGCGACTCGGACCAGATCATGATCGGCGAGTCGGTGGTGGCCATCGGCAACCCCTTCGGCCTGTCCCACACCGTCACCGTGGGCGTGGTCAGCGCCCTGGGCCGCCGGGTGCGCACCGGCAAGCGCGAGTGGATGCGCGAGCTGATCCAGATCGACGCCAGCATCAACCCCGGCAACTCCGGCGGCCCCCTGCTCAACGCCGACGGCGAGGTGATCGGCATCAACACCGCCATCTTCCAGAACGCCCAGGGCATCGGCTTCGCCCTGCCGGTGAACAAGGTCCGCCGGGTGGTGGAGGATTTGGTGCGCTACGGCGAGGTGGTGCCGGCCTGGCTGGGGCTGGAGTTGCAAGACCTCTCCCCGGCCCTGTCCGAGCATTTCGGCCTCAAGGACCGGCGCGGGGCCCTGGTCACGGAGGTGATGGATGGCAGCCCGGCCGCCGAGGCCGGGTTGCAGCGCGGCATGGTGGTCGAGTCCCTGGCCGGCCGGCCGGTGCGCGACGTGGGCGACTACGGCCAGGCCCTGAGCGACGTGGGCGTGGGCCAGGAGGTGCGTCTGGGCATCCTGAGCCAGGGGCGGCGGCAGGAGCGCCGGCTCACGGCCCGGGCCTTCCCCTTGCAGCGGGCCATGGAGCTGGCCTGGCGCCGCCTGGGCTTCACGGTGCGCGAGCTGGATCAGCAGGCCCTGCTGCGCCACCGCGTGAGCCCCGGCTCGGCGGTGGTGATCGACCAGGTGCGCCCGGGCTCGCCGGCCGAGGAGGTGGGGTTGCAGGCCGGCGACCTGATCCGCCAGGTGGGCGAGGGCCCCACGCCGGGCATCGAGGCCTTCCTGCGCCAGATGGCCAAGCAGCGCCTCTTGGCCCGGGTGACGTTGCTGGCCCAGCGCCGCCAACTCTCGCAGTTCATCACCCTGGGCCCGGAATAGGCCCACCCTTGCCCCTCCAGGAGCCCGTGGGGGTGATGGCCCCGACAGGCGGCTCCTTAAGCGGGCCATGGACGGCCCGCCAAATTGCGCAGGTCGCAAGACCGAAGCAATTTGAGCAAGCTGCCGAAATTCACTTTCGGCAGCTTGGCGTGGGGTAAAGCCCTGGACCGCGTTTGCCGACCGGCGCCGAGGGTGAAGCCCCCCCCAGGGCGGCCGCCTCCCGCCCCGGGCGCCGCCGTTGGGGCCCGGCCCCCCCCCG
>JAZDHW010000157.1:0-27048 GCA_043805555.1 Pseudomonadota bacterium
TCAGCGTTTCGGGTTCAAACCCGGCGACTTCCCGGCGGCCGAGTCCATCGGCGCGCGCACCCTGAGCCTGCCGCTGTATCCCAGCCTGACCGACGCCGAGGTGGACCGGGTCATCGCGGCCGTGGCCGAGACCGCCGCCGAACTGGCCTGAGCGCCGGCGCGAAAACCGCGAGGCAGAATTGGGAGATTGCCGCGTCGCCTGGCGGATCCCCGCAATGACGAGACAGGGACGAAGCCCCCGGCGGGCAGCAGCTAACCGTCATGGAAGCGCAGCGAGGCAATCCCTCCCGTCCCATATCCACATAAAAAACCAGGGGCGGGGGATGGCCCCCGCCCCTGGCGTGATGGCTTTCTCCGACACGCACCTAGGGCTGCACGTAGCCCGGCGTGGCGCAGGCCCGGGCCTGGTGGCGGGCCCAGAAGGGGCTGATCTTGCGCAGGCGCGCGATGATGGGCGGCATGTGCTCCAGCACGTAGTCCACGTCCGCGTCCTGGGTGTAGTAGGACAGGCTGAAGCGGATGGAGCCGTGGGCGGCGGTGAAGGGCACGCCCATGGCCCGGAGCACGTGGCTGGGCTCCAGGGAGCCGCTGGTGCAGGCGCTGCCGGAGCTGGCGCAGATGCCCAGGTCGCTTAGCATCAGCAGGATGGACTCGCCCTCGACGAACTCGAAGCTGACCGAGCTGGTGTTGGGCAGGCGGCGCGCCGGGTCGCCGTTGACCATGGTGGCCTCGGTCTGCAAGAGGCCGGCCTCCAGGCGGTCGCGCAGGACGCGCACCCGGGTGTTTTCGTCCACCATGCGCTTGGCCGCCAGCTCGCAGGCGCGGCCCAGGCCCACGATGTAGGGCACGTTCTCGGTGCCGGCCCGGCGGCCGTGCTCCTGGTGGCCGCCCATGACGTAGGGCACAAACGGGGTGCCCTTCTTCACGTAGAGCACGCCCACGCCCTTGGGGGTGTGCAGCTTGTGGCCCGACAGGCTCAGCATGTCGATGCCCGACTCGCTGAGCTTGATGGGCACCTTGCCCACCGCCTGCACCGCGTCGGTGTGGAAGAGCACGCCCTTGGCCTTGGCCAGCTCGGCCAGCTCCAGCGCCGGGAAGACGACGCCGGTCTCGTTGTTGGCCCACATCACGCTGACCAGGGCGGTGTCCTCGCGGATGGCCTCGGCGGCCTGATTGAGGTCCAGGTTGCCCTGGCGGTCCACGGGCAGGAAGGTGACCTCGTAGCCGCGCCGGGCCAGGTCCTGGCAGAAGTTCAGCACCGCCGGGTGCTCCACCCGGGTGGTGACCAGGTGGCGCTTGTTGGGGAAGCTGCGCAGGGCGCTCATCAGGGCCGCGTTGTCGCTCTCGGTGCCGCAACTGGTGAAGATGATCTCCTCGGCCAGGCAACCCAGCAGATCGGCCACCTGCTGGCGGGCCTGGTCGATGTGGGCCTTGACCGCGCCGCCGAAGGTGTGCATGGAGCTGGGGTTGCCGTAGTGCTCGGCAAAGAACGGCAGCATGGCCGCCACCACCTCGGGGGCCGACTGGGTGGTGGCGTTGTTGTCCAGGTAGACCACGCGCTGATGGCTCACGGCTTCACCTCCTCCGGGCAGGATGCCGTCCGCCGGCCGGGCAGCCGCCGCGATTGCATCATTTTCCGGCACCCGCCTTGACATGGCTCCGTTTTCGTGGGGGCCGTCCGCTCCGGCCGCACCGGGTTATGGGCAGCACAGGCGCTCACGGCTTGACTTCCTCCACCACCAGCTCATCGGCCACGAACTCGCGCAGCTTGCTTTGCACGAACTGGCCCAGGGTGGCCTGACTGGCGGCGCAGGAGGAGCAGCGGCCGCGCAGGCTCACCTGCACCATGTCGCCGGCGATGTCGATCAGCTCGATGTCGCCGCCGTCGGCTTTGAGCGCCGGGCGCACCTCGCGCTCCAGGGTCTCCTCGATGAGCTTCATCTTCTGGATGTTGGTCAGCTTTTTCTTGGGCAAGGCGGCCGGGGCCTTTTCGGGCGCGGGCTGGGACCAGATCTGGGCCAAAAGCTCCTCGATCTTGTCCTGGCACTTGCCGCAGCCGCCGCCGGCCTTGGTGTAGTTGGTGATCTCCTCCACGGTGTGGAGGTTGTTGGTCAGCGCCACCCGCTCGATTTCCTTGTCAGTGACGCCGAAGCACTCGCAGACCACCTCGCCCTCCTCCGAGGGCAGGGGCTCCAGGCCCTGATAGTTGCGGATGGCCGCCTGCAGGGCCTGCTCGCCCATCACCGAGCAGTGCATCTTCTCCGGCGGCAGGCCGCCCAGGAACTCGGCGATGTCCTTGTTGGTGACCTTGGCGGCCTCCTCCAGGCTCATGCCCTTGACCATCTCGGTCAGCGCGGAGCTGCTGGCGATGGCGCTGGCGCAGCCGAAGGTCTGGAACTTGGCGTCGGCGATCTTGCCGGCGTCGTCCAGCTTGATGGTCAGCCTGAGCGCGTCGCCGCAGGCCAGGGAGCCCACCTCGCCCACGCCGTCGGGGTTTTCCACCTCGCCCACGTTGACCGGGTCGGTGAAGTACTTCTTAACCTTGTCCGTGTATTCCCACATAGTGCCTCTCCGCCTGGGAAGCCAAAAGCCATGGCGCGGGCCCTCTCCCCCGGCCGGTGTATCCGCCAATCTTTACATTATGCCGCTTCCACGGTTTTTTGCATCCAGATCACGTCGAAGTCCCGGTCGAACTTGCGGCCGATGGCCTTGAAATGCGCGCACTCCACGAACCCGTGGCGGGCGTGGAAATCCAGGCTGGGCTGGTTGAGCGATGATATCTGGGCCAGCAACTGGGTGACGCCCATGGCCGCGCCGGCCTGGCTCAGGCGTTGGAGCATCAGCGAGCCCAGGCCGCGCCGGGTGTGCTCCGGGGCCAGGAAATAGCCGATCTCGGCCGTGGCCGCGAAGGAATCGGCAAAGTGATAGGGGCGCAGCATGCCAAAGCCGGCCAGGGCCCCGGCCGCGTCCCGGGCCACCAGCACCGGGTAGGTCTCGGCCGATTTGAACACCATGTCGAAAAAGGCGTAGGGCACCGGGCGCAGGGGAAAGGCCGCGAAGCTGTGCTCGATGTAGTGGTTGAGCAGGTCGATCACCGGCGCGCGGTCGGCCGGCGTCAGGGGGGCTATGGTGTAGCCCGCAAGCTGGGGGTTCTGGTCCATGGAGCTGCCCTGGTTGGGCCCAAGGGGACTCGGCCGCCTGGGCTGGGTTGTCGGCCCGATGCGAGGCAATGGCCGCGGCGGATGGCCGCCGGCCTAATGTTCCGCCGGGTATTCCACCAGCTCGATGAGCACCCCGCGGGTGGCCTTGGGGTGCAGGAAGAGCACCTTGGTGCCGTGGGCGCCGGGGCGGGGGGCGTCGCTGGTCAGCGGCACGCCCTTGGCCTTCAGCTCGGCGCAGGCGGCCTCCACGTCGTCCACCTCGAAGGCCAGGTGGTGCACGCCCTCGCCCTTCTTGGCGATGTAGCCGCTCATCACGCCCTCGGGCGTGGTGCTCATCACCAGCTCGATGCTGGTCTCGCCCACCGGCAAAAAGCCGGTGACCAGCTCGCCCACGTTGTCGCGGGAGGTCAATTCCAGGGGCAGCACCTCGGTGTAGACCCTGGCCGCCTCGTCCACGTCCTTGACCGCCACGCCGATGTGGGCCAAGCGCTTGATTTTCATGGGGCCTCCTTGCGACGACCGCGCGCTGCCGCCCGCCCGCGCCCCCGGCGTCCGGGGACTGTATCGCGGGCGGCGGGGTGAAAACGGAAGGTTGACCACATGATAGATGCTGGCCCCGGCCCACGCAAGAACTTTGCCCCCCCGCGCCGGGGCGGGTGCGGCGGGGCCGGCCGGGGGGTGTATGCTATAAGGCAGTCAACCCCAGCCCAGCCGGATGCGCCCATGGAAACCGCCCCCGTCGCCGACCTGGCCCTGTCCACCGCCTGGCTGCGCGGCCAGGACACCCCCGAAGGCCTGCTGGACCAGGTCCAGGCCGCCGGCTTCAGCCGCCTGGAGCTGGAATACCGCCTCAGCGCGGCCATGGTGGCCGGCCTGGCCCGCCAGATGCCGGGCCGGGGCATGGCCGTGGTGAGCGTGCACAACTTATGCCCCTTCCCGCCCGAGGCCGCAGGCAAGCTCGAGCCCAGCGGCGATCTCTTTAACCTGGCCAGCGCCGAGCGCGAGGAGCGGGACCGGGCGGTGCGCTACACCCTGCGCAGCATCGAGCTGGCCGCCGGGCTGGAGGCCGCGGCGGTGGTGCTGCACCTGGGCTGGGCGGCGGGGCTGGAGGACAAGGAGGCCACCCGGGGCGCGGCCCGTTCCGGGGGCATGACCCCGCAGCTCAGGGCCCTGGTGGCCGCCCGCCAGGCGGGCTCGCCGGCCCTGCTGGACGCCATGAGCTTCGCCCTGGAGCCGCTCATCGTACGGGCCCAGGCCCTGGGGGTGTCCCTGGGGCTGGAAAACCGCTTCCACGCCTTCCAGGCCCCCAACCTGGCCGAGCTGACGGCCCTCTTTGCGCGCTTCAACGGCGCGCCCCTGGGCTATTGGCACGACACCGGCCACGCCCACAACCGCGAACTGGCCGGCCTGAACCCAGCCGGGGCCTACCTGGAGGCCCTGGGCGGGCGGCTCATCGGCTGCCACCTGCACGACGCCAAGGGCCCCGACGACCACCAGCCGCCCTACAGCGGCGACCTGGACTGGCCGGCGGTCTGCCGGGCGCTCAGGGACGCGCGGGTCAAGACGGTGGAGCTGAAGCCCGGCCCCGGCCCGGCGGCGGTGGCCACCTCCGCCGCGCGCCTGGCCGCCGAGTTCGCCGCGGCCGGAACCCCCTAACGCACCAGCCAGCGCTGCTCCGGCGCGTTGCGGCAGGGCTTCAGGGTCAGGGGAACGCCCTCCTGGGCCAGGTTGCCGTCCGCGGTCAGGCAGCCGCCGCCTGGCAAATGGCGGATATGCACCGCGCCGTCTCCGGCCCCGGTCACGCACCAGCGCTGGGCCGGATTTTCGGAATCGCAGCGCACGGTGTGCAGGCGCTCGGACAACACCGGCACCGGCCGGCCCCAGACCAGGCAACGGGGCTCGGCCGCGCTTTTTATCAAGAAAGAGCTGGGCAGCTTGGCGCTGAGCCCCATGTAGATGACCCAGCGCTGGTTGGCCCCGCCGTGAGCGGTCCACAGGCTCAGCACCGAGGGCGCGCCCTGCGCGGGCCAGCTCAGGTCTATGGCCTTTTTGGGCGCGCCGGCCGGGTGCAGGGACATGGTTTCGGTGGCGGGCGGCCAGAGGCCGCGCTCCAGGCAGGCGCCGGCCTGGGCCGGCCCGGCCGCGCACCAGGCGGCCAGGCACAGGACCCCGGCCAGGATCGGGGCCAGCAAGGGTTTGGGCATGGGCTTGCCTCCGCGCAAGGGTCAATGGTGGACGGCGGTCATCATACCCCAGAAGCGGGCCCGGCGGGGAGACCAGGCCGGGGCCGGGGCCGGGGCCGGGGTTGCGTCCGGCAGGGGGGGTGGGCTAACCTGGGGCTGCCCGGCCGGGAGGATTGCCAGCCACCTCAACCAGGAGCGAGGACGATGCACACGGCGGTGCTGGTGGTGGACATGGTCAAGGACAGCCTGGAGCTCGCCCACGACGAGCGGGTGGCGGCCCGCGGCCGGGCCATCCTGGAGCCGGTGAACCGGCTCACGGCCGGGGCCCGCGGCCGCGGCTGGCCGGTGATCTTCACCACCGACAGCTTCCTGCCCGGCGACTTCCTTTTCGGCGGGCGCATGCCTCCCCATTCCATCCGCGGCACCGGCGGGGCCGAGGTCAGCGGGCTCCTGACCCGCGAACCCGGCGACCACTGGCTGCCCAAACGCCGCATGAGCGCCTTTTTCAAGACCGACCTGGACCAGAGTTTACGCCTGTGGGGCGTGCGGCGGGTGGCGGTGGCCGGGCTGATGACCCCCTACTGCGTGCTGACCAGCGCCCTGGACGCCATCGCCAACGACTTCCAGGCGGTGATTGTGGACGACGCCAGCAACGCCCATAACGACCAGGCCCACGCGGCCTGCCTGGACCTCTATCGCAAGAGCGTCCTGCGCCCGCTGTTGAGCGTGCAGACCGTGGACGAACTGTTGGCCTGAGCGCCGACGTTTCGGGGAGAGAACCATGCGACGCCTTGCCCGCCTGTGCGCCCCGCTGCTGGGCCTGGCCATCCTGGCCGGCCTGGCCGGCCTGATCTGGCCCGCGCCGGCCGCGGCCGAGCTGACCTGGGTGCGCTACAAGGGCCGCCTGCCCGAGGGCGCGGTGCGGGCCGGCTTCGTGCCCGAGTCGGATCTCTACGTCTGCCGGGGCAAGCACCGCGACGGGGTGCATCCGGGCAAGTTCTTCAACGGCCGCTGCAACGTGGGCTGGGGCGGGCACGAGGTGAGCCTGGAGGACTTCGAGATCCTGGTGGACCGCGACCAGGTGCGCTGGGTCCCGGAAAGCCCCCAGCCGCCGGCCTGGCTCTTTGCCGCCGGCCAGGGCCCCGCCGGCGAGCTGGCCGTGTGCCGGGTCTTCCACCGCGACGGGGTGCACATCGGCGAGCTGCGCCAGGGCCGCTGCTCCATCGGCTGGGGCGGGCGGGAGCTGGGGGTGGCCCCCTTCGAGCTGCTGGTGGGCGGCGGCTTTGTCTGGACCCCGGCCCGGGACGGCGAACTGCCGGCCGGCGCGGTGGGCGGGGGAATGGTGCGCGAGGGCGAGTTGTTCGTCTGCCGCGCCCGCCTGGACGACGGCCTGCACGTGGGCAAGTACTGGCGCGGCCGCTGCAACGTGGGCCACCGCGGCCGCGAGGAGCTGGTCAGGGACTTCGAGGTGCTGGTGCGCCCCAGCGGCGGCTACGCCTGGCGCAGGGGCCGGGCGGGCCTGGGCACCGGCGGCTGCCTGGTGGCCGGCCGCGCCCAGGGCCAGGATCTGTGCATCTGCCGGGGGCGCCACCGCGACGGCCTGCACATCGGCAAGACCTGGGCCGGCCGCTGCCAGATCGGCTGGGGCGGCCAGGAGGTGGGCCTGGACGAGTTCGAGGTGCTGGTGGGGCGCTAGTTGGGGTTAGCCCACTGTAGGCGTTGAAACAGGACCGTCAACTGGTTGAATTTGATAACACCATCTCGTTGCAACCGCCCGACCACAATGCCGGGATGAATCCCGATGGTATCGGCAAAAGAGACCGCCTCACGTTTCAGGGGAGTTCTTCCGCCCAACCGATCCAGGAAGGCCCTGAGTTTGGCGGGAGGTATCAGCTCATTGGCGGCAAAAATATTGGCCTCAGCCTCTTTATGCTCCTGGCCGAACGACTCCCCGTCTATGAAAATTTCTCTTTTGCCATGCAGCAGGAGGTGACCGGCTTCATGGAAAAAGGTGAACCAAAGCTGGTCGTTGCGCTTGTAGCGTAAGCTCAACTGAATCAACGCCTTGTCTGGGGTCAACCACCGGGAGGCGCCGGACAGGCGCAGCCCAGGCAATTCGGGCACAAAAACTAGGGCCACGCCACTTTGGGCGCATATCTCCGTCAGGCGTGGGCAAAACTCCGTAGGTGGGAGGTTGGTCAAGTGCCTGGCCTGGGCCAAGGCCTTTTTCATACCCACATCTGAAAACGACTTAGTGCGGATGGCTTGACTGTCCAGTTCACCAAGCCGCAGCCAAGTTGCCACCACTTCCGGTGAACTCCGGAAGGCCGGCGAGGAACGAAAAGCCGCCTGGGGGCTTTGCCAGACGGCCTGCCATGCCTCCGGGCTGCTGACCCCGAAAAAATCCAGCAACGCCGCCACCAGGTCCTGCCCCCGCAACCCGGCGGCCAGCACGCCCCGCTGCTGGAGGGATTTGTAGGGCATCTTTTCAGCCCAACCCGTCCAGCCTTGCAGTCTCTCCCGTTCGGCCATGGCGGCCATGGCCGAACGGTAGTCGGCCTCCATGCTGTTCCAAAACGATGCCTTGATACCCAAGACCCGATGCAACATGATGGCGGTTTTGGGAGTCAACGGTTCCTTGCCCTTGACGATCCCGCTGATGGTCTTCAGGGAAAGGCCCGTGCGCGCCGCCAACTGGGTTTGGGTCATGCCCAGGGAATCAAGCGTCTCCCGCAGGGTCTCACCCGGTGGAACCGCGTAATCAGGCTGGTAGGCGATGTTGGTCAATCTAGCCATGGTAGTCCTCCACATCCAAGATAACGACGGCTGTAATTTTCTCTAAGTCCAGACCGCCGTCGTCCTTGTAAGGAAGAGGATTATGGGCCGGGGCAAAGATCAAACGAAAAGGATGTAGTGCATCAACCGCGAACCGCCCCTTCAGGGAACCTTTCAACTCATGGCAGCGCGCGGCCGGGAGAATAAAGACGTCCGCCAGGGTGTCCGAGTGTTGCAGTTCTTTCAGCCTTTGCATGATGCGCGCGGCGTTGACGGCGCCCCAGCGCTTGACAGCCGCATCCCTGCTATTGCAGCTTCTTGCCAGCTTATTGTTCTTAAATGATATGTCCATATAATATGATAGTCAATGCTTATAACCTAAAAGGTTAAAAATTATACCTTGTCCGCCGCCTCCAGGGCGCTGTGGGCCAGGTTGTTGATGAAGGCCAGGCGCTGGGCCTGGCCCATCTCCTGGCTCAGCGCGCAGGCGGTGATGTCCTTTAGCGCCTCGCGCATGACCAGCCAGCTCTCGCACAGGCCCTGAAGCCCCCCGGCCATCTCCTTGAGCCTGGCCACGTCCTCGGCTTGCATCGCTCCCCCTGTCTCCACTCCCGCCCGGTGTAAAAAGGGCCGGGGCGCGCGGCCCCGGCCCGTGTTCAATCCGCCCCGTGCGCGGCTACTTGCTGTAGTCGTACCAGCCCTTGCCGCTCTTGCGGCCCACGAAGCCCGAGCGCACCTGGTTCTTCATCACCGTGGGCACGGCCCACTTCTGCTCCTTGTTCAGCTCCAGGTAGAAGTAGTCGGCCACGTACTTGCAAATGTCGATGCCGGTGAAGTCCATCAGCTCGAAGGGGCCCATGGGGTAGTTGAGGCCCAGCTTGATGGCCTTGTCGATGTCCTCCTTGCTGGCCACGCCCTCTTCCAGCAGTTTCACCGCCTCGATCATGTGGGGGATCATCAGGCGGTTGACGATGAAGCCGGGGCTGTCCACCTTCACCTCCACGGTCTCCTTGCCCATCTTCTGGGCGAGCGCGGTGGTGACGGCCACGGTCTCGTCGCTGGTGCCGAAGCCGTGGATGATCTCCACCAGGCGCATCAGGGGCACCGGGTTGAAGAAGTGCATGCCCACGACCTTGTCCTGGCGCTTGGTGGCCGCGGCGATGAGGGTGACGGACATGGAGCTGGTGTTGGTGGCCAGGATGACCTCGGGCCGGCAGATCTCGTCCAACTGGCTGAAGACCGATTTCTTGAGATCCAGGTCCTCGATCACAGCCTCGATGATGAAGTCGGCCTTGGCCAGCTCGCCCATGTCGGTGGTGCCGATGATGCGGCCCAGCACGGACGATTTCTGCTCGGCGGTCACCTTGCCCTTGTCCACGCCCTTTTGCAGGAACTTGTCGATGGCCTTTATGCCGCGCTGGACAAAGTCGTCCTTGATGTCGCGCATGATGACGTTGGCGCCCATCTGGGCGGCGAGCTGGGCGATGCCGTTGCCCATGGTGCCTGCGCCCACCACGCCGATGGTCTTGATCTCGCTCATGATCCCTCCTCCTTGCTGCTTGCTCGTATAGGATAGCTTCCGGTTCGAGGCGCCCCCCTATCACGGGCCCCCTGGCAATCAGTCGTCGGGCCGGGCGCGGCTGCGCGCCGCCCCGGCCGGGCATGGTCCTGTGCGCGCCCCCCACGGGCAAGGCCGCCCCCCGGCGGCCGCGGGCGCTATTTGATCTCGCCCGTGCGCTCGCCCGCGTCGGCCTGGTCGAAATGCCCCAGATCCAGGCTGCCGGGGCGCGGCAGCAGGCCGGCCGGCTCGCCGTGGCTGGGCAGCTCGATGAAGATGGCCTCCATCTCCTGGTGCAGGTCGCCGAAGGCCTCCAGCACCCGGGGGTCGAAATGCTCCGGCCGCACCCGGTCGTCGCCCTTGGTGATGATGCGCACCGCGGTGGCGTGGTCATAGGCCGGCTTGTAGGGGCGCACGCTGCGCAGGGCGTCGTAGATGTCGGCCAGCATGACGATGCGCCCGGTTTGGGGGATGTGCCCGCCCCTGAGTCCGTAGGGATAGCCGCTGCCGTCCCAGTGCTCATGGTGGCTGATGGCCACCTCGCGGGCCATGGCCAGGCGGGGGTCGTCGCCCAGGATGCGCACGCCGTAGACCGTGTGCCTCTTCACCTCGGTCCATTCCTCGGGGCTGAGCCGGGCCGGCTTGCGCAGGATGTCCGGGTGGATGTGCAGCTTGCCCACGTCGTGCATCTGGGCCGAATAGCCCAGGGTCTTCACCGTCAGCTCGTCGCAGCCCAGCGCCCGGGCCACCAGCTCGGCGTAGCGGTTGACCCGGATGATGTGGTTGCCGGTGTCCTCGTCGTGGCTCTCGGCCGCCCGGGCCAGGGCCCCGATGGTGTAGAGGAAGGCCCGCTCCACCTCCTGGATCTGGCTGCTGATGGTTTTCAGGAAAAAATGCACGGTGCCCACCAGGGCCGAGAGCACCTGGGTGTCGTAGGCGCTGACCTGCTTGCCGAAATCCTGGGCGATGACGGCCACCGAGCCGGAGCGGTAGGCCACCAGGTTCTGGGCGGGGGTGTCCTGGCCGGCGTGGCGCCACAGGGGCAGGCTGGCGATGGAGGCGAAATCCGGCTCGCCGCGGTTGGCGTAGATGACGCTCTGGTTGCTGAAAAGCCCGCGCAGCTCGGCCGGGCCCAGGGGGTCGGGCAGGGGGCGGGTGGCCAGCTTGCCATTGGTGAAGGTGTAGTCCCAGCCGCTCCAGTTGCCGGTCTGGTCGCTGCCCAGCAAAAGCGCCCGGCGGGGCCGGGTCTTGTCGCCGGGCTGGGCGCCCAGGAGGAACTCCATGAGCTGGCGCATGCTCTGGTTAAGCTCGAAGCTGTAGGGGTCGAACTGCCTGAGCAGGATGTTGGTGTAGGAGGCGATCTCGGCCAGGCGGTGGTAGGCGTTGTCCAGATCCTCGTCCAGCTCCTTGACCCTGAGCAGGTTGCGCGAGCGCACCAGGATCTCGGCCGCGTTCACCGGCTTGCTTAAAAAATCGTCGGCCCCGGCGTCCAGGCCCTTGAGCTTGTCGTCCAACGCGCCCAGGCCGGTGACCATCACCACCGGGATGCGCCGGGTGGACTCGTCGGCCTTGAGCCGGCGGCAGACCTCGTAGCCGTCCATGCCGGGCATCATCACGTCCAGCAGGATCAGGTCCGGCCGGTTCTCATGGGCCAGACGCAACGCGTCCAGGCCGTTGCCGGCGCTGGAGGTGCGCGCGCCCTGCTGGTGGAACAGCTCCTCCAGCAGGGTCAGGTTGGTGGGCTCGTCATCTACGATCAGGACATGGCCCTGGATCATGGGGCACCTTCCTGGCGGGGATCCGCTGGCACGGCGCACTTACACTCATACATTCAGGGTAATAGCATTGTCTCTTGAAAAGGTCAAATAACGCCATAGCAAAGACGCCAGGCCCTCGTTGACACGCCGCCGGGGCTCTGCTAACCTAACTGGCGTTAACCTCTGCCCTTTTTTCCACGGGAGCCATGGAAATGAAACTTGCCGCCACCCTTGGGCTTGCCCTGGCGCTCATGGTGTTGTGGGCCTGCCCCGGCCTGGCCGAAAAAAACCAATACGTCAGCGACCGCTTGCAGATCACGGTGCGCACCGGCCCCAGCACCGAAAACCGGGTGATCGAGATGATCTCCTCGGGCGACGTCGTCGCGGTGCTGGAGGAAAACAGCGAGGGCTGGGCCCACGTGCGCACCCCCTCCGGCAAGGACGGCTGGGTGCTCAAGCGCTTCCTCATGGACGAGACCCCGGCGGCGGTGCGCATCCGCGAGATCGACCCCCAGGGCAAGAACGCCGTGCAGCGCCTGGAGGAGTTCAAGCGCGAATCCGCCGAGGCCCGCCGGCTGCAGGGCCTGGCCGAAAACCGGGCCGCCAAGGCCGAGGCCACCCTGAGCCAGTTGCAGGGCGAATGCGCCGAGGTGATCAAGCTGCGCGAGGAGTTCGCCAAGCTGCAGGAGGACTACCAGCATCAGGGCCAGGAGGTGGAGGAACTGACCACCGAGGTGGAGTCGCTGCGCTTTTCCACCAACCTCAAGTGGTTCCTGGCCGGCGGCGGCGTGCTGCTGGTGGGCTGGCTGATCGGCCTGGCCTTCGGCCGGCGCAAGAAGCACTGGAACTCCAGCATGTACTAGGCCCGGTGCGCGGCCTCCTCCGGCTCTGGGCGGCCCTGGCCTGCCTGGCCTGCCTGGCCGGGGGAGCCGGGGCTGCGCCCGCGCCCCCGCCGGCCGGCGCCCCCCAAACCGCCGTGTTCTGGCGGGCCACGCCCCTGACCGACGCCGCCGGCCGCCCGGCCGGCGCGGCCCCGGCCCTGAGCGCCTGGCAGCTTTTGACCCGCGAAGGCGACAGCCTCTGGCTGGCCCTGCCCGCCGGCGGGCGGGCCATGGCCCCGGACGCAGCCGCCGCCGTCCTGCCCGGCCCCCCGCAGAGCCACCGCCCCCGCCTGCGCCGCCTGGCCGCGGCCAACCTGGCCCCGGAGCTGACCCGCCGCCTGGCCGCCGGGCGCGTCGCCGCGGGCGACAACCAGCGCGAGGTGGCCCTGGCCTGGGGCCCGCCCTGGCGCTCCTACATGGTCAACCTGTTCGCGGACGAGGAGCATTTCGTGTATCGCGGCATGGACGGGGCCCCCATCCTGCTGCGTTTCAAGTCCGGCCGCCTGCAGGACGCCCCGCCCGCCGGGCCGGCCTGGGTTGCGGGCGGCACCCCCCCACGGTAACATTGCCGGGAACCCCCTCTATCCGTTATCAAACGCGTCCTGGCCCCGCCACGGGCGCGGGGACGGGGACGGTGAAGGAACCTACCTTCATTCCCGAACTGCTCCGGCAAAACTTCGCCGCCCTGGCCGCGGCCGCGCCCGAGGTGGCTTGCTGGCTTCAGGGCCAGGCTGATTTCGGCGCCTGCGACGGGGCCAGCCTGGCCGCCTTGAGCGGCAACGGCAACCCCCTGCTGGAGGCCGAGCTGCGCGCCGACGGCATCACGCTGGTGGTGGGCGGCGGGGCCCTGGACGAGGTGGCCGAGCTGTTGAACCGCATGCCGGCCGGCCACCAGGTCTTCGTGCTCCAGCCCCGGCCCGACCTGCTGGCCCTGGGCCTGGGCCGCCACGACCTGGCCGACCACCTGGCCGAGGGCTCCCTGGTGCTCTTGGCCCCGGCCGAGGCGGCCATGGAGGAGGCCCTGGCCCGCCACCCCCAACTGGCCCTGGCCGAGGCCCTGCGGGTGGTGCAGTGCAGCGGGCCGGCCCCCGGCGCGCCCGAGGAAGCGGCCCGGGCCCGGCTCTTCCGGGTGCTGGGCCAGGCCCTGCTGGCCCGGGACTGGGCCCTGGCCTGGGAGGGCCCCAGCGGGGCCAACCTGATCCGCAACCTCTGCCACCTGGCCTTCATGGGCCGGGCCGCCGGCCTGCCCGGCGCGCTCCGGGGCCGGCCGGCGGTGATCGTGGAGAACGGCCCCAGCCTGGAGCCGGCCCTGGCCGCCCTCGGGGACCACCTGGGCGGGGTGCCGGTGTTTTGCTCCGACGCGGCCCTGCCCCGCCTGCTGGCCCTGGGTCTGCTGCCCACCGCGGCCGCGGTGACCAGCCCGGCCGCCGGCCCCCTGGCCGGCTGGCGGCACCCGGATCTGGCGCGGGTGCCGCTGATCGCCGAGGAGACGGCCCACGCCGACACGGTCAAGGCCCACCCCGGTCCGCGCCTGATCTGCCTGGGCCCCCGCCTGGGCCTGCCCGGCGTGCTGGAGCCCTTTGCCGAGGCGCTCACCCCCCAGCAGCACACCCTGGGCCGCCTGGCCGAGGTCGCCGCCCTCATGGGCTGCGAGTCCCTGGTCCTGGTGGGGGCCGATCTTTCCGACCCGGCCGGCGGGGTGCTCTTGCCGGGCATGGACGGCGACCCGGTCATCACCCAGCTCGGCCTGGCCGCGGCGGCTAACGCCCTGGGCCGGGTGCTGGCCCGCATGAACCTGCGGGCCTACAACCTCAGCCGCCGGGGCCTGGGCCTGCCCGGCACCCGCGTCGCCGACCCGGACGAGGTGATCGGCCTGTTGGGCGGCCCGGGCCAGCCCCTGCGCCTCAACGACCTGGACTACGAACAATGGCTGGACGCGACCCAGTTGGGCCAGGTGGCCCGGGGCCTGCGCCTGGCCAACACCGGGGCCACCCGGCTCTGGCAGCGGGCCGCCGCGCCGCTGATGGATTTCCCCTGCGACCCCGCCCAGGCCAACCCCCGCCTGGTCAACTCCGCCGACCAGCTTTTCGTGGCCCTGGCCGAGCAGGCCGCCGCCGAGCCCCTCTTGAGCGCCTTCCTGGGCGGCTGCCTGGTGCGGGCCTTCCGCCGCCGCCACCAGATGCTCTGCAATGGCGGCGCGGCCGGGGTGCGCCTGGACCAGGCCTGCCGCGAGATCGAGCGCTGCCTGCGCGACATGGAATCCCGGGCCGGCGAACTGGCCGTGGCGCTGACCCAGATGGCCGATGAATTCGCCGAGCTGGCCCAGATGCGCGCCGCCCATGACCGCGGTTTCCTGGCCGCCTACGCCGGCCAGACCGGCCACCCGGATGACCTGCCGCTGTAAGGTTTTTCGCCTTATGCGGCCCCGCCCCCTTCGGCTCCCCCCTCTGGCTAAACACCCCGCCGCGATGTTATGGTGGAAGCGCCCAGCCGAAGCAGGGGCCGCCGGCCCGGCCCCGGGGGGAAAGGCATGCGCTCTTTCCGGAGACTGCTGGGGCGGCCGGGCCTGCAATGGCTCCTGTTCAGCCTGGCGCTGGTCCTGCTGCACTGGCCCTATCTGACCAGCGGCGACTGGTACTCCGAGACCAGCTTCGTCTTCTATTTCGCCGTCTGGGGCTTCTTGGTGCTGGCCCTGGTCTTCCTGGGCCAGGGCCGGGCCCGTCCCGGCCGCGGCGAGCCCCCGGGCGGGGACCGGCGCTGATGTTCAATCCGCTGTCGGTCATCGCCGTCTTCTGCCTCTACATGGGGCTCTTGTTCATGCTGGCCCTGTGGGCCGAGCGCCAGGGCGCCATCGGCCGCAGCCGGGTGGCCAACCCGCTGATCTACTCCCTGTCCCTGGCCGTCTACTGCACCACCTGGACCTACTACGGCTCGGTGGGCCTGGCCGCCAGCAGCGGCCTGCTTTTCCTCACCGTCTACCTGGGCCCCTCCCTGGTGGCCATCTTCTGGTGGACGCTCCTTCGCAAGCTGGTGCGCCTCAAAACCGCCCACCACATCACCTCCATCGCCGACTTCATCAGCGTGCGCTACGAGAAATCCGAAGGCCTGGCCGCCCTGGTCACCATCCTGGCCCTGGTGGGCAACATGCCCTACGTGGCCCTGCAACTCAAGGCCATCTACTCCACCTTCGGGCTCATCACCAGCGTGGAGGGCGCGGCCGCGGCCTGGGTGGGCTCCCACGTGGGGCCGCTCATCGTGGGCCTGATGATCCTGTTCACCATCGTCTTCGGCGTGCGCCGGCTGGACCCCACCGAGCGCCACCAGGGCATGGTCATGGCCGTGGCCGCCGAGAGCATGGTCAAGCTGGTGCTGTTCATGGCCGCCGGCGTCTTCGTGGTCTACTACATGTTCGACGGCTTCCACGACATCTTCTCCCGCTATCAGGCCGCCCGCGCGGCCGGCGCGCCCCTGCCCGCCCCCCAGCGCGCCTCCCTGGCCCAGTGGGGCAGTTGGCTTCTCCTTAGCATGAACGCCATCCTGTTCCTTCCCCGCCAGTTCCACATCGCGGTGGTGGAGAACCAGGACGAGAAGCACATCCGCCACGCCATGTGGCTGTTGCCCCTGTACATGCTGCTCATCAACCTGTTCGTCTACCCCATCGCCCAGGCCGGGCTGATCAAGGGCCTGCCGGTGGCCCAGGCCGATCTCTTTGTGCTCAGCCTGCCGCTCGGCGAGGGCCAGACCTGGCTGGCGCTGTTGGTCTTCATCGGAGGCTTCTCCGCGGCCACCAGCATGGTGCTCATCAGCTCCATGACCATGGCCACCATGATCACCAACGACCTGTTGATGCCGCTGGTGGTGCGCATCAAGCGCCTGGCCTTCCTGGAGCGCCACCTGCTCCAGTCGCGCTGGGTGGCGGTGGCCATCTACATCCTGCTGGGCTACTGGTTCGAGCGCCGGGTGGGCGAATCCCTGATGCTGGTCAACATCGGGCTCATCGCCTTCGCCGCCGTGCTCCAGTTCGCCCCGGCCATCATCGGCGGCATCTTCTGGCCCGGCGGCAACAAGGCCGGGGCCACCCTGGGCCTCATCGCCGGCTTCCTGGTCTGGGGCTACACCTCGCTCCTGCCCTCCTTTGTGCGCAGCGGCTGGTTCTCGCCCGATCTGTTGACCCAGGGCCCCCTGGGCCTGGCCTGGTTGCGTCCGGAGCAGCTTTTCGGGGTCACCGGCCTGGATCCCATCAGCCACACCGTGCTCTGGACCCTGCTGTGCAACCTGGGCCTGTACGTGCTGGGCTCGCTGCTCTTTTCGCCCAGCGCCGAGGGCCAGAGCCAGGCCGAGGAGTTCGTGGGCGTGCTCCTGAGCGGCGACATCTTCGAGCGCTCGGTCCGGCGCGAGGCCTACATCGACCTGAACGCCAAGCGCGAGAAGCTGGAGGGCCTTTTGGGCCGCTTCTTCACCCGCGACAAGGCCATCCACCTCTCCGAACGCTGCATCGCCGCCGTGGGCCTGGCCGGCATGGGGCGCATCAGCATCCACCAACTGGCCGAGCTTTACGCCGAGGTGGAGAAGAGCCTGGCCGGCAGCGTGGGCTCGGCCGCGGCCCACAAGGCCCTGGCCGGGGCCGGGCTCTTTAGCCTGCGGGAGGCCGAGGACCTTAAGGATCTCTACGCCGAGACCCTGGCCAACCTGCGGGCCCGGCCCCGCGACCTGATCCGGCGCATCGATTTTTATCAGGAGCGGGCCCAGCTCATCCGGGCCCACGCCGAGGAGCTGGAGGGCAAGGTCCACGAGCTGCAGGACCAGATCCTGGCCCGGCTCACCGCCGAGGCCCAGTTGCGCGAGAGCGAGGAGCGCTACCGCACCGCCATCGAGGCCAGCAACGACGGCGTGGCCATCATCCAGGACGGCCTGCTGGTCTTTTTCAACCAGAAGTTCGCCGAGATCTTCGGCTATGCCCAGCGCCGCGAGCTGGTGGACCGGCCGGTGTCGCTGGTGGTGGACCCCCACGATAACGTGCCGGTGCTGGAATACAGCCTGGCCCGCCAGGCCGGCCGCGAGGTGCCGGGGCGCTACGACTTCCGGGGCGTGCGCAAGGACGGCTCCCAGCTCTGGGTGGCGGTCTCGGCCACCACCACCACCTACCGCGGCCAGCCGGTGGTGCTGGCCTACGTGCGCGACGTCACCGCCCGCCGCCTGGCCGAGGAGGACATCCGCCACCTGTCGCGCCGCCTCATCGCCGGCATCGAGGACGAGCGCAAGCGCCTGGCCGCCGATCTGCACGACGAGTTCGGCCAGAAGCTCACCGCCCTGCACTTCGGGGTGGAGGCGCTCTATAAATCCATCCCCGGCGAGCAGGCCCCCCAGCGCACCCGCTGCCGCGAGCTGGTGGACCTGATCGAGGGCCTGGCCGACGACATCCGCAAGATCAGCAGCGATCTGCGGCCCGACATGCTGGACCACCTGGGCCTCATCTCGGCCATGGAATGGTACGTCAACGACTTTCGCAAGCGCCGGCCGGGGATCAAGGTGGAGTTCGTGGCCATGGGCTTTGCCATCAAGCGCCGGCTGGACCCGCGCCTGGAGATCGTGCTCTACCGCCTTTTGCAGGAAGGCCTGAACAACGTGGCCAAGCACGCCAAGGCCGAGCACATCAATATCCAGCTCACCTACAGCCATCCTCGGGTTATATTCATGCTCAAGGATGACGGCGTGGGCTTCGTGGCCGGGGGCGCGCCCAGCCTGGCCGGGCCGGGCCAGGGCGGCATCGGGCTCATCGGCATGCGCGAACGGGTGGCCAGCGTGGGCGGGCGGCTGGACATCCGCAGCGCGCCGGGCAAGGGCGCCCTGATCCGGGCCGAGCTGCCGGTGGAGCAGGAGCCGGGCCCGGAGCCGGGCGAGTCGGAAGACCTGGAGGGGGAGCAGGCATGAACAAGATTCGGGTGCTCATCGCCGACGACCACGCCGTGGTGCGCTCCGGGCTCCGGCAGCTCATGGGCGACCAGCCGGACTTCGAGGTGATCGGCGAGGCCGCCGACGGGCGCGAGGCCCTGGAGAAGGCCAAGACCCTGAAGCCCGACGTGATCGTGCTGGACATCGGCATGCCCGGCGTCAGCGGCCTGGAGGCGGCGGCGATGATCAAGGAGTCCACCCCGGATTGCCGCATCGTCATCCTGAGCATGCACGGCAAGGAGACCTTCGTGCGCCAGGTGCTGGCGGCCGGGGCCCTGGGCTACGTGCTCAAGGCCTCGCCGGTGGAGGACGTGCTGGCCGCGGTGCGCGCCGCCGCCCGGGGCGAGTATTTTCTCTCCTCCAAGATCGAGGCCGAGGTGGTGGGAGCCTACCTGGAAAGCCGGCGCGAGGCCCCCAGCGTGCGCGGCTATGACCTTCTGAGCGAGCGCGAGCAGCAGATCTTCCGCCTGGTGGCCGAGGGCAACTCCACCAACCAGATCGCCGAGATGCTATGCGTCAGCCCCAAGACGGTGGAGAAGCACCGCACCAACATCATGAAGAAGCTGGCGCTCAAGGACCGCCTGGACATGGTCAAGTACGCGGTGAAGATCGGCATCATCGACCCCCAGCTCTGGGAGGACTAGGTGTGTGTCGGAGAAAGCCATCCATGGCTTTCTCCTCTTGGAACTTGCCAAAAGTTAATTTTGGCAAGTTCTCGGAATGGCGCCAAAAATTGATTTGGCGCCATTCCGGGCGGGCCGTCCATGGCCCGCCCGGAAGCCTGTCGGAGGATTACTCCGACAGGCTCCTAGCCGGCGAGTCGCCGCGCGCCGGCGCTCCTTCCCTGCCATTGCGAGGAGCCTCCCCCTAGATCATTGCGAGGAGCCCTCCTCCCCCCTGGGTCATTGCGAGGAGACCGTAGGGCGACGCGGCAATCACTTCTGTCTTCTCCGGGTGGCCCGGACAGCTCGCTGTCCGGGTCGCGAAGCGACAAGAGGTCTTGGCGCGAGGCCGCGCCGCCACACCGCCGCCCCGTGCGCCGATGTCATGAGAATTGCCGTCATGCGTCTATACCGATAAACCATGAAGCCAGAAAAGCTCGGTCCGGTCTGTTCGGCCAAGAAAGCCTGAATCTGTCATTGCGAGCGCAGCGAAGCAATCTCTTTGGCTTGTTTTTCAGGAGATTGCCACGTCGCTTCGCTCCTCGCAATGACAGATCAGGGTGTTGGGCGCCGCCTGATGCTTGTCCCTTTGATGGCTTGATGGTATAGGCGCGTTGCCGTCATTGCGAAGAGCTTTAGCGACGAAGCAATCTTCCGTTGTCTCTTAATGGAATGGGACCGGGAGATTGCTTCGCTACGCTCGCAATGACAGCTAATTTTTTCAGGTTAAAAAAAACGAAGCATGAAGTTAGCAGCGGGCCAATGCGAGGATCCGCGCGCCCCCAAGAAAAGACGTGGGCCCCGGCCGCAGCCGAGGCCCACGGGTTACTAATGTCAGGCGCTTACTTGGGGGCGTTCACCGCGAAGTCGGCCACGCCGGTCTTCAGGTACTTGCTGATCTGGTTGGCCACCGCGATGGCCACGTTGACCTGGGCCTCGTGGGTGTTGGCGCCCAGGTGCGGGGTGCAGACCAGGTCGTCGGCGTACATGATGCGGCTGTCGGCCGGCAGGGGCTCCTGCTCGAAGACGTCCAGGGCCGCGCCGGAGAGCTTGCCGGAGGTGAGCGCGTCGCACAGGGCGGCCTCGTCCACGATGCCGCCCCGGGCGCAGTTGATCAGATACGCGCCGTCCTTCATCTTGGCGATGTTGGCCGCGCTGAAAAGGCCGGCGGTCTCCTTGGTCTTGGGCACGTGGATGGACAGGTAGTCGGACTGGGCCAGCAGGGCCTCGAAGTCCACCGCCTCGGCCCCGCGGGCCTGGATCTCAGCCGGGCTCAGGAAGGGGTCGAAACCGATGACCCGCATCTTCACGCCCTTGCCCAGCTCGGCCAGGATACGCCCGATGTTGCCCAGGCCCAGGATGCCCAGGGTCTTGCCCTTGACCTCGCGGCCGCGCAGGGCCTTCTTCTCCCACTTGCCCTCCTTGATGCCGCGGTGGCCGCGGGCGATGTGGCGGGACAGGGCGAAGATGTGGCCCATGGCCAGCTCGGCGGCGGCGTTGCTGTTCTGGCCGGGGGTGTTCATGACGATGACGCCCTTGGCCGTGGCCGCGGGGATGTCCACGTTGTCCAGGCCGGTGCCGGCCCGGCCCACCACCTTGAGCGCGTCGGCGGCGGCCAAGAGGTCGGCGGTGACCTGGGTGGCCGAACGGATGACCAGCCCGGCCACGCCCTTGATGGCCTCTTTCAGCTCCAAGGGGCTAAGGCCGGTCTTGACCTCCACCTCGAAGCCTTCGTTCTTGAAGATTTCCACGCCTTCTTTGGCCAGCGGGTCGCTGACCAGGATCTTCATGGCCATATCACGCCTCCCCGAAGATTTTTTGGGCCGCGGCCACGCCCACGCCCATTTCGAAGGAGTAGCCCAGGCCCTTCAGGGCCATCTCGATGGCGCTGATGGCCTGGAGGGTGTCGAACTCGTTGATGTAGCCCATGTGGGCCACCCGGAAGATCTTGCCCTTGGCCTGGTCCTGGCCGCCGGCGATGTAGATGGCGTACTTGTCCTTGAGCCACTTCACCACCTTCTGGCCGTCGATGCCCTCGGGGCACTGCACGGCGGTGAGCGCGGTGGAGGGGCGGTCCTTGGAATACAGCTCCAGGCCCCAGGCGGCCACGGCGGCCTTGAAGGCCTGGCTGCGCAGGGCGGTCTGGGCGTAGATGTTGGCGAGACCCTCGGCCTCGATGAGGTTGAAGATGTCCAAGAGGCCCATGAACAGCGTCACCGGCGAGGTGAAGGCGCCCTTGTTCTCGGTCTGGCTCTTGAGCTCCTTGGCCCAGGAGAAATAGAACTTGGGCAGGGTCGAGGTCTTCATCAACTCCAGGGCCTTGGGGCCGATGGAGCAGAAGGCCAGGCCGGGAGGCATCATCAGGGCCTTCTGGCTGCCGCTGACCACCACGTCCAGGCCCCACTCGTCCACCGGGATGGCGTAGGCCCCCAGGGCGCTGACCGCGTCCACCACCAGCACCTTGCCGGTGGCCTTGGCCACCTGGCCCAGGGCCTGGATGGGGTGGTCCACGCCGGTGCTGGTCTCCAGGGCCTGCACGTAGATGGCCTTGATGGCCGGATCGGCCTTGATCAGGTCGGCCACCTGGTCGGGGTCCACGGCGTGGCCCCAATCGCATTTCACTTCCACCGGCTGGCAGCCGTAGGCCTTCAGGAGCTGGGTCCAGCGCTCGCCGAACTTGCCGCCGCTGACGGCAATGGCCTTGTCGCCGGGGCTGAGCAGGTTGCTCACCGCGCTCTCCATGGCGCCGGTGCCGCTGCTACAGAAGGTCAGGACCTCGTTGGCGGTCTGGTAGATCTTCTTCAGGCCGGCCCTCACCTGGCCGATCACTTCCATGAAGTCGGCCGAGCGGTGGTGGATGAGGGGCTGGGCCATGGCCAGCAGGGTCCGGGGGGGCACCGGGGTGGGGCCGGGCGCCAACAGAGAGACCTTCTTCATCGCTTCTGCTCCTTGCTAGATATGCGCGGGTCCCTGGTTTATGCAAACTGGCGTGCCGGGGCGGGGTCCGTCGGCCGGGGCCCAGGCCGGCGGCCGTGAATGAGCGCCCATTCGCCCGGGCTTGGCCGGCCCCGTCTTGGCCTCGCCCGCGCGTTCGGCGCTCCTACCCCTGCACGCCCTCACCAGCAATAACGCCCGCCGCTGGGGGCCGGGCCGGGGTCATGCCATTGAGTTCGGATTGACCTTCTCTATGGCAAAAAATACATGTTGTCAAGGGCTTTTGTTCCAACATGTGAAAAAGCCCCATTATTTATGCGGTTTTATGCGCCGCGGGGCCGCACCCGGCCGAAGCCCGCGAACTCCGGTTAATTTACCAGAAAAGCCGCGGCCGGTCCCCGCGCCGGATTAGAAGATCCAGCGAAATTGTATACCGGCCAACCACTCGTTGCCAAAGGCCTTGCCGTCCTGCACGCGGTCGCCGTAGTCGTAGTAGCCGAACTCGGGGTGGATGGTGAAATTGGCCGTGACCTGGCAGGGCAGGGCCGCGAAAAAGGCCTGGCGGGTGTAGCTGTCCTGGGCATAGCCGGCCTGGTCCTTCCAGGCGTCGTTGGCCAGGCGCTCCACGCCGTAGCCGCCGATCAGCTCCCACTTGGGGGCGAACTTCCACTCCAGGGTCAGGAAGCCGCCGGTCTGCCTGGTGTCGCTGAGCTTGCCGTCGGCGGCCAGGAAGGCCACCGCCCGGGGCAGGCCGCGCAGGCCGGTGAGGATGTCGCCGGACCACTCGTAGTCGGTGTTCTGGCCGTGGTGCACCTCGCCCTTGGCGGTGAGCGGGCCCAGGGTCAGCTTGAAGGGCAACACCGCCACCCAGGTGGTGATGCTGTCCTCGCCCGCGCCGGCCCCCTCCAGGCGGTAGCGGGCCCAGCCCGCGCCCGGCCCCAGCCAGAGACCGCCGGCGCGCAAATCCAGGGCCAGGTCCACCCGGGGCAGGTCGGCGTAGAGATCCACCCCGGCCGGCAAGGCGGCCGAGCCGGTGGTCAGGCCGCCGGAGGCGCTGGGGGTCAGCTCGGCCATGGGCTGGACCAGGCCCAGGCAGGCGCCCCAGGCCCCCTGGCCCCACTCCAGGCGCACCATGGAGTGGCGGCCGCTGTACAGGAAGCCCCAGTCGCTCAGGTAGAGCTTGCCGGACTGGCTGGTGCCCAGGTTCTGCTTGGGCGCGTGCTTGAGCCCGCCCACCCAGCTCTCGTCCTGGCCGGCCACCACCCGCCAGGGCCCGTGCTGGAACCAGCCATAGGCATAGCGCAGCAAGGCCGCCTCGTTGTCGCCGAGCCTGGAGCCCAGGCCCAGCTCCAGCAGGCCGCCGGCGCTGTGGTCGGGGCTCATGAACTTGGCCCGCAGGTAGGAGTTGGCGGCCAGGCTGGCGTAGGCCGTGGTCACCGCCTCGCGCCGGTTGCTGGTCAGCTCCTGGCTCTGGCCGTTGTAGCCCAGGTCGGTGAGCAGGCGGGCGTGGATGGTGAAGACCGGGGCCGGGGCCTGTTCCGGGCCGGCGGCCGGGGCGGCGGCGGCGGCGGCCAGCAGCAGGCCGGCCAGGACCAGGAAACCGGCAAACCTACGGCGCGGCATGGCGGACCTTTCCGGGCAGGACCATGAAACGGTCGGCGACGGCGGGGGGCACGCTGGGTGCAAGCCGTTTGATCGGGCAGGTGCCGCCCAAGTTAGCACCCGCGGCCGGCGGCGGGCAAGCCCCTAATGCTACGAACAAAAAAGGAGCGGGCCGGAGGTTGCCCTCCGGCCCGCAGGGGTGCTTTCAAACACGGGTCAGGCGATTAGAAGACGAAGCGGAACTGCAGGCCGAGCATCCACTCGTTGCCGAAGTCCTGGCCGTCCTTGATGTTGTCGCCGTAGTTGAAGTAGTTGAACTCCGGATGCAGGGCGAAGTTCTTGGTGATGGTGATGGGCAGGGCCACGAAGAAGGCCGACCGGGTGTAGTCGTCGTTCTTGTAGCCGGCGTCCTTCTTCCAGGAGTCGTTGCTGAGCTTCTCGATGCCGTAGCCACCGGTGATCTCGAACATCGGGGTGATCTTGTACTCCAGGGCGATGAAGCCGCCGACCTGCTTGGTGTCCTCGACCCGGCCGGAGGCGTTCACGAAGGCCAGGGAGCGGGGAGCGCTCTTGAAGGCGGTGATGAGCTCGCCGGACCACTCGTAGTCGTTGTTCTGGCCGTAGTGGATCTCAGCCTTGGCGGTGAAGGGGCCAGCCGTGAACTTCACGGGCAGGATGCCGATCCAGGAGGTCACGGTGTCGTCGGACATGGTCACGGAGCCCTTCTCGACCTTGTACTGGGCCCAACCGAAGCCGGGGCCGGTCCAGAAGCCGCCAGCGGTGAACTGGACGGCCACGTCGAAGCGGGGCAGGGTGGCGTAGAGGTCCACGCCCGAGGGCAGGGACTGGGAGCCGGTGGTGAAGCCGACGCCGGTGGCGCCGGGGGTGATCTCGGCCATGGGCTGCACCATGGCGATGCTGGCGCCGAAGTTGCCCTTGGCATACTCAAACCGCACCTGCGGGGAGCGGGCGGAGTAGATGTAGCCCCAGTTGGCCAGCAGCAGCTTGGCCGACTCGGACACGCCCAGGTACTGCTTGGGGTGGTGCTTCAGGGTGCCCACCCAGCCGTCATCCTGGCCGGCGAGCAGCTTGCAGTTGCCGACCTTCCACCAGCCGTAGGCGTAGCGCAGGCTGATGGATTCGTTGTCGCCGACCTTGGAGGCCAGGCCGAATTCGATGAAACCACCGGCGGTCTTGTCGGCCGAGGTGAACTTGGCGTGCAGGTAGCTGTGGCCGGCCAGGTTGATGAAGGCGGTGGTGACGTCGTTTTTCTTGTTGGAGGTCAACTCTTTGGAGGTCTGATGGTAGCCGAAGTCGGTCAGCATACGACCGCCGACGGTCACCTGCGGGCCGGGGGCCGTGGCCGCCAGCACCGGGACGGCCAGGGCCACGATCGCCACAGCCGCCATAATGGCAAACAGCTTCTTCATTGCTTCCCTCTTTCCTTCTCTAGTAGATACCAGCCGCGCCGCGCACCCGGCCCCGTGGCCGGTCGCCCGACGCCTTCCCCAGCCAGCCCGCCCCTGGCGCACCCCAGGCCTTGGGCGGACGCGCGGCCGCTGGCCCCAGCCACCGGTCGCGGATCAGGGCGGCGGCCCCAGCCGATCGCCCTGACTCAGTATGGGAAATTAGCACGCTGGGTTTTATGGCGTCAATATAAAATAATTATGTTTTTCCGGTTTCAGCATCATCGCTGGGTTGGGATGGTCCATACTGCTTTGCTGGCTTTGATTGATTGACTTGCAGAGATAGCAGCTCTTCCGCCATTGCTTTTGTGCGCCTTAAAAATGGTATATATTTTTTAATGCGCATTAAACCAAGCCTTACAGCCAGGTAACAAAGCAGGAAACCGACCAGGTAGTTCACCCCCAGCCCCAGGCCGAACGGGGACAGCGACAGGCCTTCGAAGCGGGCCTGGAGCCAGGCCACGGCCAGGAAGGCTGGCCACAGGCTGGCCGAGCCCATGGCCATCTGCAGGAAGAAGGCCCGGCCGAAGGCGTCGTTCGCCTTTTTATTCAGGGCCTTGTAGCCTTGCCTGTCCCCGGCGCGCAGGGCGTCCCTGGCCTCGCGGTTGCGCGCCAGCATGTTCTGGTTGTGCTCGCGCAGGTAGCGGTGGTTGACCCGGTAGATGACGCCGGCGGTCAATTCGCCCAACAGCGCGCACCACAGGGCCAGGACCAGGGTGCCCAGCCACCACCCCCAGATGGGGTCGGCCGGCCAGCGATAGGGCGCGATGAGCACCGGGTCCAGACAGGCCACGAACTGTTCCAGGGGGTCCAAGATCGCCTCTCTGCTGAATAAATGCTGATTAGGGCTCCCGCCCTGCGCAGCGCCGGCCAGGTAAAAAGAGCGGGGCCCGCCCCCTTGGGCAGGCCCCGCGTCGGGATCGGGATGTTGCCGGGCAAGCGGCGCGCGCCCTCGCCTAATACGGCGGCAGGATGCTGAAGCCCCAGAAACCCTTGACGAAGTAGCGCAGGCCCACGTAGAAGGCCAGCACCACGAAGATGATCTTGAGCCACTTGTCCGGGATGTACTTGCTGGTGCGCGGGCCGATCATGGAGCCCACGAAGATGCCGATGAGCTCCACGCCGATGAAGCCCCATTGCACCACCACGCCCTTGCCGAACATGTAGCTGAAGATGCTGACGATCATGCCCACCAACACCGCCAGGGCGCTGGTGCCGGCCACGATGAACATGGGCAGCCCGGCCACCGAGGTGAGGAAGGGCACGAACAAAAAGCCGCCGCCCACGCCCAGGAAGGCCGCCAGGGCCGCGATGACCAGGCCGCCGATGATGGGCGCGTAGCCAGGGAAAGAGAACTCCACCCCGCAGAAGGTGAAGTGCACCCGATTTTTGGCCGTGAGCACCAGGCCCAGGATCACGCCGACCAGGCAAAGGCCGATGGCGACCACGTGCGAGCTGCCGGCATCGGTGTCGATCAGGTTGCCCCACAGCCCGCCGGCCAGCACCACGCACAGGCTGATGATCATGCCGCCGTAGCTGCCCTTGGTGATCTTCACGCCCAGGGCGGTGGTGTCGCCGATCTTGCACTGCTTCTCAAACTCGGCCGCCGCGGCCTTGGCCGCCTTCTTGGAGGCCTGGCCCCTGGGCGTGGTCTCATAGAGCAGGATGCAGCCCAGGAGCAGCACGCAGGCGCCGAAGAAGCCGATGTAGCTGGAAAGGTTGACCTTGCCCGCGGTCAGCGCCGGCACCAGGTAGGAGCCGGCCATGGAGCCGATGGCCAGGCACACCGCCAGCGGCAGCACCAGGCGGCCCATCTTATAATAATTGATGCTGGAGATCAGGGCCGAGAGCCCCACCAGCCACTGGTTGGAAACCCGGATGGAGTCGGTGACCATCTTGTTCACCGGGTTGTCCTTGCCAAAGGTCTTGGCATAGTCGCCCAGGCCGAAGATGGTGATGTGGCCCACGCCGGCCATCACGCCGCCGAAGGCCCCCACGGTGGAGAAGATCCAGCCCACCCACACGGCCCACAAAAAGCCCAGGATGTAGCTGGTCTGCGGCGCGCCGGGGATGCCCAGATAGCCGGGCTTGTCGCCGGGCTTGATGTTCTCCAGGGT
>JAZDHW010000158.1:0-23174 GCA_043805555.1 Pseudomonadota bacterium
CCCATTGCGAGCTGTATTCCCCGGTGTGCTCCGACACCAGCCGAACCGCCCGCTCCCTCACCTCTGGTGAATACCTGGTTTGCTTGCCCATGACCCAATCCTCTCAAAGTTTGGAGTCTCCGGCAATCTCGGGGCGGTTCAGTTTATTAAAATCCCTGATACACCGATTTGACGTCTACATCAGGCGTAAAGAAGAGGTAAATACAGGTAGCAGCGAGTACGATGCCGACAAACCAAGGATTGCGCATGAAGGCAATAAACCGATCTGCGTGTGACTCAGTCGACTGATAAAAATAAATGACAGGGTAGATCATTACGGCCATTATAAAATATGACAAAACCAGTCCGAACAGACCATAGCTGAAACTCATCTTTACAATCTCATCTTTGTTCGTCCAAAAAGGGATTATCGTAACAGCAAGATACGCCAAAGCCAACGCACCACTTAAGGCCTCATAAGCGGCTATAGACGAAATCCAAGCCTCGGCCTTTTTTCCGAACCTCTTTCTAAATTGTAATTGCCAAAGTTTGTTAACGCTAACTCCGACTCCCAACCCGAACCCACAAAGAAAATATGGCCACGTGGGTCCGTGCCAGACACCTACCAGGAAAAAGGTTACAAAGAATGCAATAACGGCATAGTATGGCGTCATCGTCTTGCTTGGCCAGGATCGCAGCAATTTGCTAACTACTTTATTGAATACATAAGCCTTGAACCAATTGGCCAAAGTCATATGCCATCGCGTCCAAAGATCAAGGAAACTTTTCGAAGCCCAAGGGCGGTTGAAGTTTTCTGGAAGTTTCAAACCCATGAAACCTCCAACCCCGATTACAATGTGGGTATAACCACTAAAGTTTAAGTACAGGTAAATTAAGTAGCCCATCTGCGATATCGCTAGCATTATTAGAGGATATGATCCTGTACCTGTTATAAGTTTGCTCAAAACACCAGGTGCGAAAAGCCAATCAATGAGAGAACTATGATCCAAGTAAGATTGCGGAAGGCCAAGTGTAGCCGACATCGATTGACTGGCGCAGTCGCGCACAGAACATTCATTAGCCTGTGAATGAATATTTAACGCTTGGTCTGCCAACACGATTACTGAGAATAGACCCCAGGCCAGCCGCGCTAGAGATTTACTAAACACATATCCGGTAAGCCTGAATGTTGGCAAGTCACGCTGCTGCGTATCAAATTTCTGATATGACTGAATGGGGCCAGAAAGTAACATCGGCCAACAACAAACAAAATTGAATAGGCGCCAAGGCGAGAGAGGTATGGGCAAGGTACCTTCGTAGGTATCAATAGCAACTTGTAGACTTCGAATTAAGATATACGACAATCCAATAACAACAGGCATGTGGCTGTAAATCGGCAGTTCGGCAAATATTGGGTAACCTTTAACCCAGGCGAAATAGAGTAAAACAGTCACCAACGCGCAGGTAAACATCAGGCGCTTTTTGCGCGCGGCTGTCCAAATCGTGATGTAGGAAAGCACCAGGAAGCCGATCAAGAGCAACATGGCTTTCCAGTCGGGCATGACCATGTAAAGAAAACAAAAATTTGCAATAGGAAACAAGATACTCGCACGTATTCGGCCAGGAGCCAGAATTTGGGCAAGCAGAACTGCTAAAGCAAACCCCAAGAAAGGCAAGGAGGCGGCCGAAATCATGAATGGCCTCCAAAACCCAATCGACATATGTTCATGGCAAGAGGGTTCCTCTTATGACATTCAACCTCAAGCTTCCAAAGATCTCCCTCTTCTGATTTGCCAAAGGCCTCAAAACCAAGTTTATTGTAATGATCCCGCACCATACCATTGCGTTCAGTCGGGATGTAGTGGCCGATTAAGCTGTTTATTCCGCGTTTGCGCGCATTCTCAACTATCTCGTCAAGTACCGCGTTTTCGATGCCACGACCCAACACGCGACAACTCATCAACCAGGTATCGATTAGCCAAGTTGCCCCCGCCTGAGGCCGGCAAACGATCACGCTAATCATGCCATTGTCACCGAATTTGTCCGTGACTCGCACTTGTAAAGTTAATATTTCTGGATTCGATTCCAAGCACTCTACATCTGCCTCTGAATAGCGCTTGGTGGTGAGATTGAATTGATTTGAACGGGCTATGAGTTGGCAGATCCGGCTGCGCCCAATGGAATCGAAAGGTGAGAAGGTAACGGTCATTTCCAGGGAAGCAAGATATTCATCCAGGTTTCGGTAAGAAGCAGCGGACAGTGCCCGGCGAGCATTTGCTTGATAAAGCTCTGCACGTGCGCTGTCCTCCGTAGTGAAAGTATATGCTTCAAAATACCCACCGGCGAACACCGTTCTAGGATAAAGAGCCACGTCCTCTGGCAACTCGGGAACTGCCACAGTTGGTAAGGCGCTGCGAACTTGCTGCCTCTCGGCCGGATTGTCGTCGAGAAAAACTAGAGAGTCCAAACCAATATTTAGCGCGGAAGCTATCGCTTCGATATTAGTCGCTTTGTCGCGCCAATTTGCCATGAACACGGCTATATGGTCCTCGCGTAGCAGCATATCGGGATGCTTTTGAAATGGTAATCTTGCCATAGGCTCGTTGTTTTTCGAGCATACGGCCAAAATAATTCCCCGCTGCCGCAAGGACAGGGCCATTTTCTGCACAGAGAGATGGGCTTCGCCAATAGCTGAGCCTTGTCCCAGGACAATGCCCTCGAGACCGTCATCGCCGATAACTCCATTCCAGAGCGTATTGTCTAAATCCAACACAAGGCATTTGCGCACACGACCTTGGGACATGGCGATTAGGCGAAAAACATAATCGGAATAAAGCGGAACGATTTCCTGCGCGAAAGATAGCTTGGCAATGTGCCACAGTTTATCCTCAAACCAACTGTCTGTACCGATGGCCTCGGCCAGGTTGGCCAAGTCTAACCAAAGGTCTCCCATCGCTTGTGCGTATTCCGCCAATTTCTGGTTAAATAACTTAATACGCCGGCGTTGAGAACCGAGGATCTGTTCCTCGCGATTACCGAAAAGGTTATCTGGTGGCGTTGGCACAGATTGCATTATTATTTTGCATTGGATTCCATGCAAACCATCACGGATAGAGTGCATATGATCCATCGCAGAAATAATGGACTCATTCTCATCGTGAGAATAGTGTTCCATTAGGCCCGGGATTCCTCTATGGTCCAAGGCCAACAAGACAATGTCAGCGGCCGAACGTTGAAAGGCAGAATCTGGATTAATGGCCTCCTGAACCATTTGGCCATACTGTCCTACCGTGAGTCGCACGTCATATCCATAGCGCAGCCCTGTCGCATATAGGCAAGGATTCAGTAATTTGGTAGTAGAATTACTGATAATTCCAAGTTTGAGCGACCGCAAGAGAGGATTAAGTTCCAATCCATGCTGAATTAAATCAGTTAATTTTCGGAAAATCTTGTGCTGTTGGTCTATATTAAGAGCGTGGGACGCCAACTCAACCAGTTCCCGCCCACATTCAGGGTCACTGCTCGATAACATGTTGCATCTTTGCCGGAAATTTACTGGCGGTCTTGGCAACCAAGGCATTTCAGTGCGCCAATTCATGTCGTTACCCCTCAAATTGACTAACAATATCTGCGGCAATCTCGCCTGGTTCTGCTAGTGGTTTTTGCGAGCAGGCCAGTTCGATAAACCTATCATCAAAGGCTGAAAGCATGCCGGTCCTGGTGAAACCAGGATTGACAGTTACAACCCGCAGCCATTTATTTTCAGCTTCTAGCAAAGCCAACACCCCAAGTAGCCCAAACTTGGAAATAGTGTATGCTCCGAGGCCTGGCATGGCGTTGGCACCCCAATTACCCATTGCAGCAGACATTATCGCTACAATAACTCCTTCACGTTCCTTGCGCAGGCGTTCCTTGACAATACCGGCCAACAGACGCCTAGGTCCCATCACATTTATTTTCCAAAACATTTCCATATCATCTTCGCTAACCTGCGCTAGCGGTGCTTGATGGGGCGATGGTGAAGCACAATGCACCACTCCGATAAACTTTTCCTTCATTCCTTTGATCAAAGAGATGGCGGAATCAATTGATTGCGCGTCACCTAGATCCAACGGTAACGATATTCCACCGAATTTATCTGCCAGTTCGGCAGCTTTATCCGTGCTATTTTTCCTATGACATACCAATGGGGATAATCTAATTTTATATAAGTGTTGGCATACCGCTGAACCGATTCCACCGGTGGCTCCTGTAACCATGACAAGCCCTCGCTGGTTAGTAAATCGCATGATAATTTTGCTCCATTTATTAGTTTTACCTTGTATGCCTATTGATTACTCTCCACGCGATGCATACTTAGCGTGTAGATTTATTTCCACTTAAGATGCCCATCACTTCTTGGTGATTTCTCAATACACTAATGAACTGAAATGTAAATTTTGTTGCGCTAGCCTTTTCAAGGTGACTACTATCAAACGTAGTAAGTTTATCAGATATTGGCTCAAGGTAAGGCACGCCAAGATAGTTTGCTATAATTCTAGCTCTTCCTGAACAATAACCTGGGTATGGCACAGTAATCAATGCAATATTAGTATTATTTAAACCCTCATTATCTCGAAATCTAATTGCTGTATCAAGAAAAGCCTGGTCAACTTCGCATCCATCATTTCCGGGGGTCACCGATCTAGGCTTTTTTGTGGAAGGGTTGAGAATCCATGAACCATTTGCTAGTCCATATAGTTCATACGCACCTTGTATTTTTGATCTGAATATGAAAAGGTTTTCCTTCTGATTTGTATTCATTCTATTGTTGAACTTAAATACATCTAGATATTTTGCCATTATAACACGCTGGGAAATCAGAAATCTAGAGTGGTAGGTCCTAGCAATCGAAGCTAAATAATTCCTTTTAATAGTATTTTCAGTATATTCACTTGCGATAGGACTAAAAAACATATCATCAGCAGTTGCAATGATTAGACGCGGTTTTAGTTTATATTTATTCATTAAAAATAATGGAAAAAACGACCTTCCATTCCCAAATCCTAGCATAAAATGCTTTAATTTAAATTCACCAAAAAACGACGTCAATAATTCTTGGTCAAATGCAAACTGAGATCTCGATGTGCCTAAAAAAATAACATCAGCCCTCAATAAAGGTGCTATGATATCCTCAATATTTTTATCAAACATGTCGTAATCTAACACACCTTTTGTCGGCGAGACTGCCAAATACAAATCATCTCTTGGTGTTGATAGGTAATAAATTGATAATAACGTGTAAATAGTAAAAACCGAGATAGTCGCCACGAAACCGGTTGCAATTCGAATTAGATAACCTCTTAACTCTCTATCAATATTCATAGGCCACCTAGTTATCGTTGACTAAGAAGATTTACTAAGATTGCCAACCTTGAGAGGTTCTTCGTCGTTAACTGTGGAATTTGATGAGTTCTCCCAGTGGCGCGGCGATGAAGTAGATCATGGTCATGAAGGTGAAAACGTTCCGGTAGCCTCTGGCTCTTGCCCTGGCGGCCTGAAAGATGCCGTTGAGCCCCTCCAGGCGGGCATTGGAATAAGTCGAGGTCCAACGGCGTAGGATCAGGTCGGCGTGCTCTTCCAAAGTCATGAGGGCCTTGAGGACTGGGGCCAGGGTCTTGGTGTCAGGGGCTATGCACTTCAGGGCATGGCGGGCGAAGTGGGTGATGCGCCACTGGGCGGCCCGGACAGAGGAGGCCTTTCTGATCCAGCGCAGGAGTTCCTTGATGCGCCAGGCGGTGGCGGTGGCGAAGCCGCCAGTTTCCAGCTCGGTCAGAGCCTGCTGCTGCTTTTCGGTTAGCCTGCCGCCATCGGCGGCCTTGAGCACGGCCCAACGGGTGGCCTTGGGCAGCTTGCGCTCCCTGGCCTCGGCCTTGCGGACCTCGTCCACGGCGGTGGTGAAGAGCTGGACTACATGGAACCAGTCCACGGTGACGTTGGCGCTGGGGAAGCTCTCGCCGATAGCGGCCAGGAAGGCTGGCGACATGTCGCAGACCACCTCGGCGATATTGTTGTGATCGCCGCCATGCTCGCGCAGGAAGCGGCGGAATTGGACCAGGCAGTCCTTGCCCTTGCCGGGGGTGACGAAGATGACCGGCTTTTGCTTGCGGTCTAGGTCGATGAAGACGGTGACGTAGTTGTGGCCTCGCTTGGAGGCGGTTTCGTCCAGTGCCACGGCCTTGACCCCGCCCAGGTCCACCTTGGACAGGGCCTGGGCCACGTAGAACTGGACCACCCGCCACAGGCGCGTGTCGCTGACCCCGATGATGCGGGCCACAGCCAGCACGGGCATCTCGCGCACCAGGGTCATGGCCGCCTGCTCGAACAACAGGGTGAATCGGCTGCCCTCGCGAGTCCAAGGCACCTGGACCTGTTTAGTCCCGTGGTCGGGGCAGTCCACCCGGGGCACCCTGGCGGTTACGTAGCAGTGATGCTGGAAAAGATTGAGGTGACGCCAGGTGTATTCGTGGAAGTCGTGAGCTTTGCACAACCTGCCGCACTCCGGGCAGGGGTACTCGGCTCCCCGGTCGGCGGCCACCTCCAAGAAGACCTCGTGAGGCTGCTTGTCGGTGTCCACCCGCTGCCCCACCAGCCGCCAAGGCGGTTGCAACCCCAGGCCAAGGGCCAGAAGCTCGCCAGCGTCCATGATCGCTCCCTGCTTCAACAAGAACATGTGGATTGATGCATCATGGAACCTGAACTACACCAATTCCACAGGAAACGACGAAGAGGCCCTTGAGATTGGTGGTTTCTTGATAATATTTATTAAGTCCCCTTCATGGCATTGATTAGACAGCAATGTGTTCTGATGGGGGAAGGTTGCACGAGGCCTCATGAAAGCGCTCCGCATTGTACGGTATCAGCCGATCCACAGTGCTGTAGCGCACCTCGCTCAGGCAGGAGGAAATTATTTAATCAGGGACGAGGCATGAACGGAAGCACGTCCCTGCAGGCTCTAAAGGATTGATTAAACGAGGTCTTGTCCCTAAGTTGGTGACATAGTAACTAGCATGCCCTTACCGGCTGCCCCCTGTCCGGAAGAAAAAGGTCCAATGATCGGCCCGATAATGGATTGCTTAAGCACCACCGCCGGTTGTGCCGCAGAGCCCTGAACCGTTTTATTCCGGGCAAGGGGGGCGACCCCAATCCCGGCAGCCCGGCCTTGGGTAGTCAAGGCCGAGCGAAGCGAGCCCGGAGGGCTGGGCCTTGACTGCCCAAAACTGGGCTGCTACCGGATTCATTCTCAAAACGCCACCAACTTCGGGACACCACCATCCTGCCCTTGGTCCATCTTCAACTTAGCAATCTCAACTCCTGGCTCAACGGAACCTTCCACGGAGTCAGACCCAAGCATCTGCCTGCATATTTGCAGGAGTGGAATTATCGCTTAAACCGCCGATTCATCATCTCAGATCTCTTTCAATACATAAGCAAAAGAGCGGTGAGCACGGTAGCCATAACCTACACTGAGGTCGCCCAGGGTATGACGCCAATCAAAACTCTACATGGGTCATGCGGATAAGCGCAACCTCGGGAACTAGTGTAGCAAAAATGCTTTGATAATGATCATAGCAGCGTGGCCATCGCCTTGCCCGAAGCAATTATCTCACCTTGGCAAGTTATCAAAACATTCAAAACATAACTTTTTACCGCCTCAGAAAACTGAATTAATTCAACTTCAAGCTTGGCCTCTTGATCAACTAGTAGTGGTGATCGGAAATCAATTTTGACTCCGCTCCACAAACCGCGCGATCCCGGCACGTACATGCCAATAATCGATGATAGTTTGGCTATCAACATGCCGCCATACACCACCGGACGTTGAAACCCGGCTTGTTCTGCAAAAGCTTGGTTGAGGTGGATGGGGTTTAGATCTCCGGACAAAAGAGCAAAAGCTTCCTGCTCGTCGGCGGAAACTGAAAACTTCAATATCCATTTTTGACCTGGAGCCAAGTTTGCGATGTCGGGGTTCAAAGGGTTGGTCAAGACTTTAATTTATCTTGGATCGTGGCAACCAGGTCGCCGACGTTCTGGAATTGGTTAACTTCAGCAGTGGTGAAACGGATATTGAAATGGCCCTCGATCGCTATAATCAACCGGATATGGTTTAAACTATCCCAACTATCCACGTCTTTGGCCGCCATATCGGGCCGTGGAATAATATCATCGTCATCGAAAATGTCTTGGAAAATTGGAGTGAGTTCGACAAATAAATCTGTGTTATACATCAGGTGTTACCTCAGTTTGAAATTTGACCAAGCGCCCATCAATGAGCGGTCGGTAAAAAGGTTGGTTCGAGCCTGAGTGAAAACTAGTTTACAAAACTGGTTGGGGCCTTAAAACAACGAAATAACAAAACGCTTATCTAACTCACCTGCAGCCCACGCGAGGCCAATTCCTAGGCCAACCCAGGGCAACCGTATGCGTGATAGGCTTGGCTGTGCGCCGAGGCTGCCTTTTCGGTCTCCTCCGAAAATCGGTTGGGGTGCGGAACCTGTGGGCCAAGCGGGCAGTACACCAGGTTCGGCGCACCGTACACCCGCTTGTTAAGCCCGATTTCGTAGAACTGCCGCCGGGGGGTGCCCGATGATTCGGCAGGCCTTACTGACGTTGACCAGTACTCCGGGAAGCTCTAGCAGGGGCTCAGCTTCCTGTGCGCCACCCTCTTTTCGGGGGTCAATTTCTTGTCTCCGTGGGTCGAAGATGCTTCGGCGACACTTCCGCGCACCCGACGGGGGACAGCGTGACCACTCCCCTGATGACCCAAACTGTCGGCTTATATCCGCCCGCCAGATGCAAGACACCAATTCCGAATGTGAATCCCCGCACCAGGCCGGCCCAGAGTGGGCCAGTCTGGGCCTGGCGCCAGCACCCTCAATTCTATTCTCGAGTCTATAGTGCCAAAACGAGTACAGGCTGGCAAGTCCCAACCAACTTCGGGACAAGCCCATCCCGAGGGGCCACCCCCCGCGCTCCATAGCCCGGCCGCTCTTAAGGGAGCCGGCAGAGCCCCAGTGCCGTGCGCGGAGGGTGGGTCGAGGCCGGGGCAGGGGAATTGACTGGAAGATTTAGGATGCGGCCGCATCGCCAGGCGGCCATACCCGCGCCGCCTCAAACCTGCTGCGCCAAAGCGCGCGCGGCCGCTCGGACGGCGATACCCGCACCAGTGCGAGGCTAAGGCGGCCGGCGCGGGCGCGCGGAGGCCAGGGACAGCCCGCTCCGGGCGGGTGCGCAACACCAAACCGACCGACGGCCGGAAGAGCGGGCCGCCAAAAGATTCTTGTCGCTGCGCCACCCGGACAGCGAGTTGTCCGGGCCACCCGGATAAGACAGAAGAGATTCCCGCGTCGTCTGGCGCTTTTCGCAATGACGGGAAGAAGTCCTGAATTCTATACCCTATGGCAAGCTGTCCGGGCCAGCCATCACGATCCCTGTCATTTTACCGGGCGGATTTGAAACAGAGGCTGATTATCTTGCTGCTACGGCGGCGCCGGCGATGGCCATGATGGTGCGAAGGTTTTATCCGAGTGACGGTGAGGCGATGCGGCAAGCCTCACTGGGCCCGGCGCAGGTCCTGCAGAAGCACCGTGAGCGCCAGTTCCGGGGCGGCGTTGGCCAGGATCTGGCCCTGAGCCCGGCGGACCAGATCGAAGCCGCGGCTGGCCTGGGCCAGGTCCGGGCCGGGGCCGGCCACCAGGGCGGGGGGCAGAAAGGCGGCGGCCGGCCGACCGGCGGCCAGGGCGGCGCGGTCGCGCAGGTAGAGGGTCAGCAGATCCAGCAGCTCGACGATGCCCTGACGGTCCAGGCGCTCGCCGCCCCGGAAGGGGGCCACCAGCTCCTCGGCCAAGGCCCAGTCGGCCAGGGCGTCGTCGGCCCCGGCCAGGTGGCCCAGCAAGCGGCCAAGGGTGGCGGACAGGCGCTCCTGGTCCAAGTCCAGGGCCCGGCCCAGGGAGCCGCCGGACAGCGCCGCCCTGAGTCCGGCCGCCTCCGGGGGTAGTCCCCGGCGGGTGAGTTCGGCCGCGATGAGCTCCTCGGCCAGGGGCAGGAAGTTCACCCTCCGGCAGCGGCTGACGATGGTGGGCAAAAGCTCGGCCGGGTCTTGCACCGTGAGCACCAGCAGGTTGCCCGGCGGCGGCTCCTCCAGGGTTTTGAGCAGGGCGTTGGCGCTGCTGAGGTTCATCTGGCCGGCGCTGCGGATGAGCACCAGCCGCCAGCCGCCGCCATAGGGCGCGAAGGACAGCACGCGGATCATCTCGCGCACCTCCTCCACCTTGATCTGGGCCGAGGCCTGGTCGTTGGGCGGGGCCAGCACGATCAGGTCCTCGTGCTGGCCGGCGGCGGCCTTGCGGCAGGAGGCGCACCGGCCGCAGGGGGCGTTGGCGGGCTCCGCGCAGTTCAGGGCCCGGAACAGGGCCAGGGCGGTGGCGCCCCGGCCGCAGCCGATGGGCCCAACGAAGACATAGGCATGGGCCAGGCGTCCGCTGGCGGACTCGGCCAGGAGCTGGGCCTGGGCCCGTTCCTGGCCCAAGACGCCCTCAAGCCGCATGGCCGGCCCCCTGCCAGGCCAGGATCACCGGCTCCACCAGGGCCCAAATCGCCTCCGCCACCGACTCGGCCGGGCCGGAGGCGTCCACCAGCTTGATGCGCGCCGGCTCGGCCGCGGCCTGCTCGCGGAAGCCCTGGCGGATGCGGCAGTGGAAATCCAGGCCCTCGGCCTCCAGGCGGTCCGGGGCCAGGCCCAGGCTGCCCTGGCGTTGGAGCACGCGCTTCATGCCCACCGCCGGGTCGATGTCCAGCGCGATGGTGAGGTCGGGCCAGATCTCGCCGCAGACCCAGCGGTTCAGCCCCCGCACCCGCTCCCAGCCCAGGCCGCGCACCCGGCCCTGGTAGACCTCGCTGGAGTCGGCGAAGCGGTCGCAAACCAGCACCAGGTTTTGTTCGAGCAAAGGCTTAAGCTCTCGCTCCACGTGTTGGGCGCGGTCGGCCAGGTAGAGCATCAGCTCGGTGAGAGGCGAGGGGGCCTCGCTGCCCAGCTCGATGAGCAGGGCGCGGATCTCCACCCCCAGGGGAGTGGCCCCCGGTTCGCGGGTGGACTGGGCCCGCAGGCCCACCTCGCGCAGACGCCTGAGCAACAGGGCCTGCTGGGTGGATTTGCCGGCGCCCTCGCCGCCCTCCAGGGTTATGAACAGGCCCCGGCTCATAGCTCGCGCAAGGGGTTGATCATGTATTTGGCGGCTTCGCTGGCGGACGGACTGCACAGGAACAAGTAGTAATGCCTTTGGATTTCCAGGGGCAGCAGGTTGTCGGAGTCGTAGTCGTAGGCCAGGCGGATGAAGCTGCCAAAGTCCTGCGACTCGGCCAGCAAGAGATAGCACCAGTCCTGCACCTTCATGTCCGGCACCAGTTGCACCGCCACCAAGCGTTTGGCCAGGTAGGGGTTGTTGGCCATGAAGCTGGCCGCTTCCAGCAGGCCCTGGGGGGCGCGCTCGATCAGGTCGCGCTGGGCGCCGGGGTGGTTGAGGCAGGCGAAAAAGCTGATGCCGCCCAAGGTTTCGGCCATCACCAGGGCCTGGTCGCCCGCCTGGGCCGGGCCGGTCAGCCAGGGATGGATGTCGCCCAGGAAGCCGCGCCATTGGGCCACCTGCCGGTCCAGGCGGGCTTGGGCGGCGGGGCCGGGGTTCACCAAAAATTCCGGGGCGATGAAGCCCTCGTCCTGGCCGTCGGCGTCCGGGGCCAGGTGCAGCACGCCGCTCAGCTCCAGGCGGGGCTCCAGGTCGGTGAAGAGCGACTTGGCCGCCATGGCGTTTTCGGCCAGCTCGCCCCGACCGGCCAAGGCACTACGCACCGGGGCCAGGTCCAGGTCCGCGTCATGCTGCAAGAAAACCTTGATCGCCATGCAGGTGGGCCCTCCGCGTGGCCAAGAGCCAGGAATCAGAACAGGGTCGGCGCGTCGAAGCCCAGCTTCTTCTGGGAGCAGGCCTCGTTCGACCCGGCCGGGGCATCGTCCCAGGGGGTGGGGCCGGTATAGAGATGGCGTTCGAGCAAACGGTTGAATGAGCTCCAGTTGCCCTCGCCATTGGCCTCGCGCGCGGCCCGGAACATGAAGAGCTTGGCGTCCAGGTCGTCCAGCAAATGCAGGGCCATGGCCTCGGCCAGCTTGGGCTTCTGGGGGCTGCCGAACTCCTCCACCCCGTGGTGGCTGACGATCAGATGGCGCAGGTGGCTGGCCAGACCGGCGGGGAAGCCCTTGCTGCGGGCCAGGCGGCCGTCCAAAAGGCGCACGCCCAGCACCACGTGGCCCTCCAAGCGGCCAGCGTCGGTGTAGTCCAGGGGCGGGCCGATGGTCAGCTCCTCCACCTTGCCGACATCATGCAACAATGCGCCGCAGAGCAGCAGGTCGCGCTCCAGGTGGGGGTAGTGGGCGGCCATGGCCAGGGCGGCCTCGCCCACGCTGACGGTGTGTTCGAGCAAACCGTGCAGGTAGGCATGGTGGGCGGCCTTGGCGGCCGGGGCGCGCTCGAAATCGTGGCGAAAATCCTGCTCGTCGAAGAACGCCCGCAGCAAACGCTGGAGGTGCTTGTTCTGCACCGCCTGCTTGAGGGCGCCCAGGCGGCCCCACAGCTCGCCCAGGTCAACGGGGCTCCGGGGCAGGAACTTGGTCGCGTCCACCTTGGGCTCTAACGCGACCGCGCTCAGCACCATCTGTATCTGGCCCTGGTAGGCCTGCACCCGGCCGCTGACCCGCACCGCCTGGCCCGCGCACAGGGGGGCCAAGAGTTCCTCGGCCTGGTCCCAGAGCTTGGCCTCCACCTCGCCGCTGGCGTCGGCCAGGCGCAGCGAGCCGTAGGGCTTGCCGGCCTTGGTGGTCATAAGCTGCTTCTTGGCCAGGAGAAATACCGCCTCGACCGCCTGTCCCTCGGCCAGCTCGTTAAGGCTGATGCGCTGCTCGGTCATGTCTAATCGCCCCGCGCCGCGGCCACGGCGTTAGTGAAGATGGCCATGCCCGCGCCGGCCGCGTGCGGGTCCAGCTCGCGGCCCTGGCGGCGGGCCTTTTCCCGGGTCAGGGTCCAGTCCGGGTGCTGGCTCAGGCGGTAATAGCCCTCGGGGTGCGGCATCAGGCCGAAGACCCGGCCGCTGGGGTCGCACACCCCGGCGATGTCGTTCACGCTGCCGTTGGGGTTGGCCGGCCAGCGCCCATCAGCCGGGCGGCCGGCCGGGGTGGCGTAGCGCAGGGCCACCATGCCCAGGGCCTCCAGCCGCTCCAAGACCGCCGGGCTGGCCGCGAACTTGCCCTCGCCATGGCGGATGGGCAGGTCCAGGGTCTTGATGCCCCGGGTGAACAGGCAGCGGCTATCGGGCTCGGCGGCCAGGGTCACCCATCGGTCCTGGAAGTTGCCGCAATCGTTGTTGATCAGCGCCACGGAGCGTTCCCAGGCGCCGTCCAGCATGGGCAGCAGGCCCAGGTTCACCAGGGCCTGGAACCCGTTGCAGATGCCGATCACCAGCCCGCCGCGGGCCAGGAAGGCCCGGATCTGGTCGCCCAGGTGGTTGCCCACCCGCGTGGCCAGGAGCACCCCGGCCCCGTGGTCGTCCGCCCAGGAGAACCCGCCGTCGAAGACCAATATCTGGTAGCCGTCCAGGGTCTCCGTGGCCGGGCGTTGGGCGGTGCCGGTCAGGTCGCTGATGTGCACCCGGTTGGCCTCGGCCCCGGCCAGGGTCAGGGCGTGGGCCGTCTCGAAATCGCAGTTCAGGCCGAATCCGGCCAGGACCAGGGCTCTAACCGTCATGGGCGGGCTCCCGCCAGGGGACTATCAGTAAAGTGTCATTGCGAGGAGCGTAGCGACGAGGCAACCGCCTGTTTCCATCCCCGTTGAACCAGGGTGCTCATCGCAAGGGCGCTGACATTTTCCAGAGTCATTGCGAGGGTGGCGAAGCAATCTCTTGATCATTTTTCATGAAATAAAGAGATTGCCGCGTCGCTGCGCTCCTCGCAATGACAATACAACTCGCAGATAAAAACCACTGTCATTGCGGGGTGGCGAATCAATCCCTTGATCATTTTTCATGAAATGAAGAGATTGCCGCGTCGCTGCGCTCCTCGCAATGACAATACAACCCGCAGATAAAAACCACTGTCATTGCGGGGGTGGCGAATCAATCCATTGATCATTTTTCATGAACGAAGAGATTGCCGCGTCGCTGCGCTCCTCGCAATGACAATACAACCCGCAGATAAAAACCACTGTCATTGCGGGGGTGGCGAATCAATCCCTTGATCATTTTTCATGAATGAAGAGATTGCCGCGTCGCTGCGCTCCTCGCAATGACAATACAACTGGGCGCGGCCCAGGTTTGAGTCAACCCGCTTTAGATCAGCTTCCCGAACCGCCGGCCGAAGGCGCGGCGCATGTCGGCGATGGCCAACTCCAACACCTTGGCGTCGCCGTCCTTCACCACCAGGCGCTTGTCGCGCACCACCTGGCCGACGCGGGCGCAGGCGATGTCGTCGAGCATTTGCTCCAACTCCCCCGCGCGGGCCGGGTCCAGGCTCACCACCAGGCGGCCGGTGGACTCGCTGAAGAGCTTTTGCAGCGGGTTCAGGCCGTTGTCCCCGGCCAGGCCGGCCAGGTCCACCGTGAGGCCGAGGCCGGCGGCCAGGACCATGCGGGCCAGGGCGTAGGCCAGGCCGCCCCGGCTGACCACGCAGACGCTGGCCAAAAGGCCGGCGTCCAGCCCCCGGCTGACGGCGCGGCAAAGTTTGAGCGATCGCGCGAAATCGGTCCGGGGCACGTTGAGGCCCACCTGATCCAGCAGGTTATAGAGGGCCGAGCCGCCCAGTTCGTCGCGGGTGGCGCCCAGCACGTAAACCGCGTCGCCCGCGAGCTTGGGCTCCAGGCTCTGGGCGCGCTCCAGGCGCTGCACCGGCGCGGTGGCGGTGAACATCATGGTGGGCGGGCCGCTCACCCGGCGGGTGAGGCCGTGGCGGGCCCTCAGCTTGCCGTCCACGTACATGGAGTCCTTGCCCGACAAGAGCGGGATGCCCAGCCCCAGGCAGGCGTCCTTCAAGGCCCAGCAGGCGCGCACCAACTGCGCGGCCTTGTAGCGGCCGTCGGGGTTCTCGCGGGGGTCGTGCTGGATGGAGGGCCAGCAGAAGTTATCGACCCCGCCCACCTGGTCGGGATCGCCGCCCACCGCCGTCACCCGGCGCAGGCCCTCCTCCACGCTGGCGGTGACCATGTGGTAGGTGTCGATGTCGCCGTATTCGGTCAAAAGCACCTGGGCCATGGCCAGGCCGGCCCGGCCGGTCAAGACCGGCAGCATCACGGCGGCCTCGGCCGGCACGTCGCGGCCGCGGCCCACGAAGGGCTTGATCACGCTGGTGCCCTGCACCTCGTGGTCATACTGGCGGTTGATCCAGGCCCGGCTGCACAGGTTGGGGCTGTCCAGGAGATCCAGGAGCAGGCCGGAGCAGTCGGCCGGCGGGCCGAGGACCGGTTCGGCCAGGCCGCGGGCGGCCGGCGGGGTCCACTCGGCCGCGAACTCCCACTGCGGGAAGCCCTTCTCCAAAAACTCCACGTCCACGTAGGCGCAGACCTGATCGCCCCAGGTCAGCTTGAGCTTGCCGTCGCCGGTGTAGCGGCCGATGGCGGTGGCCTCCACGCCGTGCTTGTCGGCGCACGCCAGGAAGGCCGCGGCGTCGTCCGGGCGCACGGCCACGGTCATGCGCTCCTGGCTCTCGCTGACCCAGATCTGCCAGGGGTCCAGGCCGGCGTACTTGAGCGGCACCTTCTTCAGGTCCACCTCCGCGCCGGGGCTCAGCCGCGCGCTCTCGCCCACGCTGCTGCTTAGCCCCCCGCCGCCGTTGTCGGTGATGTAGGGGATCAGGCCGGCGTCGCGGGCCTCCAAGAGGAAGTCCATCATCTTCTTCTGGGTGTAGGGGTCGCCGATCTGCACGTGACCGGCCGGGGTGTGCTCGCTATAGCCGGCGCTACTGGCGGTGACGCCGTGGATGCCGTCGGCCCCCACCCGGCCGCCGCACATGAAGACCAGCTCGCCGGGGCTGGTCTTTTTTTCGTGGCTGGGCTGGCCCGCCACCGTGGCCGGCATCACGCCGATGGCCCCCACGAAGACCAGGCACTTGCCGATGTAGCGCGGGTCGAAGTTCAAGAGGCCCAGCGCGGTGGGGATGCCGCTCTTGTTGCCGCCGTCGCGCACGCCCTCCACGATGCCGTCCAGGAGCCGCCGGGGGTGCAGCACCGGCTTAAGCTCGCCGTCATAGTCGCGCGGGCCCACGCAGAAACCCCACATGCCGGCCACCAGCTTACTGCCCAGCCCCGTGCCCATGGGGTCGCGGTAGACGCCCACGATGCCGGTGATGGCCCCGCCGTAGGCCTCCATGTTGCTGGGGCTGTTGTGGGTCTCGGCGGTGATGACGTAGTTGTGCGTCTCATCCAGCCGGGCCACGCCCGCGTTGTCCCACAAGACGCTCACCACCCAGGGCCGGTCCGCCGCCAGGGCCAGGGTCGGATCCTTGATGCAGGTGCGGAAGAGGTTGTCCACCTCCAGCGCCTCGCCGGTGGCCAGGTCGCGGTAGAGGAAGCGGCCGTTGAAGGTGTTGTGGTTGCAATGGTCGCTGCGGGCCTGGCTGACGTACTCCAGCTCCACGGCGGTGGGCGCGTCAAGCCCCACCGCCGCCCGGGCGGCGCGCACGGCCGGGTCGTTGAAATAGGCCCGGATCACCGGCACGTCGGCCGGGTTAAGGAAGAGATGGCGCGCCTCCGATAGCGTCAGCAGGGCGTCGTCGCTGGGCACCGCCAGGGTGGCCACGCTGGGGGAGTGCTTCAGCTCCACCCGCGGCAGCACGATGCCCACCCCGGTCTGGCGGTCCCAGCCCGCGCGGGGGTGGACCCGCCAGGTCTGGATGATGGGGTTGGCCAACAGCTCGGAGCAGATGGCCAGGACCTGCTCCTTGGCCAGACGCGGGGCCCGCACCAGGTACAGGCGCGAGGAATACACCGCCTCGTCCGGGCCGAAGCCGCGGCCCAGCACGTCGGCCATGGCCTCCAGCGCGGTCGCGCCCTCGTTGTCGCGCACGCCCGGGCGATAGCCCACCCACAGCGCCCAGTCGAAGTCCGGCAGCACCTCGTCGGCCAGGGGCAGGAAGGAGCTGACCTCGGTGACCGGGTTGGTGAAGATGCGCGCGCGCACCCGCTCCAGCTCGTTGGGCGTCAGTTTGGTGTCGAAGGTGAGCACCCTGAGCACGCGGGCGGCCTCCAGGTTCAGGCCCAGGTAGGCCCGAGCCTTGGCCATGAGGCCGCGCCCGGCGGGGTCGTTGAGTTCGGGCTTGAGCCCTATTTCCAGCCGATGGGGCATAGTTTGCGTCCGCCAGGTTTAGGCGTTTTCAGAAGCCTAGATCATAGCAAGCCAGTGGGCCGGGGGCAAGGCCGGCGGGCCTTTGGGTCCACTTGCGCCGCCCGGTCATTCTAATCTAGGCTGGGTCAGTAAAACAAAGGGAAGGCACCGGAAAGCGGGCAACCCAAGACGGGTGGCATGAAGGAAAGAAGTAACGGCCACGCCCCCCACTCTTTCCGGGTGGCCCGGACAGCTTGCCTGTCCGGGCGCCGCAGGCGCAAGAAATTCGGGGCGCGGCAGCCAGCCGGTGCAAGACGGGTTTGGATTCGTGGCTCCGGGCCGGTTTTCTTGCCGCTTCGCGGCCCGGACAACAAGTTGTCCGGGCTACCCAAGAGCAGACCACCATGCCCGCGCGCCAGACCGGGCGTTAGTGAGGCTTACAAAAGCATGGCCATCGCGTCCCGTATCATCTTGTATAGCCTCCGCCCCGCCGGCCGGCCGGGTGCGATTTTTTTCCGGCTCACGGCCCTGGCCCTGCTCGCGAGCCTGGCGGTCGTGGCCGCCGGCGCTCCGGCCCTGGCCGCCGACCTGGTCATCACGCCCGAGGCCCCCGGCGCGGCCCTGGGCTGGGCCGAGTTCCAGGGCCAACGCTATCGCTGCGCCCTGGGCCGCACCGGCCTGGCGGAGGACAAGCGCGAGGGCGACGGCCACACCCCGGCCGGGGCGTTCCCCCTGCGCCGGCTCTGGCACCGGCCGGACGTCTACCCCGCGCCGCCCGCGCCGGCCGGCGGCCTGCCGGTGCGCGCCATCGCCCCGGACGACGGCTGGTGCGACGAGCCGACCCATCCCCTCTACAACCGCCCGGTCAAGCTGCCCTTCGCCCCCAGCCACGAGGACCTCTGGCGGACCGATGGGCTCTACGACCTGTTCATCGAGGTGGGCTACAACGACGACCCGCCGGTGGCGGGAAAAGGCAGCGCCATCTTCATCCACGTCGCGCGGCCGGGCTATGCCCCCACGGCCGGGTGCGTGGCGCTGGCGCGGGCTGACCTGCTGGCCCTGGTGGCGGAACTTAGGGCCGGCGACCGGGTGGTGATCCGGGCTGGGCAGTGAGGGAAGAAGGCTTGCGTTGGGCGCGCATTATGGTATACGCTTGTATGGGATGACAGCAAGGCTCGGCCCCCGGCCCGGTTCTTTCTCCGGGTGGCCCGGACAGCTTGCCTGTCCGGGTGCCGCAGGCACAAGAAACCCGGTACGAGGCGTCGGGGCACGGACAACGTTGGTTAAGGTGTGTGGCTTCGTGCCGGATTTTCTTGCTGCTGCGCAGCCCGGACAACGAGTTGTCCGGGCCACCCAAGACGGGGAGCGTGAAGGAAATAGGCCATGGCCCCGGCCCGGTTCTTTCTCCGGGTGGCCCGGACAGCTTGCCTGTCCGGGTGCCGCAGGCGCAAGAGGTTGCGGCGTGGCCTTTGACCCGGCACCCAGGCTGGTTGTCAGTCGCGGCCCCGCGCCAGAACCTCTTGCTGCTGCGCAGCCCGGACAACGAGTTGTCCGGGCCACCCTAAACAGCGGCAGAAGGCTAAGCATTAAGTAGATTTTCAAATGCTAGCAACCCGGCAGGAAATAAATGACGTTTTCCGATGAGGAACGAAAGATGGCACAGGAAATATTGGAGATACGTGAAAATGAATTGAGAATGATTAAGGCGATATCTGAATATGAGCCTACTTTCAATATCCAAAAACTTTATGAAGAAATAATGAATGATATTAATCACCATGAAACGCAGATCCTTCCACATGTTTTAGGTTGGGAATCCTGGTGGGATGATAGAATTTCTGGCATTAATCTTAAGGCAGAAATATATCATACGTCTGAGGAGGAAAACGCAGTGGATTGGTTGGAATATGCTAGAGATTCGCTAGTTAAAAGAAATACGCACTACTGGAAACATTTATTAGTCGGCTTGCATGGGAGCATATACGGGCTGGCCATTTCTGCGCTAGGATCATCCAACCCAGATTTAGTCACGGATAAGCGTGGTTTATTTTCAATTAAAAAAGCTTTGGAAAACCTATGCAAAGGTAAATATCTTACATATATTTGCGGAACACCCATCTGTTTTTCATTAGAGATTAACGCTGCAATTAATAAGCTTGTTGCGTTCAGAAACGACTTTATTCATTTTTCACCAAAAGGTTGGACAATAATTACAAATGGGTTGCCTTTGTTTTGCACAAAGCTACTTAAGCCAATATTTATCATAGCATTTGAGATGTGGGGCGTTAAGGATCAATCTCGACAATTGAGAATATTATCTGCCCTTCGTGATATCTCAAATCGATTATTAGAAGAGCACGCAAGAATGTTCGTTTCTGGCAACAAATAGTAAGGCATTATTAACCGATAATCGGTGAAACCCTCATATAACTAACATGCGCCTCACCATCGCTTAGCCCTCTCCCCTGGCGCAACCCCTGCCCAGGCACTATCCTATAAACCAGCCTGGCGCGGAGCCGGCGGCGGCCCAAGGCCAACCGCCCGCCCGCGCCTTACCCCGCTCACCCGCAACCCAAGAGATCCCCGCATGCTCACCCAGATCACCGTCCGGGGCGCCCGGCAACACAACCTGAAGAACATCGACGTAGACATCCCCCGTGATCAATTCGTCGTTATCACCGGGCTTTCCGGTTCGGGTAAGTCCACGCTGGCCTTCGACACCATCTACGCCGAGGGCCAGCGCCGCTATGTGGAGTCGCTCAGCGCCTACGCCCGCCAGTTCCTGGAGCGCATGGACAAGCCGGACGTGGAGGCCATCGAGGGCCTCTCGCCCGCCATCGCAATCGAGCAGAAGACCACCAGCAAGAACCCGCGCTCCACCGTGGCCACCGTCACCGAGATCTACGACTACCTGCGCCTGCTCTATGCCCGCGCCGGCACGCCGCATTGCCCCCAGTGCGGCCGGGCCATCCGCGCCCGCTCGCCCCAGGAGATCGTGGACCAGCTCACCGGCCTGGGTGAGGGCGCGCGCCTGACCCTGCTGGCCCCGGTGGTGGCCCAGCGCAAGGGCGAGCACAAGTCGGTCTTCGCGCGCCTGGCCAAGGACGGCTTTGTGCGCGCGCGGGTGGACGGCGAGCTCATCGAGCTGGCCGACCCGCCCGAGCTGGAGAAAAACAAGAAGCACACCATCGAGGTGGTCATCGACCGCGTCAAGGTGAAGGAAGGCGTGGCCCGGCGGCTCACCGACAGCGTGGAGCTGGCGCTGCGCCTGGGCGAGGGCGCGCTCTTGGCCTGGCTGCACGGCGGCGACGGCGCGCCGGAGCGCGAGGAGCTTTTCAGCGAGCGCTTGGCCTGCGACATCTGCGGCGTTAGCCTGCCCGAGCTAACCCCGCAGATGTTCTCCTTCAACTCGCCCCAGGGGGCCTGCCCGGTCTGCGACGGCCTGGGGGTCAAGACCTTTTTCGACCCGGACCTGGTGGTGCCCGACCCGAGGCTATCCCTGCGCGCCGGCGCGCTCAAGCCCTGGGAGTCCACGGATTCCGCATACTTCCGCCAGACCATGGACGCCCTGGCCCGGCACCTGAAGTTCGACGCCTTCACCCCCTGGCGCGACCTGCCCGAGGCCACCCGGCGGCAATTGCTCTACGGCACCGAGGATGAGATCGACTTCCGCCTGGAGCGCGAGAACCGCCAGCACATCTTCCGCCGGCCCTGGGAGGGCTTCATCAGCCAGTTGGAGCGCCGCTACCGCGAGACCACCAGCCAGTACATGCGCGATGAATACGAGCGCTTCATGAACTCCCAGCCCTGCCCGGAATGCGGCGGGGCGCGGCTCAAGACCACCTCGCTGGCGGTCAAGGTGGGCGGGCTCAACGTCTGGGAGCTGACCCGGCTGCCGGTGCGCGAGGCCCTGGCCTTTTTCGCCGGGCTCCGGCTGGCCGCGCGCGAGGCCATGATCGCCGAAAAGGTGCTGAAGGAGATCAACCAGCGCCTGGGCTTCATGGTGGACGTGGGCCTGGACTACCTGACCCTGGACCGCACCTCCGGCACCCTGAGCGGCGGCGAGGCCCAGCGCATCCGCCTGGCCACCCAGATCGGCTCGGCCCTGGTGGGCGTGCTTTATGTGCTGGACGAGCCCAGCATCGGCCTGCACCAGCGCGACAACCGCAGGCTCTTGGACACGCTGAAGAAAATGCGCGACCTCGGCAACACGGTGCTGGTGGTGGAGCACGACGAGGAGACCATCCGCGAGGCCGACTGGGTGATCGACATGGGCCCCGGCGCCGGCCGCCACGGCGGCAAGGTGGTTTTCGCCGGCACGCCCAAGAAGCTGCTCAAGTCCGCCGACAGCCTCACCGGCCAATATCTCTCCGGCGCCCGCGCCATCCCCACCCCCAAGAAGCGCCGCAAGCCCGAGCGCGGCTGGGTGGAGCTGGTCAACTGCACCGAGCACAACCTGCAAGGCATCGACGCCCGCTTCCCGGTGGGGCTCATGACCTGCGTCACGGGGGTGAGCGGCTCGGGCAAGTCCACCCTGGTGCTGGACACCCTGCTGCCGGCCCTGGCCCAGCGCCTGTACAAGAGCCGCCAGCGCGCCGGCGGGGTGGATGAGGTGCGCGGCCTGGAGCTGCTGGACAAGGTCATCGACATCGACCAGTCGCCCATCGGCCGCACCCCGCGCAGCAACCCGGCCACCTACACCGGCGTGTTCACGGCCATGCGCGAGCTTTTCAGCCAGGTGCCCGAGGCCCGCGCCCGGGGCTACAAGCCCGGCCGGTTTTCCTTCAACGTGCGCGGCGGCCGCTGCCCGGCCTGCGACGGCGACGGCATCATCAAGATCGAGATGCACTTTCTGCCCGACGTGTACGTGCGCTGCGAGGTCTGCCACGGCCAGCGCTATAACCGCGACACCCTGGAGATCGCCTATCGCGGCAGCAACATAGCCCAGGTGCTGGACATGACCTGCAACCAGGCCCTGGAGTTTTTCGAGGCCGTGCCGGCCATCCGCCAGAAGCTGGAGACCATCGTGGACGTGGGCCTGGGCTACATCAAGCTGGGCCAGAGCGCCACCACGCTATCCGGCGGCGAGGCCCAGCGCGTGAAGCTCTCGCGCGAGTTGGGCAAGCGCGCCACCGGCCGCACGCTCTATATATTGGATGAGCCCACCACCGGCCTGCACTTCGCGGACGTGGAGCGCCTGTTGGAGGTGCTCGCGCGCCTGGTGGAGATGGGCAACACGGTGGTGGTCATCGAGCACAACCTGGAGGTGATCAAGACCGCGGACTGGGTGATCGACCTGGGCCCCGAGGGCGGCGACAAGGGCGGCCAGGTGGTGGCCACGGGCACGCCCGAGGACGTGGCCAAGGTCAAAACCAGCTATACCGGGCAGTATCTCAAGGGCGTGCTGGCGCGCAAGTAAGGCCGGCACCCCTGGTGCGACCCGCACTGGGGTGCCACCCGCACTGGGGGTGCAAAATCCTTCCGGATTGTGCCAGAATGAGGCCATGGGCGAGCAGGCGAGACAAACCCCGGAGGCGGTGCGCGAACTGGCGGCCAAGCTGGTCCCGGTGCTGCGGCGCTATGGCGTGGTGCGGGCGGGGGTGTTCGGCTCGGTGGCCCGCGGCGAGGCCGGCCCGGAGAGCGACCTTGATTTGCTGGTGGAATACCGCCGCGACAACCGCCTGGGCCTGTTCGATCTGGTCCACCTCTACGACGAACTGGAGGCGTTGGTCGGCCGCAAGGTGGAGGTCTGCGAATACCATCTCTTGCGCGAGATCATCCGCGACAACGTCATGGCCGACCAC
>JAZDHW010000159.1:0-10314 GCA_043805555.1 Pseudomonadota bacterium
GCCCAGACATTTTTCTTGCCGTCAGGGGCGTGCTGACACAATGAGAGCAGGCTTGAGCCCCCGGCGGTCAAGGGCTGGCCTGGCCAGCTCGTGAAACCCTTGACCGCCGGGGGCCAAGCCTGCTACCGGCCCCCATTCTTATTTGACTAATAAACGGATAGTGTTAACAGGCCCTAGCCTTAAGCGGCCTACCAAACAGAAGAGGGGCTCCGCGCGGGGCCCCTTGCTTATTTATCACCCTGGCGCAGGATGCCCGCATCCGGCCGGGGATGACCGGGATCGCCAGGCGCCGCCGCCCCTGAGCCTCGGCCCCTGCGTCCCGGCCCCTGAGCCTCGGCACCTGCCTCCAGCCCCTGCGTCCCGGCCCCTGAGCTTCGGCACCTGCCTCCAGCGCCTGCCCTCGCGCCGCCCGGCCGGCGCCGGCTGCCGGCCCGCCGATCAGGCGTGTCCCTGGTTCAGGAGGCCCGCTGCAGCCTGCCCTGGGGGCAGCACTGCACATAGACCTTGCGGCAGCGCGGGCAGGTGGCCTGGTATTCCACGATCACCTCGCCCGCGAAGCTGATGGCCCCGGCCGCCTGGGCCGCCGCCTTGGCCGCGCGTTCGCGAATGCCGTCCAGGCCTACGTTTGAGGCCCCGCAAAAGGGGCAGATCAAGCGGAGGGGTTTTTGCTCATCCCCGTCATCGCTCACCAAACGGATCACCGGCCCCACAACGCTGCCAGCCATCGATATTTCTCCAGCCTGTTGCCAAATCGCCAGGTGCATTCACAATCCCGCCCAATCGCCTGGCCCGCGGCCTTTACAAGCAGGTTAGCACGGCCGATGCAGGCTGTTAAGCGTTTTCACAATTTATTCTCAATTACCCACAAACCCGCTTGACTAAAGCGGAAATGACAGGGGCCCCGGCGTCTGGCCTGGGCCCCTGAGGCAGATGCGCGGGTTTTAAGGCGGGCGGGCTAGCCGCGGTCGAAATACCAGGCGCCCTTGTAGATGTGGTTGGAGCTATTGATGCGCTTTTCGTTGTACAGCGCATCCACGGCCTCGAACCAGTTTTCGCCCACGCGATAGAAGCCGTCGCTGTTGGGGTGCTTGTTGTCGGACATCAGGCCGGAATCGGCGGTGCCGCTGCCGGCGTCGTACAGGTCCCAGAAGTTGGCGTCGGAGAAGATGTCGACCTTGTCCAAACGGGTGCGCAACTGCTCGTTGTAGTACTTGGCCTTGGCGGTCAGGTCGGCGTCCAGGTAGGGCGGGATGCCCGAGACGATCACCGCCGGCCGCAGGTTGGGGTCGCTGATGCCGCCCAGCACGCTGTCCACGATGGCCTGCACGTTGGCAACCAGCGCGTCGGCCAGGGCCTCCTTGGAGTCGCCCCGGTTGTAGTCGATGTCGTTGGTGCCGGCCATGATGACCACGAAGTTGGCCCCTTCGCCCGCGCCGTAGTCGCGGCTTTCCACCAGGTTGAGGATGGAGGCGGTGGTGCCGCCGGGCAGGCCGTGTTTGTAGACCTGGGTGTAGCCGGGGATGCTGCGGTAGATGTAGCCGGGGTCGTTGAGCCGCGAGTAGAAGGTGCCTTGCGGGTTGGAGTTCTCGGTCAGGCTGTCGCCGATGGAGGAGCAGATGAACTGGTAGCCGTCGGTGTCGTCCAGGGCCCAGCCCACGCTGCCGCCGTCGACCGCGTAGGACACGCCGCCGATGCCGTCGGCCTGGTCCAGCAGGTTCACGGGCCGGCCCGCGGCGGCCGGGGAGGCCGTCAAGGCCAGGGCGCAGATCATCACCATCACCACCAAATAACCCAAGTCTTTTCTGCTAGGCATTTTTCTCGTCCACCCCATTACCCGGTTGCTGGTCTGGCTGACGCGCCGCGGCCCATGGCCGGCCGGCGGCCCTGGCGCAATCGCACCATACAGGTACCACCATAGCGCCCCGCGGTCAATAATCAATATCCTTTAGCGAGTTATCACACCTGGCCTAAACGGCGCGCCGCCGCCGGCCCCTAAATCCATTTATCGGCCGCCGAGCCTCCGGACTTAAGTTGCGCCCGGAAAAACCCGATAATTAGAGTGGGCGCGCCCGCTCTGCGGAACTAAAATATTCCTCCACCGTTTCCGGCCGCCCCTGGCCCGACCGCCGCCCCGAGCGGCGGCACCTAAACCGGGAGATTGCACCATGCCCGCGCGCCGCCTGGCCTGTCTGGCCGTGATCCTGGCCCTCGCCTGCTCCGCCGCCTTGGCCGCCGCCGAGTCCCGCTATGCGGTGCCCTCCGGCTGGCAGGTCCACCGCGGCCAGGACGGCCTAGTGGTCTTCACCCCCCAGGGCTGGCGGGTCGACCAGGCCGGCGGCGGGGCCTTCCTGGCCCTGCTGCCCGGCTCCGGCGGCGGGGCCGAGGCCCTGGCCATGGCCCAGCCCATGACCATTCCGGGCCGGGGCGAGACCGTGTTGCAGAACATCGGCCAGGTGCTGCCCCAGATCTTCCCCGCGGTGCGCGGGGTGCAGAGCCGCCAGCTTTCGGCCCAGCCCGAGGTGGCCGAGGCCCAGATCGACTACCAGGTCGACGGGCGGCCCTACAAGGCCATGGCCATGGTCTACAAGCAGGGCGACCAGGCCATGTTCTACGCCGCCGCCGCCACCAAAGACGCCTGGCCCCGTCAGCGCGGCCAGGCCATGGCGGTGCTCAAGCATTTCCTCTACGCCGCCCAGCCGGGCCCGGCCGGGCCGGGCGGGTCGGGCGGGCCGGGGCCGGCCAACCTGCCGGCCATGGTCGCCTTCAACGACCCCAACGAGCGCGCTTTCTCCTGCCTGGTCCCCCGGGGCTGGCGGGTGAAGGGCGGCCTCAAGCGCCTCCATGCCGTGGACGTGCGCCCTGAAGTGGTGGCGGAAAGCCCCGACGGCGGCATCATGGTGCGCCTGGGCGACGCGGATATCCCGCCCATGGCCCTCGCCAACCAGGCCCTGGCCATGTCCGGCTTCCCGGAGGGCAGCCAGTACAGCCCCGGCTATGGCCTCCAGCAGCTGGTCCTGCGCTACCTGCCGGGCATCCAGTTCGCCACTGCCTATTACCTGCCGCGCAAGGTGGGGCCGATCAGCCAGGTCCAGGCCCGTCCCCTGCCCGAAGTGGCCCGCCGCGCGCAGTCCGCGCACCGCATCGGCGGCCTGAGCATCGTGGTGGACACCGGCGAGGCCACCTTCGCCGCCCAAACCGGGCAGGGCCCTCGCAACGGCTATGCCTTCGTGCAGACCTATCGGGTGGAGATGCCCGGCTATCAGGGGATGGGCACCTGGCACGTGGAAGTCCTCTACGGCTATCTGGCCCGTCCGGACCAGGAGGCCCAGGCCGCCGCCGTGCTCAACGCCATGGTGCAAAGCTTCCAGATCGATTCGGGCTGGCTGACCCGCCAGGCCCAGACCGCGGGCCAGGTCAGCAATATCGTCACCCAGACCAACCAGCAGATCACCAGCATCATCCGGGAGACATTCAACTACCGGCAGCAGGTGCAGGACCGGGCCCACGAGAAATTCGACCGCGGGGCCATCCGGGGCACGGTGCTGGTGGAGGACCCCAACACCGGCCAGAAGTTTGAGGTGCCCGGCGGCAGCAACTACTATTGGCGCGGCCCCGACAACCAGGTAGTGGGCACCCAGACCGACACCCGGCCGAATTCGCCCAACCACTGGCTGGAGCGCATGACGGTGCTGGACTGAGAACGGGGTCGCCGGCCGAGGCGGTTGACGTGCGCGGCAGCCGGATCTGGGCGGGCTGCCTGCTGGTCCTGGGGCTGGCCTGCCTGGGTCTGACCGCCGCCCTGCCCTTCACCCTGACCAGCCCGGTGCCGGGCTTCGTGCTCATGGGCCTGCCGGCGCTCTTGGCCGCGGCGGTCTGCCTGCTGCACGGCTGGACGCTATTGCGCCTGCGCCTGGTGATCGCCGACGGCGGCATCGCGGTGACCGCCCCCGCCTGGCGGGGCTTCCCCTGCCCGCCCGTGCGCCTGCGCCGCCTGGCCTGGGGCGAGATCAAGGCCGTGCGCCGCCGCCAGCAACGCTACCACACCGGCCGGACCGGCTCGGCCAACGGCCTGACCTTGCTGATTTGCGCCTTGTATTCCCTGGAGACCGACGAGGGGCCGGTGATCCTGGCCCAGGGCGCCCTGCCCGGCCTGGCCGGGCACATCCAGGCCATCTGTCAGCGGGCCGGGCTGGAGCTGATCGACTGCCCGGCGGTGGAGGTGAGCACCGTCCAGGCCCTGCTGGGCCGCGAACCGGCCTGGCCGGCTTGGCCGGCCAGGGCCAGGCCTGGGCCTAGCGCAGGGTGAGGGCCTGGAGCAACTGGCTGGCGGCCTGCTGCACCTGCGCCTGGTTGGCGGCCGCGCCGGTGACCTGGAGCCAGAGATTGGCCGAGGCCACGAAGACGTTGTAGGCCACCATCTGGGCGTTGTACTGGGGGTTGTTGACCACCGCCACCACCAGCTCGGCCGGCCGGCCGGCGAGGTTGATCTGGCGCTGTTCGGTGATCCGCCCGCCCATCTGGGCCAACAGGCTGGGGAAGTTCTGCTGCTGGGCCGCGAAGGCCTGGGGCGAGGCCAGGGACATGATGGTGACCTGGGCCTGCTGGCCGGGCAGGGCGAAGTTATAGGTGGCCCCGCCGGCCACCGCGCCCTGGGGCAGGCCCAGGCGGAAGTTGCCGAGGACGTCCACCAGGGTCGGCCCGCCCGCGGGCTGGGGCTGGGCCGGCTGGGGCTGGGCCGGAGGCTGCTGGGGGTAGCCGCCGGCCGGGGGATTGGACGGCTGCTGGGCCGGCGGATAGGCCGGTCGCGGGGGGGCCTGGCCGGAGCCGCCGCCATAGGGCGAGGAGCCCTGGTCCGGATAGGGCGAGCTGGGCGCCGGCAAGGTCTGGTTGCCGTAGGGGCTTTGCAGTTGGTCGGCCGCCGCGGCCGTCCCGCACAGGGCCAGGGCCAGCAGGCCGGCCAGGATGAACTTGGCAATGGACATGTCCAGGCTCCCGGTTTCAAGGTCAGCCCCGGGCTCCCCGCGGGCGTGATCGCGCCGGAGAGGGGACCCGGGCGAATGATAGCACAAAGCGGCTGTCCAGTCGGCCGCCTCCACCCGAGGATAAAGCATGGCCTATCCTGATTGCCGATCCCGCGCCGCCCGCCGGCTCGCGCCGCGTCCGTGGCCCTGGCTCTGCCTGCTCCTGGCCACGGCCATGGCCGCCCCGGCGGCGGCGTTGGCGGCCGGCCCCGCGCCGCAGCTCCGCCAAGTCCACCCTTTGTTCTACGCCAACCTGGCCGACGGCAAGCAGATCGGCGAGGCGCGGCCCATGCAGGTGCAGGTGGAGCCCTCCGGCGGCCAGGGAGTGCGCCTGGGCTTCTTCGAATCAGAGTTCTTCGGGGTGGGCGCCCAGTGGCGGGCGGCCGGCTGGATGGCGGCGGTGGTGGCCGCCCTGGAAAGCGCCGAGCCGCTTTCGCACTGGCGCATCTCCTTCGACGTGCCCGGCCTCATCGACGGCCCCTCGGCCGGCGGCCTGATGACCGCCACCCTGATCTCGGCCATGCAGGGCCGGCAGATGCTGCCCTCGGTCACCATGACCGGCACCATCAACCCCGACGGCTCCATCGGCCCGGTGAGCGGCATCTATTACAAGCTGGCCGGGGCCCAGGAGAAGGGCATCAAGAAGGTGCTCATCCCGGCCGGCTCGCGCATGGAAAAGCAGAATGACGGCAGCGTCAAGGATCTGCTGGCCCGCGGCCGCGAACTGGGCGTGGAGGTGGTGGAGGTGGCCGACGTGGAGGCCGCCTACCGCAACCTGAGCGGCCAGAACCTGGCCAACCTGCCCGACGACGGCCGCGACCTGGCCATGCCGGAAAAGGTCCGCCAGGCCCTGGAGCGGTCCTGCGCCCGCTGGGAGGCCAAGTTCAACGAGGCCACCGGCCGCATGCGCCAGACCGCGCCGCAGATGCCGGCCAAGTACCACCCCCGTCTGGACTTCTCCTGGAAGACCGCCCAGATGATGCACGGCCGGGCCGCCGCCGCCCGGCAGCAGGGCAACCTCTGCGCGGCCATGCCCCTGATGTTCCTGGCCGCCGTGGGGGCGGACGCCGGCGCGCACCTGAGCTATCTCTATCTGGGCCTGGAGCGTGGCGGCGAGCAGGAGATGATGAAGGTCTTCAAGGGCTACCTTATCAAGCCGGCTTTCCTGGACAGCTTCCAGAACAAGCTCAACCAGCAGAAGCCCCGGAACCTCAACGACCTCATGGCCCTTGCCGAGGGCTACGCCTACTATGACGCCGCCCTGGGCACCCTGCTCTACACCGAGAAGATGTTAAAAAACCTGGGCCAGCTCACCAAGGAAGCGCCCCTGCTGCAGATCGTGGAGAACATCACCCTGGGCGAGGCCATGGCCCGCAACCTGTTCTACTTCGTGGACGACCTGCTGCTCATGGGCATGGGCCATCCCGGCCGGCCGCTCAAGGATCCGGGCGCCCTGGTGGAATGGGCCAAGGGCATGCACCTGGCCGCCGGCGCCAACCTGGGCTACATCGACCGGGCCATCATCGAACCCGCCGCCCAAGAGGCCGGCGTGGACCCCAACGCCCTGAAGTTCAAGCTGCTGGCCCAGGACTCGCAATACCAGTTGGCCAACCTCTGCTACCAGGCGGTGCCGGTGCTGCTGCGGCGGGTGGAGCCGGAGGTGAACCAGGCCGCGGCGGTGCTGGGCGGGGCCACGGCCTCCTTCGCGCTCTCGGGCCTGGTGGTGGCCAAGTACTACAGCCTGGGCGCGGTGCCGGACAAGTTCGGCCGGGTGGGGGCCATCCAGCGGCCGCAGGCCTTGGCCGCCATGCAGGCCAGCAGCCGCAACCGCCTGCGCCAGACGATCCTGACCATCCAGGCCCAGGGCTACCAGCCGGTGATGCCCATCTTCCACTACCGCATGGCCGAGGGCCTGGCCGCCGTGTCCCAGGACCCCAACGACCTGGTCAGCGGGCTCAGCGAGTATTGGCTGGGCTCCACCCTGGGCCGGCTCATGATCAGCCTGGGCCGCTAGGTCCGCCGCGCCCGGACCGTAGGCGGACGAGAAATTCTAGGTTAACCCGCGCGGTCAGCCCCAGGCCGCCTTCAGAAATAGGAGCAAGCCGGTGACACCTCCCAATGGCAACCCGAACAGCGCCCTCGCCTGGGTGGGCCGCAGCCTGGCCGCCCTGGCCTTGGCCGCCTGTCTGACCGGGCTGGCCCCCCTGGCCGCACCCGCGGCCGGGCCCGGCCAGCCGGCCAGCCTGCCCTCGCCCTATGGCCAGGCCCCGCCGGCCACCACTCCTTCAACCACCCTGTCACCGGCCACCGCCCCGCCGGCCGCGCCCACCAGCACCACGCTGGCCCCGGCGCCGGAGCCCTCGCCCTATGGCCAGCCGGCCCAGGCCCCGCGCCCGGCGCCGCCAACCACCACCACCACGCCGGCTCCGGCCGTGCCGCCGCCGGCCGGCGTCACCCCGCAACTGCCCGGCTCGGGAATGGCCCCGCCCACCGCGCCGCCGCCCGCGGCCCCGGCCCGGCCTTCGCCCCGGGACGCCCAGCGGTTCATCAAGCAGGGCCTGGCCCTGGCCAAGCAAGGCAAGCTGCGCGAGGCCGGCCAGGCCTTTGCCCAGGCCACCCTGGCCGATCCCAAGAACCCGGCCGCCTGGAATAACCTGGGCCTGGTCCTGCGCAAGCAGGGCCAGTTGGACCAGGCCTTGGAGGCCTACCTGAAGGCGGTTGAGGCCGACCCGCGCTTTGCAGTGGCCTACAAGAACGCCGCCGTGGCCTTCGAACAGGCGGGCGACATCGAGCGGGCGGTGCAGGCCTATCGCAAGCACGCCAGCCTGGCTCCGGGAGCCAAGGACGCGGCCGACGCGCTCAAACGGGCCTTGTGGCTCGAATCCGGCCAGCGCTAGGAGCCTGTCGGAGTAATCCTTCGACAGGCTTCCGAGCGGGCCATGGACGGCCCGCCCGGAATGGCGCCATATTAATTTTCGGCGCCATTCCGAGAACTTGCCAAAAATCACTTTTGGCAAGTTCCAAGAGGAGAAAGCCATGGATGGCTTTCTCCGACACACACCTAGGCGACCAGGCCCGGGTTCAGGCCAAGGCGTCCAGGTGGCGGCGCAGGTGGTCCACCAGCTCGTCGATGTGCGGCGCCAGGAGCATCTGGTTGTGGTTGCCCTCCATCCAGCACAGCTCCAGCCCCGCGCCGGCCAGGTCGCCCCAGCCGTTGGTGTCGTCGCCGGGCAGGCCCGGCGTGGCCTTGGTGGCCACCTTCGGCCGCACCAGCAGCACGCGCTCCGCCTGGGGCTGGGCCTTGTAGCGCACCGCGGCCAGGGCGTTGTTCTGGAACACCCCCAACAGCCGCCGCATGCCGTCGCGGTCCGTGCCATCGGGCAGGAGGTTGCCGGCCCGGCCCGCCCGCAGCAGGCAATCCAGGCGCTCCTCCGGCCCCAGCCGGCGCAACTCGTCGGCGTCCACCACGCCTATCTCGTGGAACAGCGTGGCCAGGTAGTCGGCCTCGTCCTTGCGCAAAAGTTCCCGCACCGAGTCGGGCACGGCCACGGCGTCGAAGAGCAGCACCGCCCGCACCTGGCCGCCGGCCTTGCGCCACTGCCGGGCCGCCTCCCAGGCCAGCAGGCCGCCGAAGCTCCAGCCGGCGAAAACCAGGGGGCCTTCGGGCAGGCCGGCCCGGATGGCGCGCAGATAGGCCGCGGCCATGTCCTCCACGCTGGGCAGCAGGCCGTGGCCCTCTTCCAGGCCCAGGGACTGCACCATGTACACCGGCTGGTCCGGTCCCAGGCGCTGGGCCAGATCCTGGTAGCAGATCACGTTGCCGCCCACCGGGTGGAAGCAGAGCATGGGCGCCTGGGAGCCGGCGGTGTTCACCGGCACCAGGGGCGACCAGGCCCCTCCGCGCTGGCCGGCCTGGATGCGCGCCGCCAGCCTGGCCACGCTGGGGCAGGTGAACAGCTCGGCCAGGGGCAGGCGCAGGCCGAAGGCGCGCTCCACCTCGGCCAAGAGGCGCACGGCCAGCACGCTGTGGCCGCCCAGGCTGAAAAAGTCCGCATCGGCGTCGTCCACCCGCACCTGCAGCACCGTGGACCAGATGGCGGCCAGGCGCTGCTCGGTCTCGCCGGCCAGGGGGCGGGCCGGCGGGCGCTGGGCGGCGGCCTCGGCCGGCCGGGGCAGGCGGGCCTCGTCCACCTTGCCGTTGGGGGTCAGGGGAATCTCGTCCACGGCCAGCAGCCAGGAGGGCACCAGGTAGGAGGGCTGGCTGGCGTCCAGCTCGGCCTTGAGCGCGGCCGGGTCGAAGCCCGGCCGGGGCACCACATAGGCGGCCAGCAGGCGGTTGCCGTCCCCAAAGGGGTCGATGGCCGCCACCGCCACCCGCTTCACCAGGGGATGGGCGCTGATGGCCGCCTCCACCTCGGCCAGCTCGATGCGGTTGCCCCTGATCTTCACCTGGCGGTCCTCGCGCCCCATGAACTGCAACAGCCCGCCGGGCAGCCAGCGCCCCAGGTCGCCGCTCTGATACCAGCGCCCGGTCCGGGCGTCGTGGCTGAAGCGCCGCGCGGTCAGCTCGGCGTCGCCCAGGTAGCCCCGGCCCACGCCCTCGCCGCCGATGACGATCTGGCCCGGCACGCCCTCGGGCAGGGGCCGGCCGGCCTGGTCGTGGATATCCACCCGCACCCCAGGGATGGGCCGGCCGATGGGCGGGGGCATAAACTCCTGCCAGTTGCGCGCGGTCAGGTCGTAGTGGCTCACCGCCACGCAGCACTCGGTGGGGCCGTATGCGTTGATCAGGCGCACATCCGCGTGGCCGGGCAGCGCGAAAAAGGCGCGCACCAGCTCGGCCGAAAGGACCTCGCCGCCCAGGATGCAGGTGCGGGCGCTGGTGGCCAGGCCCTGCTCGCGCCAATAGTCCACCAGAAGGGCCATGAAGCTGGGCGTGGTCTCCACCAGGTCCAGGCGCTGGGCCTCCACGAAGGCGTGCAGCCGGGCGGGCTCGCGCCGGGTCTCGGCCCCGGCGATGCACACCGCGTGGCCGTTGAGCAGGCCGGTGAAGATCTGGTGAACCGAGGCGTCGAAGGCGAAGCTGGCGTTGCAGGAAATCCTGAGCCCGGCCTCGGGCTGCATCTGCGCGAAGACCACCCGGTCGATGGCCCGGGCCAGGTTGGTCAGGCTGTGGTGCAGGTTGACCACCGCCTTGGGCTGGCCGGTGGTGCCGCTGGTGAAGATGACGTAGGCCGCCTGCTCCGGGGCGACCTCCACCGCCGGCGGGCCGCCGGGCTGGGCGCCCAGGGCG
>JAZDHW010000160.1:0-18768 GCA_043805555.1 Pseudomonadota bacterium
CGTGCTGACACAATGAGAGCAGGCTTGAGCCCCCGGCGGTCAAGGGCTGGCCTGGCCAGCTCGTGAAACCCTTGACCGCCGGGGGCCAAGCCTGCTACCGGCCCCCATTCTTATTTGGCTAGCAAACGGATAGTGTTAACAGGCCGTAGGCGCTGGCCCGAGAGCCAGCCCGCCGCGACTGCGTCCTGAAAGCGCCCCGGCCACGTCGCGCGGGAGGGGTCCGGCCGGCCGGCCGCGGCCATCCCCCAGCCTCATATTTCAACTATTTAATATATTATTAACCCTGACCATATAATCCTTATGCAACATTTTTCACGATGCCATAAATAGGTATAGACAGCCGGCAATTATTGTGCAAAGAATTTTGGCATGCGGTTGTCTGTGCAAGCCCCGCAGGCTGGCGCGCACAGGGACATGGAGCGTTTCCCGCCTCATTGCCCCACCGTGAGCTGCACCGACTGCTGGGAGAGGGAGCCGCAGCCAGGTCCGGCCGCAACGACCGCCGACGACGCCAACATGTAAACACAACTTGCCCGCGGATAGGATCGATCATGCCATACCATTCAGCCCCAATAACTCTCTCCCCGCTATCATGCCGGCAAAACATACCAATTCACACGAAGTCCGCCCTCGCGCCTGGGGGGGCTCCCATCCCCCCGCCGTCCTGGCCCCGGAGACGCCAGGCGTGCCAACCGAGCGGACCTCTCCCTGAACCACCGACCCAGCGCCCCAGCAAACTGGCCAATCGCCGGCGCAGGCCACCCGGCCCCAGGGCGGCGGCGTCCGTAAGGGCCCTGCCCATGGCCAGCGCCCGGGCCTGAACCGGTTGCTCTTTACGTTCTGCACCATCCAAATACTGGCAACCGCCTGGCGGCGGCATTGGAAGGCGTTGGCAATATGTTTTTCTCCATAAGCCTTTATCTCTCCCTGGCCATATGCGCGGCCGGTCTGGTCTTCAAAATCTGGTCGTGGCTCACCGTTTCCATCGACAAGGACGACGAGCAATACTCCCCCGGCCAACGGCTAAAGGACACCCTGGCCGAGATGGGTGGGGTGATCGCCAGCCGGCGGGTGTGGACCCTGCTCAAGGCCCTGCTGCTGGACGGCTTCCTGCAGCGGCGCTCCCTGGCCCACAGCTACGCCGCCTGGCTGGCCCACATCTGCATCTTTGCCGGCTTCACCTGGCTGGCTCTGTTCCACGCCATGGGCTGGCTCACCGAGGCCCTGTTCGGCAACTACTACCCCACCGTGGAGCCCTGGCTCTTCCTGCGCGATCTCTTCGGCGTGGTGGTCATGCTGGGCGTGGGCCTGATGATCTACCGGCGGCTCAGGGTACCCGGCCTGCGCATGACCACCAGGGCCACGGACCGTATCGCCATCGTCTTCCTGGCCGTGGTGCTGGTGTCCGGCTTCGCCCTGCAGGCCCTGAAGATCACCTCGACCTCCGCCTTCGAGCAGATGCAGACCGAGTACGCCATGCTGGACAAGCCCGAGGAGCTGCTGGCCTTGCGCTCGGTCTGGGCCGACCGCTACGGCGTGGTCTTCCCGGCCGGCCAGACCAGCCTTGATCCCCAGGTGCTGGCCCAGGGCCGGCAGCTCAACGAGGATAGCTGCGTCAGTTGCCACGCCCCGGCCCAGCACGCCTTCGCCTCCTACGCCCTTTCCGTGGCCCTGCGGCCGGCGGCCCTGGTCCTGGACCGCTCCGGCGGGGTGGATGTGCTCTACCACCTGCACTTCCTCACCCTGTTCGTGGGCGTGGCCCTGCTGCCCTTCACCAAGTTTTTGCACATGCTCAGCGGCCCGCTGCTCCTGGCCACCAACGCCGTGGTGGACCGCCAGACCATGCGGCCGGCGGCGCGGGCCGCCCTGCGCGCCCTGGAGATGGACGCCTGCTCCCACTGCGGCACCTGCACGGTGCACTGCTCGGTGGCCGTGAGCCTGCACCGCCTGCACAACCAGAACATCCTGCCCTCGGAGAAGCTAAGCGCGTTGGGCGAGATGGTCCACGGCCACAACGGCGCCAGCGCCCACCTGGCCCAGATCACAGAGGGCGCCTACGTGTGCACCGACTGCTACCGCTGCACCCGGCTCTGCCCCCTGGGCATCAACCTCAACGACCTCTGGGTGGCCCTGAAGCGCAACCTCGCCAACGCCGGCTTTGACAACCCGGTGGGGGTGGCGGCCCGCCAGGCCATGCGGGCCGCCCAGCCCAGCCGCCAGAAGGCGGTGAAGCTGGCGGCCAGGCGCGAGGCTCCCCAACAGCCGGGGCTGGCCGGCCAGATCGACGCTTTTGCCGAGTGCTACACCTGCCAGCAGTGCACCAACGCCTGCCCGCTGGTCTTCATGTCCACCGACCCCAGGCAGGAGCTGGATCTGCTGCCCCACCAGGTCATCTACGCCCTGAAGCTGGGGCTGTTCGAGGAAGCCACCGGGGCGCGCATGGTGTGGAACTGCCTGACCTGCTACCAGTGCCAGGAGTCCTGCCCCAACAACATTCAGGTCACCGATATTTTCTACGAGCTGCGTAACGAGGCCGCCAAGGCCGCTGGCGTGCAGGAGTCTTAAGATGCCTTATGCCATGTTCCTGGGCTGCCAGATCCCGAGCCTGGCCCCCCAATACGAAAAGGCCAGCCGCCTGGTGCTGAAGCGGCTGGAAGTCGGCGTGACGGATATGGAGTTCAACTGCTGCGGCTACCCCATGCGCCATCAGCACTTCCACACCTATCTGCTGGCCGCCGCGCGCAACCTGGCCCTGGCCGAGTCCAAGGGCCTGGACCTGCTGACCCTGTGCAAGTGCTGCCTGGGCAGCCTGCGCCGGGCCCAGGAGTTCCTGGCCACCCAGCCCGAGCTGCTGCGCGAGGTGCAAAAGGACCTGGAGCGCGAGGGCCTGACCTACCACGGCCGGGCCAAGGTGAAGCACCTGCAGACCGTGCTGCACGACGACATCGGCAAGGAGGCCATCACCAAGGCCCTGAGCCGCAGCCTGCAAGGCCTCAAGGTGGCCACCCTCTACGGCTGCCACGCCCTGCGCCCCAGCCGCATCACCGGCTTCGACCCCAACCCCTACCACCCCACCCTGATCGAGGATCTGCTGGAGCTGACCGGGGCCCAGGCCTTGGCCTGGGACGGCAAGCTCAAGTGCTGCGGCGCGCCCCTGCGCGAGCGCAACGAAGAGTTGTCCCTGGCCGTGATCGGCCAGCGCTTTGCCGAGTGCCAGCGGGCCGGGGCCGACGTGCTCAACGTGGACTGCCCCCACACCCTGCTCCAGATCAAGTGGGCTTTCAAGCAGCTCTGGCCTGACAGCGCCAACCAACTGCGCGGCGTGGCGCTCTATCCCCAACTGCTGGGCCTGGCCCTGGGCATCCCGCCGGCCGAGCTGGGCCTGGACGAAAACCGGCCCCGCTCCAGCTTTTTGGCCAATTACCTCTCGCCCAGCCTGCCCAAGGCCGCGCCGGCCAAGCCCAAGAAAGCCGCTGGCGCGCCGGCCCGCACCTGAACCTGGCCCCGGCCGCCGACCGCCGGCCGCCAGCACTAAAACGCCCGTCCCCGGTCCAGGGACGGGCGCTGTTTTTTCTTGCCTGGCGGTTCGGCCGCTCCTGGGGGTTGTGGGACCACGCCTGCCGCCGGATGTAATCGGGGCGGCGGTGAAGGCCAGGATGCCTGGGCCGCCTCGGCCAGCACCTTGGCCGCCCTCGCGGCAGCGCTGCCTGATGGCGCCGATTCACCCGCTCTGGACCGCTCCGGCCGTACGCTGCTCAGCCAAGGCTGACCGCCTCGGCTTCCGTGAGCGTATCGGCCATGGCCCGCACCATCACCCGCCGCCGGTCCACGTCCGCGGTCTCAGGCTGCCTGCTTGAGCCACGCCAACCCCTCGAGCCTGTCCCTGACCATCGCCGCCCCTCTTTACCGGTTCCCGTCGGTCTGATAAGCCAAACCGGGGATGGCCGCGATGGTCTTTATTCTCAACTCCCATCACGGGGGCTACCTCATACACCACGCCTTTGGACTCTAACCATCGCAGTGGTGGATGGGCTCAAGGGCTTCCCAGAGGCCATCGAGACGGTCTTCCCGGCCACCACGGTGCAGACCTTGCATCGTGCACCTGATACGTAACTCCTTGGCCTTTGTCAGCTGGAAGGACAGGAAAGCGGTGGCGGCGGCCTTGCGCCCCATCTACGCCGCCGCCAGTGAGCAGGCGGCCACATCTGGCCTGGATGACTTCGAGCAGGGTCCTTGGGGCGCCAAACATCCCATGATAGCGGCGGCCTGGCGCAGGGCCTGGGAGAGGGTCACGCCATTTTTCGCCTTCCCGCCTGATATCCGGCGGATCATCTACACCACCAACGCCATCGAGAGCCTGCACATGCGGCTGCGCAAAGCCATCAAGACGCGGGGGCATTCCCCCAGCGACGAGGCGGCCGCCAAGCTGATGTGGCTGGCCCTGCGAAACATCACCGCCGACTGGAGCCGGCCGGCCAGGGAGTGGCGCGCCGCCATGAACCAATTCGCCATTATGTATCCCGAACGCTTCAAGGGCGTGGTAGCCCAGCATGGTCCATGACGTCAAGGAGACAAACGCCTCCTACACAAAAAATCTGACAGGCCCCACCCGCGAAAAGATGCCCACGGCTTTTTTTAGGATGTCGCGCTCCTGGCGCAATATCTCGTTTTCTCGCCTCAATCGCCGTAATTCCTCGTCCTGGGACTTCAGGCGACCCTTGCCGGGGAAGGCTTCCTCAGGGTCTTCGGCCAGCTGCTTTTTCCACCGACCAAAAACACTTTCCCTGATCCCCAGTTCCCGCGCAGCCTGGGATACGCTCAGCCCCCCTCCGTCATCAGCTGACCCGCCTCCAACTTGAACTCCCGGCTGAAACTCCGACGACGATCTCCCATGGAACACCTCCTGGGCCATTATCCGACCCTTTCAAGGTGTCCACAAGATCGGGGGAACTTCAGTCACGCGGATAGGCGCAAGGGCCAGTTATCCCAATTCCGTGTCCAAAGAAACCGGGGGCTCCTTAAATAGCGTAAGTACCCTAGCACGTCTGCGCCACCGCAGTCTTTCTGGTCCTATTTTTTGAACTGATATTGCCGTCTCTTTTTCAACTTATTTAATTTAGATAGTCATGTGGTGAATAATTTAACCTCGCCCAAGGCAATTCACTTGCTTCCAAATATTTGCCCATTCATCTCTTTCGTTATTTAATACTTTTGTGGCTCTATTCCGCAATAAAAAGTAATTCAAATTTGTTTTTACTGCCAAATAGTCCACTGTCAATTTGCATAATTGCTCTGCTGCCGTCATTATTGGCAAGCCCCTTTTACCACATATTGATTTATCTTTATTTACGGATTTGACCCAACTCTTTCTTCCAATATAGGTTTTTGAAATATCAATTCGGTCTTCCCTGTATCCGAGCAATATCATGTCAACATTTGCAAACTTGCTATCCCTAAAGGACCTGAGTAATAGATCTTGATCTTCGCACCTAACAGCGCCAATTCGGTAGTAATATTTTTTAAACCAGTCTAACCGGCCTAGAAATGTAGGATGCGCTATTGGGAAGCCTGAATACGGGCTGCGACATATCACGCTATGAGTTATAGGCATAACTCGCTTTCCCAAGGACATTCCGTTGGAATTAAAAACTAATATTGATGATCCAACCAAATCTATCCCACAATTGCGTTCCATAAATTTGATTTGCATTTCCAATCTATTGGGGTATGAAATATCATCTCCGTCCATTCGTGCAAAGTATTTTCCAGCGCTTGCGATAATCGCTCTATTTAATTGATATGGCAATCCATACGATCTTTCGCTTGAATATATTTTAATGCGATCATCATTATAACTTTTTATAATATCAAATGTATTATCCGTAGAGCCATCATTAATTATTATTAGCTCCCAGTTATCATATGTTTGCATTATTATGGAGTCAATTGACATCTTCACCGTAAGCTGACAATTCCTCACGGGCATACCAATGCTTACCAAAGGTTGATCTAGGCTCATTGTATTATTTCCCCAAGTTTAATTGCCTGCCCATTATTATTTTTTCCTGCACTCTATTAATAATGATAATATTTACAGTCCATTTATATGCTTCGGTATCATATAAATATTCACACAAACACATATGGCTAATTTATACCGATAGCTCATTCTCATTGTATGTATTCAGAGCCTTTAAAGACTGCATCTGGTGCTCCCTCTGTCTCGGTTCGATGGCAGCGCTCGACCTTGCCCTACAGTCCTACCTTTACACCTTATAAAAAGCACATTTCGAAATCCTGTACAGCCGATTACTAAGTGATAGCATTAAATATTAAGGCCCACCGGATTCATAGTGTTATGAACCCGGTGGACCTTAAAACTAGGTTCAGAAAACTTCGTTTCTAGAAACGCCCGCCCAAACCGACATAGTAAATGTTATCGGTGTAGCTGGAGTTAGTGACGTTGGAGTCCTTCTTGTCCAGGCGATAACCGGCCCTCACAAAGAGGTAGCGCAGGAAGGAGTACTCTGCACCCAACTCGGCCTTGTAGACCTTGTCATCCCGGGAGGGCGAGCTGTCCAGGGAGTTGTAGTCGTTCTGGCCGATAGTGCCGGAAGCCAACAGACTCAGGTTGTTGACGATCTGCCAACGCACACCCAGGGTGGCATTGGTGTCGATGTAGTAGTTGCTGTTGGCCACGGTGGACTCTTGGATGGCCCGCATCAACCGAAGCATCAAGCTCACATTCGCGCTAACCTGGTAGGCCAAGTCGCCTTCCACCGCAAAACCATCCTTCTTCTCATAGGCCTGGCCAGCGGGGTTAAGATCGTTGTCATAAGTCTGCCAAGAGTAGCCAATCTTGATCTCTCCATTGAGCTTTGCCGAAGCATCCCAGGCCAAACCCACGAACGCATCGTTGCGGACGAAGTTTTCTGCCTGGCTGGACGGCTGGTCATAATAGTCGCGGGTCACGTAGCGGTACTGCACCAGGGCCGAAGTCTTGGGCCAGAACTTGTGGTAGTAGGTCGCGCCTAAGCGGTTCTCGTTCTGGTTCTGGGACGCGTCCCGGGTCAGGTCGTACTTGGTGTACATGTTCTCGTAGAAGACCTCGGCCTTGGCCAGCTCGCCGAACTGGTAGCCGGGGGCCACCTTGAACTGGTTAATCCAGCGCTTGGTCTTCTGGCCCTCGCGGTAGAGGTTCTGGCTGCCGAAGGGGTCCTCGGTGTTGATGTACACGTCGGACAACTTGACGTAGGGACCCTGCTTGCTGCCGAAGAAGGAGTTGAAGTTCAGCAGGTGGCTGGTCCAGTCGTTGTCCTTGTTATCGGCGTACCAAGCGAAGATGCCCTGATATTCCAACGAGTAGTAACTGGTGCTGGTCAGGTCGTGACGCAAGCCCAGAGTTGGCTCGATTTTGTAGATGTTGTCAGAAGTTTCGTTGGTCTCGGTCTTGAAGATGTTGGACTCGTTGCTCCAACTGGCCATCACCTCGCCACGGACCTTGAGCGGCCCAGCGGAAAGCTGGCCAGCTGCCCAACTGGTGCCGGCCAAGGCCACAACCGCCATCAAGGCGACCAAGACGATTAACCCTTTGTGCGCTGCCGCGTGTCTCCTCATTTGCCCAGCCCCTCTCATCAGGATTCCCATCGTTAACTTTTACCAAATAACCTCTTACCAACCCGTCGCCCTGGCTAGCTGAGTGGCCCAGCCGCATCCAGGTGCAAGCGGGCGCTGGGGCTCGCGACCGTGGTGGTGGTGGAGCTGCTCGTCACCGTGGTCTGAGTGGTCACGGTGGTGATCGTGGTCACGGTGGTGACCGTGGTGATCGTGGTGATCGTCGTCTGCGTAGTGGCCGTGGTTGCGGTGGTGCCGGTGGTCGCCGTAGTGCCGGAGGTCTCAGTGGTGGCCGAGGTGGCCGAGGTATCCGAGGTGGCGCTGGTGGCGCTGGTGGCCGTGGTGGCGGTGGTCGCCGTGGTCGGGGCCACGGTCACCGTGGGCACCGCGTTGACAGTGGTCTGGTTGACGGTCACCGTGGTGCCGGTCTGCTGCGCGCCCTGCTGGGCGCCGGTGTTGGCGCTGCTGATGATGTTCTGGGTGTTGGTGATGCCGACCGTGGCGCCGCCGTTGATGACGCCGGCCGTGGCCGAGTTGGCCATCTGGCTGGGGTCTTGGCCGGTCTGGGCCGCGCCGAGGACGGCGCCGTTGGCGGCGCCCTGGGCCAGAGCGGCCGCGGCGTTATTCACGTTGCCGCCGGTGGCGGCCACGCCGATGGTGGCGCCAGCGGTCGCCGACTGCAATATTTGGCTGGAGTTGAGCCCTGTGGCGGCGCTGCCCTGAACCGCGCCCTGGGCAATCGCCTGGCCGACGGCCTGGGGCGAGATGCCTTGGTTGACCGCCGCCGTGGTAAGCGACTGGGCCACGTTTTGGGCCGCGGTCCCTGGATTTTGCCCGGTGGCCACCGCGTTCTGGATGGCGGCCTGAGTGATCTGCTGGATCGCCTGCTCAGGGGGCATACCCGCCGTGATGGCGTTCTGCAGTGCCTGCTCGGGAGACACGCCGCTGGCGATGTCAGAGTTGATATCAGCATTTGCCAGCGCCGCTATCAAGAGCAAACCCAAGAATATTGGCGCTATTCTGGCAATCGCCCCCAGGCTGTGGGGTCTTTTTGCCCTCATGACCCTTTCCTCCCCTCGCGAATGAAAACCACTTGTACCATTCAGTCCCAGCTTACCGGCGAAATATACCTGGTGTTCAAGGTAAAAGACTTGGTCGGGGATGTCAATCTAAAATTCCTCTATTGCCGCACCATTGCAGCGAGAATTAAAGTCGCGCTCGTAAATCATTCCGGGAAAAGGAAAATGCTCCGTAGGACAGCCACTTTCCGCGGCTGATGGCGCCTCGAAAACCCAAAACCGCATCAGGCTTAACGGTGATCGAGTATTCCTAGGAGGAAGTAATGCTACACAAATTTCACTTTGGTCTGCCTTGCGGCATGCCCCGGCAACGCGATGGGGTACCAAGTAGTTTTCGGGCCATTTTTACCAAAACTCGAAACCAACTGAAAAGGCCTATTGGTTAGTGGGAGGCGATTTTTGCTCAAGCAAAAGCCAACGGGAGATGGCGGTTAACCATCTCCCGTTGGCTTTATCGTTTGGCGGGGACGACGAGGCTCGAACTCGCGGCCTCCGGCGTGACAGGCCGGCGCTCTAACCAAACTGAGCTACGCCCCCGCTGGACTCTTGTTTTTTTGCCGGGCAGCCTGCGGCTACCAGATCCCCGACCCACCCAACCCGGTCGAAGGTGGTAGGCGGAACAGGACTCGAACCTGTGACCCCCGGCTTGTAAGGCCGATGCTCTCCCAACTGAGCTACCCGCCCACGCTGTCCGGGCCGGCCAGGGTCGGGCGGATGCTTGGTGGGCATCGCCATGGGCCGCGCCGAGGCTCGGCTCAACACCCCGGCTCCCCCGCAGGGGACTCCTATTTATCAGGCCGTAACCCGCCTGTCAATAGCCTCGCGAGGCTCTTAACCCGCCTAATGCGCAACTCTTTCGCCCGCACCGTCGGCCTCGGGCTTCAGGGGCAGGCAATAGGGCTCGTGGGGGGTCTGGAACAGGGTCTCGGGGTCGTCAATGGCCAGGGCCTGCTTGAGCACCGCGTCCATGCTCTCCACCGGCACCAGTTCCACCGACTTCAGGACCTTTTCAGGTATCTCTTTGATATCCTTCTCGTTGTCCTTGGGGATCAGCACCTTCTTGATGTTGGCGCGGTGGGCGGCCAGGACTTTCTCGCGCAGGCCGCCGATGGGCAGCACCCGGCCGCGCAGGGTGATCTCGCCGGTCATAGCCACGTCCGAGCGCACCGGGATGCGCATCAGCGCGCTGACCAGCGCCGTGGCCAGGGTGATGCCGGCGCTGGGGCCGTCCTTGGGGATGGCGCCCTCGGGCACGTGGATGTGGATGTCCAGACTGCGGTAGAAGTCCTCGGGCAGGCCCAGGCCGCGGCCGCGGGAGCGCACGTAGGAAAGCGCCGCCTGGGCCGACTCCTGCATCACCTCGCCCAGCTTGCCGGTGATCATCAGCTTGCCGCGGCCGGGCAGGATGATGGCCTCGGTGGTCAGCACCTCGCCGCCCACCTCGGTCCAGGCCAGGCCGTTGGCCAGGCCCACGTAGTCGCGGTCCTCGGGCAGGCCGTGGCGGAACTTGGTCACGCCAAGGTAGCTCTCGATGGCGCTGCGGCTGATCTTGACCTGGCCCAGGCGGTCGGAGTCCTCCACCAGCTTCTTGGTCACCTTGCGGCAGATGCCGGCGATCTCGCGCTCCAGGTTGCGCACCCCGGCCTCGCGGGTGTAGCGCTGGATGATCTCCAGGATGCCGTTGTCGCTGAGCTGCGCCTGCTCGGGCTTCAGGCCGTTGGCCTTGGCCTGCTTGGGCAGCAGGAACTGCTTGGCGATGGCCAGTTTCTCCAGCTCGGTGTAGCCGGGCAGGCGGATGATCTCCATGCGGTCCTGCAAGGGGGCCGGGATGGAGAACAGGGTGTTGGCGGTGGTGATGAACATCACCTCGGACAGGTTGTAGTCCACGTCCAGGTAATGGTCGTTGAAGGCGTAGTTCTGCTCCGGGTCCAGGACCTCCAGCAGGGCGGCCGAGGGGTCGCCCCGGAAGTCGGTGGACATCTTGTCCACCTCGTCCAGGCAGAAGACCGGGTTGACGCTCTTGGCCCGGCGCATGGACTGGATGACCTTGCCCGGCAGCGCGCCGATGTAGGTGCGGCGATGGCCGCGGATCTCGGCCTCGTCGCGCACGCCGCCCAGGCTGACCCGGATGAAGTTGCGGCCCATGGCCCGGGCGATGGAGCGGGCCAGGCTGGTCTTGCCCACCCCGGGCGGGCCCACGAAGCACAGGATGGGGCCCTTGATCTTGCGCACCATGGCCTGCACGGCCAAAAACTCCAGGATGCGCTCCTTGGGCTTCTCCAGGCCGTAGTGGTCCTCGTCCAGGATGCGCGCGGCCTCGGTGAGTTCCAGCTTGTCGCGGGTGCGCTCGTTCCAGGGAATGCCCAGGAGCCAGTCCACGTAGTTGCGCACCACGGTGGCCTCGGCGCTCATGGGCGACATCATCTTGAGCTTCTTGAGCTCGGCCTTCACCTTCTCGGCCGCCTCCCGGGGCAGCCGCTTGGCCTTGAGCTTTTCCTCCAGCTCCTTGACCTCGCTCTTGGTGTCGTCCTTCTCGCCCATCTCCTTCTGGATGGCGCGCATCTGCTCGTAGAGATAGTACTCGCGCTGGGTCTTTTCCATCTGGCGCTTGACCCGGCTCTTGATGCGCTGCTCGATCTGTAGGATCTCGATCTCGCTGCGCATCAGCTCATAAAGCCGCTCCAGGCGCCGGTTGGGCTCGATGATCTCCAGGAGCTTCTGCTTGTCGTCCAGCTTGAAGGGCATGTGCCCGACGACCGTATCGGCCAACAACCCCGGCTCGGTGATGGAGCTGACGCTGAGGAGCACCTCGTTGGGGATCTTCTTATGCAGCTTGGCGAACTGCTCGAAGCTGGCGTTGACCGAGCGGATCAGGGCCTCGGACTCCAGGTCGGCCGGGAAGCCCTCGGGCAGCTCCTCCAGCTCCACCAGAAACAGGCCGTCGCCGGGCAAAAACGCGCTGATGCGGGCGCGCTCCTTGCCCTCGATCAGGGCCTTGACCGTGCCGTCGGGCAGCCTCAGGAGCTGCAGCACCGTGCTGATGGTGCCGATGCGGTGGATGTCGTCCTGGCCGGGCTCATCCACCCGGGCCTCGCGCTGGGTGGCCAGGAAGATGAGCCGGTCGTGCTCCATGGCGTATTCCAGGGCCGCCACGGATTTCTCGCGGCCCACGAACAGGGGGGCCACCATGTGGGGGAACACGACGATGTCGCGCAGTGGTAACAAGGGTGCATGCATGGAAGAACCTCTCAGCCGGGAGGTGTTGGGCTTGACGAGTCTGTGCAGGAACGACGGGCGCAAAGTCCGCTCGCCACCTCGGGGCCGCGTTGGCGGCCGGGGCGGCGCGCCGGTTGGGCGCGCCGCCCGCCAGGGCCGTTATTCACTTTTTCCAGCCCCCGTGGCCGAGCCTTGCCGAAAGAAGGCGGATCCTAGGCGTACTCCGCCTGCTTGGAGTAGAGCAGCAGAGGTTGCTCGCCGCGGGTGATGACCTCCTCGCCCACCAAGCACTCCTGCACCTCCTTGAGCGAGGGCAGCTCGTACATGATGTCCAGCATGGCCGCCTCCAGGATCGAGCGCAGGCCGCGGGCGCCGCTTTTGCGGACCAGGGCCTCCTTGGCCACCGCCTTGAGCGCCTCGTCGGTGAACTTGAGCGCCACGCCCTCGAACTCGAAGAGCTTGGCGTACTGCTTGGTCAGGGCGTTCTTGGGCTCGCGCAGGATGCGGATCATGGCCTCTTCGCTGAGCTCGTCCAGGGTGGCCACCACCGGCAGCCGGCCCACGAACTCCGGGATGAGGCCGAAGCGGATCAGGTCCTCGGGCTGGCAGCGGGCCAGCACCTCGCCCAGGGGCATCTCCTCCTGGCGCGGGGCCACGCTGGCGGTGAAGCCCAGGGTCTTGGCGCCCACCCGGTTCTTGATCAGCTTGTCCAGGCCCACGAAGGCGCCGCCGCAGATGAACAGGATGTTGGTGGTGTCCACCTTGACGAACTCCTGCTGCGGATGCTTGCGCCCGCCCTTGGGCGGCACGCTGGCCATGGTGCCCTCGATGATCTTGAGCAGGGCCTGCTGCACGCCCTCGCCGCTGACGTCGCGGGTGATGGAGGGGTTTTCGCTCTTGCGGGCGATCTTGTCGATCTCGTCGATGTAGACGATGCCGCGCTGGGCCTTTTCCACGTCGTAGTCGGCGGCCTGCAAGAGGTTAAGGATGATGTTCTCCACGTCCTCGCCCACGTAGCCGGCCTCGGTCAGGGTGGTGGCGTCGGCGATGGTGAAGGGGACGTTGAGGATCTTGGCCAGCGTCTGGGCCAGGAGCGTCTTGCCGCTGCCGGTGGGGCCGATGAGCAGGATGTTGCTCTTCTGCAGCTCCACGCCGCTCATCTCCACCCGGCTTTCGATGCGCTTATAGTGGTTGTGCACGGCCACGGCCATGATCTTCTTGGCCCGCTCCTGCTCGATGACGTACTCGTCGATGATGGCCTTGATCTCCCTGGGCTTGGGGATGGCCACCCGCGAGGCCGCCTCTTCCTTCTGATACTCTTCCTCGATGATCTCGTTGCACAGCTCGATGCATTCATCGCAGATGTACACCGAAGGGCCGGCTATGAGCTTCTTGACCTCGTCCTGGCTCTTGCCGCAGAAAGAGCAGACCAGGTCTGATCCCTTGCCGTTGGTCTTCTTGGTCATCTAGCTATGGCCTTTCGCCTGCCCGCAGCAGGCCGCCCCAGGGTTTATGCAAGACGTTGGCGGACGTCCCGCTAGGTCCCCTCTCGCTTGGCGATCACCTTATCAACTATACCGTACGCCCGGGCCGCCTCGCCGCTCATGAAGTAGTCGCGCTCGGTGTCCGCGGCGATCTTTTCCAGGGGCTGTCCGGTGTGCTTGGCCAGTATCTGGTTAAGCTCCTCGCGCAGTTTGAGGATCTCTCGCGCGTGGATGTCGATGTCCGAGGCCTGCCCGCTGAAGCCGCCCATGGGCTGGTGGATGAGGATGCGGCTGTTGGGCAGGGTGTAGCGCATGCCCGGCTCGCCGGAGGCCAGCAGCAGCGCGGCCATGGAGCTGGCCTGGCCCAGGCACAGGGTGCTCACCTTGGGCTTGATGTACTGCATGGTGTCGTAGATGGCCATGCCGGCCGTGACCACGCCGCCGGGCGAGTTGATGTAGAAATGGATGTCCTTGGTCGGGTCGTCGGCCTCCAGGAACAGCAGCTGGGCGATGATGACGTTGGCCACCGTGTCGTCGACGGCCTGGCCCAGCATGATGATGCGGTCCTTCAAGAGCCGGGAGTAAATGTCGTAGGAGCGCTCGCCGCGGCTGGTCTGCTCTATGACAAACGGTATCAGCGTCATTTGGAGGCGTCCCCTTGCTTTTTAGGATGCGGGGTTGGAATCCGCTGTTTCGTTAGCTAGTTGTGCCGGGTCCACCGTTTCAATGATAGCATTGGCCCGGATGGCCTGCAATGTCTTTTCTTCCAACAGACGCGCGTGCAATGTCGGCATCATGTTGTTTTTAATGTACATTTCCTTGATAATCTGCGCCGGCTGCCCCATGCGCTCGCTCATCTTCTGGATCTCCTGATCCACGTCCTCGGCGGCCACGTCCACCTGCTCCTGGTCTGCTATGCGGCCCAGGACGATGCCGGCCCTGACTTTCTTTTCGGCCTGGCCGCGGAAATCCTCCAGCAGCTTATCGCCGTCCAGGCCCACCTGGTCCGGGTCCATGCCCTGGCGGCGCAGGCGGGTCTTGAAGTCGTTGACCATCTCCTCGGCCTCGGCCTGCACCAGGCTGGCCGGCACGTCGAAGCCGCCCAGGTCGCGGATCTGGTCCATGATCTGGTTGCGCACCGCCAGGTCGCGCTGGCCCTGGTACATCTCCTCAAGATCCTTGCGGATGCGGTCCTTGAGCAGATCAAGGGTCTCGAACTCCGGGCTGATGGAGCGGGCGAAGTCGTCGTCGAGCTCCGGCATCAGCTTGCGCTTGACGTCCTTGACCTGGATCACGAACTCCACGTCCGCGTCCTTCAAGGCCGGGTTGCCGGCCTCGTCGCCGTAGTGGACGGTGGTCTTGATCTCCTGGGCCGGCTCGGCGCGCAAGAGCGCGACCTCGATCTCCTCGGGCACGTTGCCCTTGCCCAGCTCCACCTCCACGTTGTCGGCCGCGCCACCCTCCACCGCCTGGCCAGCCTTGAAAGACTGATAGTCGATGATCACCACGTCGCCGGTCTGGGCCGGGCGGGGCTCCTCCAGGGGGGCCAGCATGGCCTGGCGCTCGGCCAGGGCCTCCAGGCGCTTGCCCAGCTCCTCGTCGGTCACGGCCAGCTCCGGCTCCTTGAGCTTCAGGCCCTTGTACAGGCCGGCGTCCAGCTCGAACTCGGGCCTGACGTCCAGGGTGACCGTGAAGTTGTAGTCCTGGCCGGCCGCCGGCAGATCGAAATCGAAATCAGGCTTGGCCACCGGATCCAGCTTGGTCTCTTCCAGGGCCTGGGTGTAGTTCTCGCCGATCAGGGACTCGGCCGCCTCGGCCAGGATCTGGGGTCCGTAGTATTTTTCCAGGATGGCGCGCGGCACCTTGCCGGGGCGGAAGCCCTTGATCTTGGCCTGGCGGTTCAGGCGGCGAAAGAGGCCGTCCAGAAGCTTGTCCACCTCGGCGGCCGGGACCTCTACGGTGAGCCGGCGCTGCACGGAGCTGAGTTCTTCCACGTTGACTTTCATGACCCTACATCCTCGCAAAGGGGCTCTTTGCCTAACGGAAAAGGCGGTTTGCCGCAGTGATTAGAAATCATAAGGATATATCATCTGCCCGAGCCGGCTGCAACTCCACTTTCGCCGCGGTAAAGCCCCCTTGCGACCCATCGCCGCCCCTCGGAAGCCCGTTTCCAGGCGCGGCGGGCGCATACAACCTACAAAATGAGGCCGGGGCGGCCGCTTTGCAACCGCCCCGGCGCTTTTTTACGAAAGGCCGACTCAATAGGTCGTCAGTTGCTCGCGCACCAGGGCCACGTCCTCGGGGCCCAGTGCGAAAGGATAGTTGCGCAGGTCCGGGCCGGGTTTTTCGTTGCCAAAGGGCCGGTTGCAGGCCACCTGGCCGTCCTGGCCCGGACAGCCGGAGGTCATGAACGGCTGGCCCGAAACAATGGCCGCCTCCAGGCTGGCCGCGTCCACGCCAAAATCCACCACCCGGCCTTCTTGGTCGAAGCTCATGTCCGCGGCCCGGGCCTGGTCGTGGTCGATGAGCCAGCGGGCCAGTTGGATGCGGCGGTAGCCGGATGCCGGGGGCTGGGGGGTGTCTGCCAGGGCGCTGAGCTTTTCCGGGAAAAAGCAAAAGAGGTGGGTCGAGCCGCCCAGGTTCCGGGCCCGGTCCATCACCTCCACCAGCTCCTTTTCGCTCTCGCCCAGGCCGTGGATCAGGTGCACGCCCACCCGGTCCGGGCCGAACTCGGCGATGGCCCGCTCGTAGATGCGCCAGTAGTGGTCCCAGCGGTGGGGGCCGCCCACGGCCTTGCCGCGCAGGCTGGCGAAAAGCTCCGGGGTGGCCGCGTCGATGGCCACGCCGATGCGGTCGGCCCCGGCCGCGCGCATGTCCGCCAAGTCGTCCTCCTTAAGCACGGTGGGCGCGATCAAGAGGCTCACCGGCAGGCCGGTGGCGGCGTGCACCCGGCGGCAGATCTCCAGGGTGTCGGCCTGGGAGCGGTGGTGGGTGATCATGCTCACGCAGACCCGCTGCACCCACTCCGGCGCGCTCTGGCAGCGCTCGATGATCTGATCGAGGGGCCAGGCCCGCCAGGTGACCCGGATGAATTTCTCGAACCGGGGCTCATAGGCGTCGGTGTGCTTTTCCCGCGCCAGGCCGCAGAAGGCGCAGTTGGCCTTGCAGCCGCCGGGATAGGTGAGCAGCAGGTTGATGCAGCCCAGGCGAGCGTTGCGAAAAAAGCGCCCCTCGGCCAGGCCCAGGGTCATGGCGGCGGCCAGGGACATGCGCACAAAATCGGGGCTTTGGCGCTCGGGGTCGACTGAGGCGGCGGCCAGGGACATGGCGGTGCTCCTTGCGGCGGTTGGACTCCTTAATATATCAGCTTTTGCGGGGCGGAAAAACCAGCGGCCGGGGGGCTTTTCAGGCCGCCGCAGCCGGCGGGGCAGGCCCGGCCAGGGAGCAGCAGGTCTCGGCCAGGCTCACCGGCCGATCCAGGGCCTCGGCCGCGCGCAGGGCCCCTTCGCTGGGGATGGCCAGGGCGTTGACGCCGGCGGCCACGGCCAGGGCGTCCAGCTCCTGGCGGTAGCGGCCCCGGGGCCGGGCGCAGCCCAGGTGGTGGCGGGCGGCCGGCAGGTGCAGGCGGGCGCTGGCGATGAAGCGGGCGGCCTCCGCGGCGGCCGGCGGGGTCACCCCGGCCAGGCCGGTGTTTTTTAAGGGCATCAGCACGATGAAGACCACCCGTTGCGGGTTGAGATCGGCCACGATTTCCAGGGCGCGCCCCTCACCCAGCATCCGGCCGTGGTGCAGGCCGATGATGACGTGGGGCACCAGCTCCAGGCCGGCGGTCTGGCAGGCGTCCAGGGTCTCGGCCTGGGCGGCCAGGCCGTCGGGCAGGTTCAGGATCTCGCGGGCGGTGGCGGCATCGCCCACCACGTCGTAGAGGGCCTGGCGCACCCCGGCCAGCTTGAGGGCCCTGGCCGTGGCGCGGTCGATGCGCCCCACGTGGGCGGTGAGGATCAGGTTGGTCGTGGCGGCCAGCTCGGCGATGGCCGGGACCAGGGGCTCCCAGGGCAGGCGGCCCGCCCGGTCGCTGCCGCCGCTGATGAGCAGCCCGGCCATGCCCGCGGCCTCCAGGCGCCGGCCCAGGGCCAAAAGCTCCTCCGGCGTGGTGGCCGGGTGCATGGTCTCCAGGAGCCGCCCGCCGCAGTGGGCGCAGTTCTGCTGGCAGATGGGGCCGGTGATGGAGGCGGCCGGGAAGCGGCCCCGGCGGCCGTAGGCCCGGAACATGCCGGGCAGATGGATGGCCAGCTCCGGGCCGTGGCGCAGGCGGCTCACCCGCCCGGCCTCGGCGATGAGTTCGTGCAGTTCAGCGTCCACGCCGCTCGCCCGCGGTCCAGGCCGGCCAGGTGGCGGCCATCAGGCCGGCGAAGTCCGGGCCGTCCCACGCCGCCTCCTGGCGCTGGCGGGCGGCCAGGCCCGCGGCCTGGCTGCGGCCATAGCGCAGGGTGACGGCCTGGGCGTAGGCGTCGGCCGCCGCGGCCTCGCCCCCGGCCAGGGCCGCGGCGGCGATGCCGGCCTCGTGCCCGGAGAAGACCGCCTGGGGGATGCCCGCGCCGCTGATCGGGTGGGTCAGGCCGGCCGCGTCGCCGGCCAGCAGCACGTTTTCCCGCGCCAACTCGGCCCGCAGGCCGCCCACCGGGATAGCCCCGCCGCCCAGGGCCAGCACCCCCGGCCCGATGACGCCGTCCGCCTCCAGGCGGGTGCGCAGCCCCTCCAGCAGCCGGCGGGGCTTGGATTCCACCCGGCAGCCCAGGCCCAGGTTGGCCGAGGCCCCGCGCGGGAAGAGCCAGGCGTAGCCGTGGCGATAGGCCGGGTCCAGCCAGACCTGGGTGTGCTCCATATCCTTTAGTAACGGCACGGTGTATTGCACCCCGGCCAAAAGCGCCTGGCGCGGCCAGCCCAAGCGCCCGGCCACGGCCGAGGCCGCCCCATCGGCGGCCACCACCGCCCCGGCCGTGACCTCGATCTGGAGGCCCGCCCGCTCCACCAGCCAGCGCCCGTGCTCGCGGCCCTTGACCCGGCTGGCCACCCAGACCTCGGCCCCGGTGATCGCCGCCTGCTCCAGGAGCGCGTAGTCGAAGACCTGGCGGTCCAGCACCCAGCCCGGACCGGGGCTGAAGCGCTCCAGCCCGGCCAGGCCGGTCCGCATGCCGGCCACGGCCTGCACCCGGGCCCGCTCGACCACCGGGGCCTCCAGCGCCATGAGGCGGGGCACGAACTCCGCGCAGTGGGGCAAGGCCCCGCCCCGGCGCTGGCGCTCCCCCACCAGCACCCGGGCCCCGGCGGCGGCCGCGGCCGTGGCCGCCCGGGCCCCGGCCGGCCCGCCGCCG
>JAZDHW010000161.1:0-6823 GCA_043805555.1 Pseudomonadota bacterium
CGGGCCGGCGCGCCGCCGGCCCCGGCCGCGCCGCCGTCGCTGCTGGGCAACCAGCGCACCGCCATCGTCTTCATCATCGACACCACCATCTCCATGGGCCCCTACATCGAGCGCGCCCGCCAGGTGGTGCGCAAGGTCTTCGACGACGTGGAAAAGGCCGGCCTGTCCGACCGGGTGGCCTACGGCATGGTGGCCTTCCGCAACAACCTGGGCAAGTCCCCCGGCCTGGATTACGTCACCAAGGTCATCAGCGACCTGCGCGACGGCGCCCAGCGGGCCGAACTGGAGCAGGCCCTGACCCAGGTGCACGAGGCCAAGGCCTCCAGCCACTCCTTCAACGAGGACGCCTTCGCCGGGGTCAAGACCGCCCTGGACCAGCTCCACTGGCAGCCCTACGCCTCGCGCATCGCCCTGGTCATCACCGACGCGGGCGCGCTGCGCAACGACGATCCCCTGGCCGCCACCGGCATGAACGAGGCCGAGATGGCCGACCTGGCCCGGGCCAAGGACGTCAAGCTGATGGTCCTGCACCTGAAGACCCCGGCCGGGACGGCCCACAGCCGCAACAACCACGCCCCGGCCGAGGCCCAGTACCGCGCCCTGACCAAACAGGAGGACAAGGAGCTGGGCCAGTTCTACTTCGCCATCCCGGCCGGCAGCCCCGAGGGGGGCGTGAACACCTACGGACAGGTCACCGAGGCGGCCTCGGCCGGCATGGTCCGCATGGTCCAGGCCACGGCCAGGGGCGAGATGTTGCCCAAGCCCGGCCCTCCGCCGGCAAAGCCCGAAAACGACCCGGTCAAGGAGATGGAGCGCAAGATCGCCGTGCTGGGCTACGCCATGCAGTTGGAGTTCCTGGGCCGGCGCGACCAGGTGCACGCGCCCCAGGTGGTGCGGGCCTATGTCAGCGACATGGACCTGGCCTCGCCCAGCAGCCGGCCCAACTTCCTGATCACGGCGCTGTTGACCAAGAACCAGTTGAGCGATTTGCAGCAGCAGCTCAAGATCATCGTGGACAACGCCATCCGCACCCACCAGACCGGCTCCAAGGACTTTTTCCAGGGCATCATCTCCGCCGCCACCCAGATCACCCGCGACCCCGGCGGTCTGAGCCGCGCGCCGGGGGCCAACCTGATGCAGTTGGGGGTGCTGGGCGAGTTCTTGGAGGGCCTGCCCTACAAGAGCTCGGTGCAGCGCATGACCGAGGACCGCTGGTACGGCATGAGCGTGGGCGAGCAGGCGGCCTTTGTCAGCGAGCTGCGCTCCAAGATCCGGCGCTACGCCGAATACCACGACGACCGGGACAACTGGGAGAGCTTCGGCGCGGCCAACCCGGGCGATGCCGTCTATCGGGTGCCGCTGGCCATGTTGCCCTGACATGGGCCAGGGGGGGAGCGGAACGCCGGCGGTCCGGGGGCCGGGCGGCGCAGCGGAGCGGCCGGCCCTGTACCGGCTGCGGGGGGTGGTGAAAAGCCGCGCCCGCGGGCCCCGCTTTGTGCTGTCGGTGCCGGAGCTGGACATCATGGCCGGCGAGCGGGTGGCCTTGTTGGGCCTGAGCGGCTGCGGCAAGAGCACCCTGCTGGACCTGCTGGCCATGGTCCTCTGCCCGGACCGGGCCGAGGTCTTCCATTTCCGGCCCCGCGGCGGCCGCGGCCTGGACGTGGCCGCGGCCTGGGAGCGCAACGACCAGGACCGCCTGGCCAGGCTGCGCCGGGCCAGCCTGGGCTATGTGCTGCAGACCGGCGGGCTGTTGCCCTTCCTCAGCGTGCGCGACAACATCGGCCTGGGCCGGCGCCTGCTGGGCCTGCCCCGCCGCAGCCAGGTGGAGGCCCTGGCCGCCCACCTGGGCATCACCGCCCAACTGGACAAGCTGCCCGACAAGCTCTCGGTGGGCGAGCGCCAGCGGGTGGCCATCGCCCGGGCCATGGCCCACCAGCCGGCGGTGGTCATCGCCGACGAGCCCACCGCCTCGCTGGACCCCATCCACGCCCGCCAGATCATGGAGCTCTTCGCCAACCTGGTGGCCGAGACCGGCGTCACCCTGGTGATGGCCACCCACGACTGGCAGAGCGTCAAGGACGCCGGCTACCGGGTGGTGCGTTTTGCCCTGACCCAGGATCCCGCCAGCCAGACGGTCATGGCGCGGGTGGCGGGCTAGGGCCGTGGCCATGCGCGCCTTCAGCAGCATCCTCAGCCTGGGCCTGCGCGACTACTGGCACGAGCGCCTGCTGTCCCTGTGCGCCGTGATGGGCCTGGCCGCGGTGATGGCCCCCCTGCTGCTGCTGCTGGGCATCAAATACGGCGTGATCGCGGCCCTGACCCAGCGCCTGTTGGCCGACCCCCGCAACCTGGAGGTGGTGGCGGTGGGCAGCGGCCGTTATGACGCCGACTGGTTCGCCAAGCTGGCCGCCAATCCGCTGACCGCCTTCCTGCTGCCCCAGACCCGCTCCATCGCCGCCACCATGAACCTGCTGGGACCCCAGGGCGGCCTGCCCACCACCGTGGACCTCATCGCCAGCGCGGCCGGCGACCCCCTGCTGGCCCGCTGGGGCATCGCCCCGCCCGGGGCGGGCCAGGTGGTGCTCTCCTGGGAGGCGGCGCGCAAGCTGGGGGTGCAGGCCGGGGGGGAGATCACCGGCAAGGTGGGCCGGGTGGTGGCCGGCCAGCGCCAGGAAGGCCGCCTGGGCCTGAAGGTGACCGCGGTGCTGCCCCTGGAGGCCCAGGCCCGCGAGGCGGCCTACGTGACCCTGGCCCTGCTGGAGGCCACCGAGGACTACCGCGACGGCTTCTCCGCGCCGGTCCTGGGCTGGGAGGGCGCGGCGCGGCCGGCCGGCCCCCGGCTTTACCCCAGCTTCCGCCTCTACGCCCGGGACCTGGACGCGGTGGCCGGCCTGCGCGACCTCCTGCTGGCCCAGCCCATGGAGGTGCACACCCGGGCCGAGGAGATCGAGGCGGTGCAGGGCCTGGACCAGGCCTTCACCATCATCTTCGGCCTGTTGGGGGCGGTGGCGGTGCTGGGTTATTTCGCGGCCACCATGGCCAGCAGCCTGGCCAACGTGCGCCGCAAGATGCGCCACCTGGGCGTGGCCCGCCTGCTGGGCTTCACCACCAGCCAGCTCATCTGGTTCCCGGTGATCCAGTCGGCGGCCACCAGCCTCATCGGCGCGGCGGTGGCCTTTTCGCTCTACGGCCTGGGCGCGCTGATCATCAACCAGCTCTTCGGCCCCCGCATCTGCCCCGGCGAATCGGTCTGCCGCCTTTTGCCCAGCCACGCCGGCGCGGTGCTGGGCCTGACGGTGGTCGTCTCCAGCCTGGCCGCGGCGGCCGCCGCCTGGCGGGTGGCCCGCATCGAACCATCGGAGGTATTGCGCGATGTCTGAGCAGCGTGGCGTGTGCGGAGCGCGGCGGGCGTTGGCCCTGGGCCTGGCCCTGGCCCTGGTCCTGTGGGCCGGCGCGGCCCCGGCCCAGGAATGCCCCCCGCCCCGGGGGGCGCTGGCCCCCAAGACCCCGACCCTGGGCAAGGCCACCAACCCCAACCCCAACGACCTGGACATCGTGCTGCCCATGCCCGGCGGGGGGAGCATGGTCTTCCGCCACGTCTGCGTGCCGGCCGACGGCTACTTGGGCGACCTGAAGCTGAACCTGGGCTGCACCGATTGCTCGCGGCCGGAATTGGGCTTCATGGAGCAGCGGCGGCAGGCCCACCTGACCGGCGGGTTCATCCTGGCCGACCTGCCCCAGCCCTGGCGGGAAAAGCTGGCCAACTGCGCCAAGGCGGGCGACGGCCGCTGCCCCAGCCCCGGCGACAAGACCGCCCGCGGCTTCTACTACTTCATCGGCAAGTACGAGGTGAGCCGCCAGCAGTGGGAGGCCATCCGCCGCCTGGGCCAGGCCCCGGCCGGCGGCGAGGCCCCGGCCCCGGGGCCCGACGACGCCCGCCCGGTCACCAACGTCTCCTGGTTCCAGGTCCAGCAGTTCGCCGCGGCCTACACCGAGTGGCTGCTCCAGCAGAAGGACAACCCCCTGCCCCAGTTCGCCGACGAGCGCACCGCCTTCCTGCGCCTGCCCACCGAGGCCGAGTGGGAGTACGCCGCCCGGGGCGGGCAGAAGCTCAGCGAACTGCAATTCAACCAGGAGGACATGTTCCCCCTGCACGGCAAGCCGCTGTCGGACTACGCCGTGTACACCGACAAGGGCTCTTCCATGCTGCCGGAGAAGCCGGCCTGGATCGGCAGCCGCTGCGCCAACCCCCTGGGCCTGTATGACACCGCCGGCAACGCCGGCGAGATGGTCGGCGACCTGTTTCACTTCACGGTGCGCCGCCGCGACCACGGCGGCAGCGGCGGTTTCATCATCAAGGGCGGCAGCTATCTGAAGACCATGGCCGAGGCGCTGCCCGGCCGGCGCGAGGAGATGCCCTTCTACCTGGGCAAGGCCCCCTACAAGGCCGAGGACCTGGGTTTCCGCCTGGTCATCGCCGGCATCCTCACCCCCCGCGGCCGCGACCAGTCCCTGCAGGGCGAATGGGCCAAGCTGGGCGAGCAGGGCGGCGAGGCCGGCGGCCAGGGGGTGCTGGCCAAGGAGATGGACCACTCCCAGGACCCCATCGTCCAGATCGACCGCATGCTCAAAGTGGCCGGCAACGACGCCGAGAAGAAGAACCTGCGCTACCTGCGCGACGCGATGAAGGCCAACAACAGCGTCATCGCCGAGCAGCGGGCCGAGAGCGCCAAGGGCGTGATCCGCACGGCGCTGTTCACCGCCGAGTCCATGCTCAACTACGCCGTGCGGCGCAAGATGATCGAGTTCAACATCGCGGACCTGCGGGCCAAGACCGCCCAGGTCACCGACCCCGCCCTGCGCAAGCAGATCCAGAGCCAGATCGCCCGCCAGGAAGAGGGCGTCAAACGCATGGGAGAGATCATCAACGAGTCGCTGAGCTTCTATTTGGACCGGGTCAAGGAGAGCGGCAACTACGACCAGGCGATGTTCCAGGCCCAGATGATGCGCATCTCCGACGAGCTGCGCAGCCACGACGGCCTGAGCCAGAGCTTCCGCCAGCGCTGGGACGTGCTGGCCCGGCACATCGAGACGCACCGCACCCAGCCCGGCAAGCTGACCCGCACCGCGGCGCTCAACGAAATCCTGCCGGAGAACTTGCGTTAGACCAGGGCCGCCCGCGGCCGCTGGGGGTTTGGAACGGTCAACTTATCAACCACAAACGGGGGAAAGTACATGTTAGCGGTTTTCAGGAAAAAGAGTCTCTGGAGCCTGGTGGCCGGTTTGACCGCCCTGGCGTTTTTGGCCAGCGGCTGCGCCACCTTGCCGCCGCAGACCACCCAGGTCACCTATTTCCCGAAGTGCTACGAGCCGATCCAGATCCTGCGCAACCAGGAAAAGGACCTGCAGATGGCTGTCGCCGGCGGCGCGGTCATCGGCGCCGTGGGCGGTGCGGTGCTGGGCTACCTGGTCACCGGCAAGGCCCAGGGCGCCTTGGTGGGGGCCGGGGCCGGGGCCCTGGCCGGCGGCGTGGCGGGCTATGCCATGCAGAAGCAGAAGCAGATCAAGGACGACAACCTGCGCTACGCCAGCTACCGCCAGGACATCAACAAGGACACCGAGAAGCTGGACCGCACCCTGATCGCCGCCCGCCAGGCCCAGCAATGCTATGACCAGCAGTTCCAGTCCCTGGTGACCCTGGTCAAGGGCAAGCACATCACCAAGGCCGAGGCCGAGAAGCGCTTCAAGGAGATCCAGGACGGCAGCGCCGAGGTGGCCCAGATCCTGGGGCACATCAGCAACCAGGCCAACGACCGGGCGGCCCAGTACAACGAGGCCCTGAACACCGAGGCCAAGAAGGTCGGCGTCACCCCCGAGGAGATCATGGCCGTCTCGGCCCCGCCGCCCGCGGCCCAGCCCGCTGCCCAGGCCGCGGCCCCGGCGGCGGCCAGCGCCGCAAAGCCCGCGGACAAGAAGGCCGCCAAGAAGGCCGCCAAGAAGACGGCCAAGAAGGCCGCCCAGGAGCCCGCGGCCACGGCCGCCATCCCGGCCGCCCAGCCGGTCTCCCAGGCCACCACGCCCATGAACCCCAAGCTGCAGGACAAGCCCGAGCTGGTGGCCATGGGCCAGTCCCATGGCCAGTTCCAGGACCGCAAGCAGCAGGTGGACGAGGCCAAGACCACGGCGGAGAACACCATCAAGGACAACCAGAAGAAGTTCGACGTCCTCTTCACCGGGGCCGGGGCCTAGGCCGGGACCCGCACAGAGCGCCAACGGGCCGGGGGCGGGCCAGCGCCCGCCCCCGGCCCCGATCCCCGCCAGCCCGCGGCCCGGCCGCCGGCGGGGCGCCCTCCAGAGGCAGGTCACGCCATGGAAGCCGCCCGGTTACTGACCACCACCGAGACGGGATTGCTCAGCGCCCTCAGCCTGGACGGCCAGTACGTGGGCGCCCAGCACCAACGGTTGCAGGCGTTTTTCGAAAAACGGGGCCGTCCGGACCTGATGGCCTTTTTCGCCGAGCCGGCTCCGGGCCGCCCCGGCCCCGGCGGCTTCCAGTCGGTCTCGTGGTACTCGCCCTTGCAGGGCGACATGCTCAGCCTGGACGACCTGCGCGGCAGCGACCGGGCGGCGGCCGAAAACCAGCTCCGCCACCAGCTCCAGGAGCTGGAGCCCTTCCTGGCCGACCCGGAGGCGGGCCGGCTGTTGCAGCGGGCGTTGGTGATCCCCAACCTCTCGGCCTGCAAGGTGGTCTTCGGTCACGTCCTGCTCATCGACTGGGGGTTCTGCCCCGGCGCGCCGGCCAACGACCCGCAGTATTTCCCCA
>JAZDHW010000162.1:0-29605 GCA_043805555.1 Pseudomonadota bacterium
GTCTCTCCCCCCCGGGCGGGGGGGCTCAAACACCCCGGGGGGCGTCGGCGCGGGCCCGCCCCCCGGCACCCGCACCGGATTATTTGACTACAAATGCCGCCAGCAAAGCTCCACATGCGCGGCGGCGGGTTTGGGGCCCGCCAGGCTGACCAGCACCGCCAGCGCCAGGGCCGCCGGCAGGGCGATGAGGTTGGGGTCGGTGTACTGCAAGGCGGCGGTCAGGGAGCCGTCGGCCGCGCCGGCGGCCAGGCTGTCCACCCCGAACATGGAGCGGCACAGGCCCAGGGCGGCCGACTCCTTGACGTGGACAAAGGCGGTGAGGAAGAAGCTCACCGCCGCGCCGCCCAGCATGGAGACCACCGCGCCGGTCTTGGTCATGCCCTTCCAGTACAGGCCCAGGAAATAGGCCGGCAAAAAGACCGAGGCGCACAGGCCGAAGAAGAAGGCAGTGGCCCGGGCGATGATGGACGGCGGCAGCACCAGGCCCCAGATCAGGGTGGCCAGAATGGTGACGCCCACGCCCAGGCGGGTGACGGCCACCTCGCCCTGGCCGGCGCTGCCCAGGCCGCGCTCGTAGAAATCGCGGCCCAGGCTGGCCCCGCCCACGTGGAAGTGGCTGCCCAGGGTGGAGACGGCCGCGGCCATCATCGCCAGCAGGAACAGCACCCCGAACCAGCCCGGCAGGATGTTGGTGACGAACAGGGGAATGATGCGGTCGATGTTGCCCTCGGCCAGGGTGTAGGCCACCTGGCCGGTCTGTTGCACGAAGAAAACGTTGCTCAGCGCGCCCACCAAAAAGGCCACGCCGGTCATGCACAGGGTGAAGACCCCGCCCAACAGCACCGCGCGGTTCAGGCTGCGGTCGCTCTCCTGGGACATGTAGCGCACCACCAACTGGGGCTGGGCCAGCACGCCGATGCCCACGGCGTAAACAAAGGTGGTGTAGACCATCAGCCACAGGGGCGAGCCGGCGGCCAAGCCCTGGGTCCAGCCCTGCATGCCCTGGGCCTTGAGTTCGGCCGGCACCTTGGCCGCCAGGTCGCCCAGGGCCTGGTGGGCGGCCGTGAACCCGCCCAGCTTGACGTAGGTGAACAAGAACAGCCCCAGCATCATCAGGAATACCAGCACGCTCTGGAAAGCGTCGGTGTAGAGCACCGACTTGAGCCCGCCGGCGATGACGTAGGCCGCCATCAGGGCCATGAAGAAGAAGATGGCCCAGGAGTAGTTGAGGCCCAGGTTGACCTCGATGAAGCGGGCCACGCCGATAAGCACCGCGGCCGAGTAGATGGGCAGGAACAGGAAGATGAGCAGGCCGGCGAAGCCCTGCACGAAGCGCGACTGATAGCGCCGGCCCAACAGCTCCGGGAAGGTGTGGGCGTCCAGGGCCACGCCCATGCGCCGGGTGCGTTTGCCGAACACGGTCATGGCGATGAAGATGCCCACGAAGATGTTGAGCACCGTGAGCCAGAGCAGGGGCAATCCGAAGGCCCCGGCCGCGCCGCCGAAGCCGATGATGGCCGCGGTGCTGATGAAGGTGGCCCCGTAGCTCAGGGCCATGAGCAGGGGATTGGCCTGGCGGCCGGCCAGCAGGTAGTCGCCGGCCTCGCGGTCCCGGCGCCAACCCTTGTAGCCCAGCCAGAGCACCACGCAGATGAAGACGATGGCCAGGACGATCTTGACTGCCATGCTCTCTCCTTGGCGGTCGGGGTGTTCCGGGACGGGGACAGACGCCGGCGGCCGGGGCTATTGCTGGTCCGGGGCCCAGCGCTTGAGATCGCGCAACTCCTCGGTCAGGGCGCCGGCGTCGTTCCATTTGACCAAGCCGTAGACCACGCAGACCAGCGTGGCCAGGATGCACAGCAGATAGGCCCAAGCCAGCTCGGATGAGGCGATGCCCAACATGCCTGACCTCCGGTGGGGACGCCATGCGTCCCGTGGTTCGTAGCTTGCGGCGGGGTGGGGAGGTTGGCGGCGGTCTCCCTCACCCGCAATCGTCGGCCGTCGGCGCGGCAAGCGCCGGCCGGGGCATCCGGGCAAGTGGACGCCGCGCCATTAACTCAAGGAGCGTAAGGGCCTGGGAGCCCTTATAGAGGCGCTGACATTTGTCCCCAATATACGAAGCGGCGCCCAAAAGTGTCAAGTCGCTTGCCCGGCCCGTTCCCGCCTGGCTTGAACTGAATTGGTTTCGGGGTTACATTGTAGCTGCCGGGCCTTTCCCGGCCCGCTCAACCCCAGCGCCAGGAGTCGTCCATGTCCGCCCATTTCGACAAATTCAAAGGCACCGACAAATACATCGTCTCTCCCGCCCTGCGCGACGTGGTCAACGTCTCCATCAGCCTGGCCCGGCCGCTCTTGGTCAAGGGCGAGCCCGGCACCGGCAAGACGCTCTTGGCCCACAACATCGCCCGCGGCCTGGGCAAGGAACTCCTGATCTGGAACGTCAAGTCCACCACCAAGGCCAAGGACGGGCTCTACGTCTATGACACCGTGCAGCGGCTCAATGACAGCCGCTTCGGCACCGGCGACGTCAGCGACATCAAGCGCTACATCCACCTGGGCCAGTTGGGCCGCTCCTTTGCCGCGCCGGAGCAGGTGGTGCTCCTGATCGACGAAGTCGACAAGGCCGACCTGGAGTTCCCCAACGATTTGCTAAACGAACTCGATGAGATGAGCTTCTTCATCCCGGAGACGGAGGAGACCGTGGAGGCGCGCATGCGCCCCATCGTGGTCATCACCTCCAACTCCGAAAAAGAGCTGCCCGACGCCTTCCTGCGCCGCTGCGTGTTCCACTACATCGACTTCCCGGACCAGGCGCTGATGACCGACATCGTGCACGTCCACTTCCCCAACCTGGAGAAGCGCCTGCTGAAAGAGGTCCTGACCCGCTTCTACTGGCTGCGCGAGATCGACGGCTTCCGCAAGAAACCCTCCACCAGCGAGCTGTTGGACTGGATCGCGGCCTTGATGGCCGGCGGGGTCGCGCCCGAAAAGGTGGCCAAGGAGCTGCCCTTTGCCGGCGCGCTGATCAAGAAGGAGCAGGACATGGACCTGCTGCAAGCCGCCATGGAGCGCCAGGGCAAGGGCGGCATCGGCCTCAGGAGCCGGTTCTAGGCCGGCGGCGGCCGCTAAATAAGTCAGGCGGGACGCATGTTTCTGAATCTGTTCTACACCCTGCGCCAACTCAAGGTGCCGGTCTCGGTCACCGAGTGGATGACGCTGATGGAGGCCCTGAGCAAGGGTCACGCCCAGTCCAGCCTGACCAGCTTCTACCACCTGGCCCGGGCCATCCTCATCAAGTCCGAGACCTTCTACGACCAGTACGACCAGGCCTTTGCCCACGTGTTCAAGAACGCCGAGCTGCCGCCGGACATCAGCGACGAGATCCTGCAATGGCTGGAAGACCCCCTGAACCAGCTCATGCTGCCGCCGGAGGAGCTGGAGAAGCTCAAGCGCTATGACCTGGACGAGCTGCGCAAGGAGCTGGAAAAGCGCTTGCAGGAGCAGACCGAGCGCCATGACGGCGGCGGCAAGTGGATCGGCACCGGCGGCACCAGCCCCTTTGGCCACTCCGGCTCCCACCCGGCCGGGGTGCGCATCGGCGGACAGGGCGGCGGCGGCCACGCCATCCAGATCGCCAGCAAACGCCTTTTCCGCAACTACCGCACCGACATCACCCTGGACGTGCGCCAGATCAAGGTGGCGCTGAAGAAGCTGCGCCAGTTCGCGAAAGAAGGCCCCGAGGACGAGCTGGACATCGACGCCACCATTGACAAGACCTGCCGCGAGGCCGGCGAGATCGAGCTGGTCTTCACCCGCGCCCGCAAGAACAACGTCAAGGTGCTCCTGATGATGGACTCGGGCGGGTCCATGACCCCCTACGCCCGACTGGTGGACCGGCTGTTCTCCGCCACCCACCAGATGGCCCATTTCCGCGACTTCAAGGCCTATTACTTCCACAACTGCGTGTACCAGGACGTCTACAAGGACATCTACACCAACGACGCCGAGCCCACCGCGGGCCTGCTGAAAAACCTGGACGGCGACTACAAGGTGATCCTGGTGGGCGACGCCTATATGGCCCCCAGCGAATTGTACAGCGTTGGCGGGGCCATAGACTATTTCTACCACAACGAGACCGCCGGCCTGGAATGGCTGCGGCGCATCAAGGATCACTTCCGCTACTGCGTGTGGCTGAACCCGTTGCCCGAGCGGGCCTGGATCCACCCCACCATCCGCACCATCAGCCAGACCTTCCCCATGTTCCCGCTGACCCTGGACGGCCTGGAGGACGCGGTAAGGGCGTTGATGGTCAGGCATTGATTTAAGGGAAAGTCGCCAACCTTAGATCCATTGGTATTAATTCCCACCATAATCTCATTGTGCTTTGGTGGAAAGCTTTGCTTGCAGTTTGGCTCAGCGACAGCCGGAAAATGTTGAGCTATGTGGTTGACTGCCCAAAATCAGCTGGGTTATCCTTATGACACATAGGTGAGTCACAACAAATCCGCATTGAGATAAACGCCATTAATTACAGCTAAAGATTGTACATGTTAACCCTAGCTAACTAATGGTGTATTTCGTCTGATTGCGCGCACGCATAACATGTCCGCAATGACTAATTTCTCAGCCTGCCACTGCTCGTCGTAACGCCACTCGAATGATTCTCGAGCCGAGCAAGGAGGTTGTGATGAAAATGCTAGCGCGGGTGTTGATGGCAGTTTCTCTAGTTTTTATTCTCAGTTCCCCCTGTTGGTCCCGCATGGTGCAAGTTACGCAATATCGTAGGGTGGGAACGGCGTGGTGTGTCGATTCTCGAGGCAGGCAACACACTTTCAAACTTGACCTATATTCTTATACCTCTGATCAGGAATTGTCCTTCAAATGGGCCGGTGCAGTAGCGCGCTCATTGAACCCAGTATGCCCCGAGGGTGGTGGGAAATCAAAGTCCGACATAAAGAAAACCACTATAAATGCTTGGGAAGAAGGTGGCAGGTATTATCTGCTCAAGCACAATTATTCATGCGCCGTATTCTGTGGAAACCGTCAGATTGGCTCTTTCGGGGTATCTTCGAATAAGTCAAAGGCAGACGCCGAAGCTATCGGAAAGAAACAATTTATTAGTAAGTATGGAAATGCTTGCAACCATAGAGCGCAGGCTCGATGGAAATACCTTCCCCAAAAGAATTTGTTGCCAGGTCAATAATCACAAATTTGTAGTCCAGCTAATTCACTAAAGTGGCTACGATTGCTCTTCTATGAAGCAGCAGTCGCTGGCCTCCGTTCACGTAAATCTCGTTTTATGGCCAGGTTACAAGCCAGATAAAGTGAGCTAATACCACCGCACCACCTCACCCAGTGGCGCGCGCGGGGTGCGGAAACGGTTCAGCGGCGAGCCGGGCTTGGCGTGGCCCACGGCCACCGACAGCACCACCTGGCGGTCCTCGGCCAGGTTCAGGAAGTCGCTGATCACGTCGGCATACGCGCAGACCAGGCCGATGGGACAGGTGGCCAAGCCCATTTCCTGCGCGGCCAGCAGGAGCCAGCCCACGGCCAGGCCCACGTCCAGCACCCGGGCCGCGCTGAAGACCCGGTGCACCGTGGCCACCACCACCGCCGGCGCGCCGTAGAAGCTGAGCGATCCGTGGTTGATGAAGGTGGCGAACTCGGCCCCAGCCTCGATTAAAAGCGGCTTCATGCCCACGCTGAGCTGGTTCTGGCGCTCCTGAAAGACCTCGGGCAGGGGGCTGACGTTGTCCGGCCGGCAGCCCTGGCCGCGCTCGGCGTGGGCGCGCATGAGCTTTTTGCTCAGCCGGCCCACTTCATCGCCCGTGACCACCGTGAACTGCCAGGGTTGCAGGTTGATGGCGCTGGGCGCGCGGCCAGTCAGCTCCATGAGCCGCTCCAGCACGGCGCGCTCCACCGGCTCGGGGCTGAAGTCGCGGCAGCTCATGCGGCTGGTGATGGCCTCGGATACCTGCATGGCTCGCTCCTCGGGAATTTCAGGGAAGGAAATACGCTAATGCTTATAGGCCCAGTCGCGCCAAGGCTTGTGGGCCTTGTAATAGGCCAGGCGCTGCTGGGCTTGTTCCAGGGCCGGACCGGCCCCGGCCTTGGCCTGCATTGCCACCACCTTCTCCTGGGTGGCCTTCGCCGCCTCCCATTGGCCGGCCTCGGCCTGGGCCGCGGCCAGGGTGTCCAGGGGGTCGGGCTGGCCGGGCGAGAGCTCCACCGCGCGCTGGGCGTGCTTGAGCGCGGCCTCGGCGTCGCGAAAGTCGGCGTTCCAGCAGGTGGCCATGATCCAGGCCAGGTTGTTGTGGGGCTCGGGCCGGTCTGGGGTCAGCGCCAGGGCGCGGCTGAAGTCGGAGATGGCGCGGTAGTACTCGCGCTGCTCCTGCCACAGCACCCCGCGCGCCACCAACAGCTCGCTGCGTTGGGCCTTGCTCAGGCCGGGGTGGGCGATGAGGCGGGCCAGGATGCCGGTGGCGGTGGCATAGTCGCCGTGATCGCGGGCGGCCATGGCCGCTTGGAAATCACGGCCCAGCTCGGCCCGCGCCGGCGCGGCCGCCAGGCAGGACATCAATATGAATAGCGCGATGACCGCCGCCCGTCGCATGCTCGCTTCACCCCTGCGGCCGGGATTGGGCTTCACCGCCGGCGTCCGCCACCGGTCGCGCGCCCGGCCGCTGGTCCATTGTAAGCCAACCCCGCCCAAATGACAGCCCCAAAGCGGCGCGTATTTATGCCAACCCGGCCCGCCGGCTGCGCTTGGTAGCCCAACCTGCGACGTGCTATGATTGGAACAACGCCTACGGGAAGGGGTTATGCACATCCTATACTTATCGCCCGAGGTCTGGCCGCTGGCCCGGGTGGGCGGCTTGGCCGAGGTTTCCCACGACCTGCCCCTGGCCCTGGCCGCCCGGGGCCACACCGTCTCGGTGGTCACTCCGCGCTGCCGCCTGCCCGAGGAGATCGCGGCCCGCCTGGAAAAGCTGGACCTGACCCTGGAGGTCCCGGTTTCCTGGCGCCGCCACCGGGCCGAGGTCTATCGCCTGGGCATCGGCCAGGGGGTGGACGTCTACCTCATCGGCCACGAGAACCTCTTCGACCGCGAGGGGCTCTACGGCAACGCCTTTGGCGACTATGAGGACAACGCCGAGCGCTTCATTTTCTACAGCCGCGCCGCCATGGAGCTGGCCCTGGCCCTGGGCCGGCCGGTGGACGTGGTCCACGCCAACGACTGGACCACCGGCCTGGTGCCGCTGTATCTGCGGATCATCTACGGCCGCGAGGCGGTGCTCAAGGGCGCGGCCTCGGTGATGGCCGTGCACAACCTGGGCACCCAGGGCATCTTCTGGCACTACGACATGCCGCTGACCGGCCTGGGCTGGGAATACTTCACGCCCGAGGCCATCGAGTTCTACGGCAAGATAAATTTCCTCAAGGCCGGCCTGGTCTTCGCCGACATGATCACCACGGTCAGCCCCACCTATGCCAAGGAGATCCTCACCGCGGAGATGGGCTTCGGCCTGGAGGGCGTGCTCAAGGCCCGGGTGGCCCGCCTGGCGGCGGTGACCAACGGCATCGACTACCAGGCCTGGGACCCCCTGCGCGATCCCCTGCTGGCCGCCAACTACAGCCTGGACGACCTGGCCCCCAAGGCCCAATGCCAGGCCCAGGTGCGCAAGGCCTTCGGCCTGCCGGAGGCCAGCCAGCGGCCCCTGGCCTGCTTCATCGGCCGCCTGGTGGACCGCCGCGGCATGGATTTGCTGGCCTCCGGGCTGGAGAAGATCCTGGCCATGGGCCTGGATCTCGCGGTGATGGGCTATGGCGAGGACCGCTACCATGCCCAGTTGCAGGACATGGTCCGCCGCCACCCCCAGCGCCTGGGCGCGTTCATCGGCTATGAGATGGTGCTGGCCCACCAGTTGGTGGCCGGCGCGGACATGCTGCTGATGCCCAGCCGCTACGAGCCCTGCGGCCTGCACCAACTCCACGCCCTGCGCTACGGCGCGGTGCCGGTGGTGCGCGCCACCGGCGGCCTGGCCGACACCGTGGTGGACCACCGGCCCGACCAGCCCGGCACCGGCTTCACCTTCGACGCCTACGAGCTGCCGGCCCTGCTGGAGACCCTGGCCCGGGCCCTGGAGGTTTATAAACAACCCGAACAGTGGCAGGGCGTGATGCGCCGGGGCATGGCGGGCGACTTTTCCTGGGCCCGCGCCGCCGGTCAATACGAGCAGGTCTACCAGCAGGCCCTGGCCGCTGCGCGGACCGAGGCGGGGGCCTGAGCCTATGGACTTGGGAGCCCATTTCGAGGTCCTGGCCCACGTGGTGGAGATCGCCAACTCCAGCGTGGACGTGGGCGAGCGACTGGACAGCATTTTAGGCGTGATCCACTCGCAGTTCGGGGCCCGCCTGAGCACGCTTTTCGTCCAGGAGACCACCCGCGGCAACCTGGTCAAAGCCAACGTCTGGCCCAAAAACACCGCCGCGGTGGCCACCCCGGCCCAGGAGTTCGGACAGGGCAAGGTGGGCGAGGCGGCCATGAAGCGCGAGCCCCTGTTGGTGCAGGTGGACAAGCCCACCGGCGACCCGGTGCTGGACGGGCTGTGCCGGCCCGGGGAGCTGGCCGCGCTCTTGCCGGTGATGGACGACAACCGGCTCTACGCGGTGCTGCTGCTGGTTTTCCCGCCCGAGCGCGGCCTGGCCGACGGCGATCTGCGCGTGTTGCAGATGATCTGCCGCGAGATGGCCGGGACCATCCGCAACTTCCGGCTCTACTTTGAATCCAAAAAGCGCATCGCCGAGCTGAACGTGCTCTCGGACCTGGGCCGGGCCGCGGTCTCCACCATCGAGGCCGAGGAGCTCTTGAACACCGTGGTGGGCATCTGCGCCAAGCTGTTGGGCGCGCGCGGCGGGCTGATCACCGTGATGACCCGCAACGGCGAGAGCAAGGCCCTGCAGGCGGTCTTCGGCCAGGTGCCGCCCGAGTGCACCCAGCAGGGGGGGGTCTGCCTGGACGCCTGCCTGACCAGGCTGGAGCAGGCCAAGACCGGCCCCAACGCGGTCTGCGAGACCGGGCCCTTGAGTCGCGGTTTCGAGCAGGGCTTGTGCGTGCTCCTGGCCTTCAAGGGCCGCTTCGAGGGCCATCTGTGCGTGTTTGACAAGATGGTGCGCGAAGAAGGCCGCGAGCCGGGCTTCAACCCCGACGACCGCAACCTGCTGGCCACCATGGCCAGCATGGTGGCCCCGGCCCTGGAAAACGCCTTCACCTTCCAGCGCATGGAGGACCTGGCCCAGCGCAACGAGGAGATGGTCGGCGCGCTGGCCACCCTGTTCGAGGTCTCCACGGTGCTGATGACCACGGTGGATTTCGACCTGACGGTGCAGATCATCCTGGAGTCGGTGGTGCACCCGGCCGGCCTGGACCATGACCGGGTGGTGCTGTTTCTGAGCGATGAGCAGCAGAAGAGCCTGCGGCCGGTGGCCGAGATGGACAAGGCCAGCCTGACCGGCCAGCAGCAGGAGCTGACCCGCACCCTTTCCGGGCTGCGCGAGCACCACCCCGGCCCGCCCAAGCTGCTGGACCCCAACCTGGCCAACCTGGTGGTGACCATCGACCCGGAGCAGCGCATCCTCTCGGCTACGGTGCTGGAGCGCAAGCCGGGCGTGGCCGAGGACCCGGCCAGCGACCCCCGGGTGCGGGCCGAGGTGCTCAAGGCCCTGGGGCCGCATCCCTTTGTCACCGTGCCCATGTTCGCCAAGAGCAAGGTGGTGGGCGTGCTGGTGGTCAACAACTACCTGAGCGGGCGCGCCTTTGGCGAGCGCGACCTCAAGCTGCTGGGCATGCTGGCCAACCTGGGCGGCCTGGCCGTGGAGGCCAGCCGGCTCTACCGCACCCTGGAGCGGGCCAACCGCGAGCTGGCCCAGATGCGCAACCGCCTGCTGGAGGCCGACAAGCTGGCCGCCCTGGGCGAGGTGGCCGCCGGCGTGGCCCACGAGATCAGGAACCCCCTGGTCAGCATCGGCGGCTTCACCCGTCGCATCCGCAAAAAGGTCGGCGACGAGTCCAACATCACCCCCTACCTGGACGTGATCATCGAGGAGGTGGGCCGCCTGGAGCGCACTCTTAACGAGATGCTGGATTTCTCCACCGACGCCCGCAACCATTTCGAGGAGTACGACCTCAACCTGATCATGGACCAGGCCCTGGAGCTCTTGGCCCGCGAGATGGAGGAAAGCCGGGTGAAGGTCACCCGGCGCTACGGCAAGGAGCTGCCCCGGGTCTTCTGCGACGACCGCCAGATCAAGCACGTGTTCCTGAACATCTACCTGAACGCCTTGCAGGCCATGGGCAGCCACGAGGACAAGGAGATGGTGCTGCGCACCTTCGCGGTGATGCGCGAGGGCAAGCAGTTCGTGGCCGGCGAGGTCAGCGACACCGGCGGCGGCATCGCCATGGAGGTGATCCACAACATCTTCAATCCCTTCTTCACCACCAAGGACAGCGGCTCCGGACTGGGGCTTTCCATCGTGCACAAGATCGTCACCCGGCACTTCGGCCAGGTGGAGGTGCACAACCGCGAAGGCGAGGGCGCCAGCTTCCTGGTCACCCTGCCGGCGGCCGAGGAAGGCCGGGCCTACCTGAAATGAGTCGGTATAGAATCGGACAAGGGAACGATTAGTGGGCGAACTGGTCAATCTGGGCGAACGCCGCCGCAACCGCATGGCAGTGATGGCCTTTGGGCGCTGGGAGCAGAAGGTGGGCTATTGTCCGCCGCCCGAGGCCCGCATCAGCGACCTGCCCGACCCGGTGCTGGCCTGCCTGGCCGAGCTGGGCCGCGAGGCCACGCTGGCCATCTACGACCTGGTGCTGGGGGTGCGGGGCTGGGGGCCGGGCGAGCGCTTCAGCTTTTTGGACGCCAAGCCCAAGGTCGAGGCCCTGGACGCCTTCCTGTTCCTGGCCGACCAGGTGCGCTTCGACCTCATGCGCCGCCTGGGCTGGGTGCGCCAGATGGCGGCCGAGGCCTATCCGCTCCTGGAGCTGGCTGCGCGGCCCCAGGAGATCCAGGCCGAGTTCCAGCCCCCGCTGCCGCTCTTGTGCACCCAATACCCGCGCTACAGCGAAGTCGAGCGCCGCCTGGCCGTGGAGCCGGCGGCCGTGATCCGCTCGCTGATCCCCGAGGCCCTGCTGATTTTCCGCCGCATTTGCCGCGAGGGCGAACAGCCCTGATCCGGCCGCGCGCAAGGCCCGACCAGCCCTTGCCCATTGCAGACAAAGACCCTAGTGCATTCAGTAACTAGCGGCTTGACAGGTTTTCGGCTTGCTGCTAAGGATGGTGCGGCAACCCGCAACGACCATCCGCGCGGTCGGGGCCCCCATGGGGCCGCGTGCGCATATGCCATTTCTACCAAGGAGTTATGCTGCCATGTCCGTCACGCCCTTCCTGGAGGTCTCCCAGGCCATCGCCGCCATGGGGAGCGACACTCTCTATCAATGCATGCAGTGCGGCCTCTGCTCCGGCCTGTGCCCCTGGCCCGCGGTGGATTCGCCTTTCCGCACCCGCCAGCTCATCCGCATGGGCCAGATGGGCCTGGAGGGCTTCGAGTCCGACGAGATCCTCTATGCCTGCACCACCTGCCGGCTCTGCGTGGAGAACTGCCCCCGCCAGGTGGCCATCATCGACGTGGTGCGGGCCATGCGCGCCATGATCGCCGAGAGCGGCGGCGGCCCCCAGATGCTGCGCACCATCATGGGCAGCATCCACAGCAAGGGCAACCCCTGGAGCGAGGACCGCGACAAGCGCGAGAAATGGACCGAGGGCCAGGACGTGCCGCGCTTTACCGAGGGCACCGAGTACTTCCTCAGCGTCTGCTGCACCTCGGCCTACGACCCCCGCTCCCAGGCCATCGCCCGGGCCCTGAACCAGGTGCTCAAGGCGGCCGGCGTGAGCTTCGGCATCATCGGCAACGAGGAGTCCTGCTGCGGCGAGGCCCTGCGCAAGATGGGCGACGAGGAGCAGTTCGGCAGCCTGGTGGAGAAGAACATCGAGCTGTTTAACAGCAAGGGCGTCAAGAAGATCATCACCACCAGCCCCCACTGCTACGCCACCTTCACCCAGGAATACCCCGAGTTCGGCGGCGAGTTCGAGGTGGTCCACTACACCCAGCTCCTGGAGCAGCTCATCGCGGACGGCAAGCTGAACCTGAAGCCGCTGGGCCAGAAGGTCATCTACCACGACCCCTGCTATCTGGGCCGTCACACCAAGGTCTACGAGGCCCCGCGCGCGGTCCTGAAGGCCCTGGGCGCCGAGCTGATCGAGTTCGACCGCAACCAGAGCATGGCCCTGTGCTGCGGCGGCGGCGGCGGCCGGCTGTGGATGGAGACCGAACCCGAGCAGCGCTTCAGCACCCACAAGATGCGCGAGGCTGACTTGAAGGGAGCCCAGGTGCTGGCCACGGCCTGCCCCTATTGCATCAACATGTTCACCGACAGCGCCAAGGGCGAGAACCTGGACGAGAAGATCGCGGTCAAGGACATCAGCGAAATGGTGGCCGAAGCCCTGTAGGGGCCGCGGGGCGCACCGAATCCGCGGCGTGGATTCTGCGCGCCTGGGTTGCATGTAAAACGCGGGCGGGGATAAATCCAGCCCCTACATGAAGAAATTATCTTCGTAGGGGCGGGGTTTATCCCCGCCCTTCTTTTATGGGCCTGCGGATTGGGTTGACCGGCCGACCGCGGGGCCGGGATAATGAAGACATGAGCAGGGCGGCCGGGCCGCCGGCCGGGGGATCGCCCCCTGGCCGTCCACCCAGCCCCGACGCTAGTTCAGCCTGATCCAGACCTCTCGCCGGCCCGGTCCCGGGCCACGCGCGCCTTCCCGCTCCCGCGGCCAGTCCTCCCCCCGCCTCCTCGCGGCCCGTCCCCGTGCGAACCCCATGCGCAAAGGAGGCGTTATGCGCAGAAAGACGCGGGAGATCAATTACCAGACCCTGGGCCGTATCAGCGAGATCGTCAGCTCGGTCAAGGACCCCGGCGACGCGGCCCGGCACATCGTACAGAGCCTGAGCGACATTCTGGGGCTCAAGGGCTGCGCGCTGCTGCTCTTGAACCGCCGCAACGGCAAGCTGGAGGTGGCCAGCGCCTTTGGCCTCAGCCCGACCTACCTGAGCAAGGGCCCCTTGAGCGCCACCAAGTCCATCGCCGCCACGCTGAGCGAAGGCCCGGTGGTCATCTACAACGTGGAGGACGACCCCCGCCTGCAATACCCCGAGGAGGCGCGGCAGGAGGGCATCCGCTCCATCGTCAGCGTGCCGCTGATCCTGCGGGGCAAGCCCCTGGGCGCGCTCCGGCTCTACAGCGCCGAGGCCTGGGAGGTGAGCAATCCCGAGCTGACCTTTTTGCAGGCCATCGCCGAGATCGTCGCCCTGACCCTGGACAACATCCGCATCAGCAACGCCTACAAGACCTCCATCGAGGTGCTCAAGGTGCTGCGGCCGGCCATGGCGCCCCGGCGCAAGCGCACGCTGTACGAATAGGCGGGTAGGCGGCGGCGCGGGGGGGCTGGCGGGCGCCTCCCCCCGCGCCGGGCTGATGGCGGGCGGCTAGGCCTCGATCTTGCTGCCCAGCAGGCCCAGGAACTTGCGCATCCACTCCGGGTGGGCGGGCCAGGCCGGGGCGGTGCAGAGGTTGGCGTCCACGCAGGCGTTGGTGAAGGTGGCGTTGACCTCGTGCCAGGTGGCGCCCTGGGCCTCCAGCTCCGGGCGCACGGCCGGGTAGGCGGTGCAGGTCTTGCCGCCCACCACCCCGGCCGCGGTCAGGATCTGCTGGCCGTGGCACACGCTGGCGATGGGCTTCTGCTGCTCGGCGAAATGGCGCACCAGGGCCAGCACGGCCGGGTCCAGGCGCAGGTATTCCGGCGAGCGGCCGCCGGGGATCACCAGGGCGTCGTAGTCCGCGCCCTGCACCGCGCCAAAATCCGCGGTGATGGCGAAGTTGTGGCCGCGCTTCTCGGAATAGGTCTGGTGCCCCTCAAAGTCGTGCACGGCCGTGGCCACGGTCTCGCCGGGCTTCTTGCCGGGGCTGACCGTATCCACCTGGTGGCCGACCATGGTCAGGATCTGAAAAGGCACCATGGCCTCGTAGTCCTCCACGAAATCGCCGACCAGCATCAAAATCTTCTTGGCGGGCATGGCGGGAACCTCCTTGGCCCCTGGGCGGGGCCGGGCTGGGGAATGGCAAAGCAGCGGGGCGGGCATCATTTTCATTACAACTCCGCCGGCCGGGGGGCTGTCAAGCCACGGCACGGTGACAGGCCCCGGTGCGGCGCTTCCCTTGACACCCTCCGCGCGCGCTTTTAAGTTGAACCCCAGACGCCCCTCAACCTTTGGGAGACCGCCGTGCCCGTAACCCTCGACCCCAGCCTGTCCTTTGAGCAAGGCCCCATCCGCCCGCCCAGCGAGGCCCGCAGCCTGCTGTTGCGCTTCACCCGCAACTGCCCCTGGAACAAGTGCAAGTTCTGCCCGGTCTACAAGCGCCGCACCTTCAGCCGGCGCAGCCTCGCGGAAATCAAGGCTGACATCGACGCCGCGGCCGAGATGCGCGAGCAGATCGTGGCCCTGTCCCAGGAAATGGGCGACGGCGGCCAGGTCAGCGACCGGGTGGTCCAGGCCGTGTTCAACAACCCGCGCCTGAACGACAGCTTCCGCAACGTGGCGGCCTGGCTCTACTACGGCACCGGCAACGTTTTCCTGCAGGACGCCAACAACCTGGTCATGGAGCCGGCCGCCCTGGCCGAGGCTTTGGGCCATTTGCGCGCCCGCTTGCCCGAGGTGCAGCGCATCACCACCTACGCCCGCTCCTCCACCGCGGCCCAGCGCAGCGTGGAAGAGCTGACCATGATCCGCGCGGCCGGCCTGGACCGGGTGCACATCGGCCTGGAGACCGGCTACGACCCCCTGCTGAAATTCATGCACAAGGGCGTGACCGCGGCCAAGCAGGTGCAGGGCGGGCGCAACATCAAGGCCGCCGGCATGGAGCTGAGCGAGTACGTGATGCCCGGCCTGGGCGGGCGCCAGTGGTGGCGCGAGCACGCCACGGCCACGGCCGCGGTGCTGAACCAGATCGACCCGGACTTCATCCGCCTGCGCACCTTGCGCGTGCCGCCGCGCATCGAGCTGTACCAGGACGTGGTCTCCGGCGAGTTCGAGAAACCGGGCGACGACGAGGTGGCCGCCGAGATCAGGCTCTTCATCGCCAGCCTGAAGGGCATCCACTCCTACCTGGCCAGCGACCACATCATGAACCTGATCGAGACCGTGGAGGGGCGGCTCCCCGAGGCCCAGCCGGCCATGCTGGCCAAGCTGGACGCCTATTTGGCCCTGCCCCAGCGCGAGCGGCTCCTGTACCGCCTCTGCCGGCGCATGGGCCGCTGCCGCGAGCCCGAGGACGTGGACCGTTACGCCATGCGCCCCAACCTGGAGGCGACCTTGCAGCGCATCGAGCGCGAGGACGACCCCGAGCGGGTGTTGAACGAGCTGGCGGATAACATGGTGTGAGGTTGCGTCAATGGCAAAGCCGCTGCTGACGGGGCGGGCCTGATCCCATTTCTTCGTAGGGGCGGGGTTTATCCCCGCCCGCATTATCCAAGCAAAGAACAAAACGGGCGGGGATCAACCCCGCCCCTACGAAGAAACAAAGCGAACCGGCGCCTTACATTCATGTATTTCGCGTGTCAGGCGCCGAACTTCCGGTTGGGGGTTGACATGAGCGACGGTGACCACCCCCGTCCCCTGAACCAGGCCGGCGTGGACCTGGTCAAGCGCTCCGAGGGCTTCTCGCCAAAAACCTACACCTGCCCGGCCGGCCATCCCACCATCGGCTTCGGCCACCGCATCCGCGCCGGCGAGGTCTTTGAGGAGCCCTTGAGCCAGGCGCAGGCCGAGGACCTGCTGCGCGCCGATCTAGCCGAGGCGGCCGGCGCGGTGCAGCGCCTGGTCACCGCGCCGCTGAGCGACGACCAGTTCGCGGCCCTGGTGGACTTCACCTTCAACCTGGGCGCGGGCAACCTGCAAAAATCCACCCTGCTGAAAAAACTCAACGCCGGCGATTATGCCGGCGCTGGCGCTGAATTCGGGCGCTGGGTGAAATCCGGCGGCCAGACCCTGCCGGGGTTGGTGACCCGGCGGGCGGCCGAGGCGGCGCTCTTTGCGGGCGGGGCGGGGGAGCCGGGGGCGGCGTCCGCCCCGGCCTAACTCAGCTCTACTGCTGCTAGGTCAACTCTACCACTGCTAGATCAGCTCCACCGCGGGCTGGCCTTCCTCGCGGGCGGCGATCTCGCCCACCAGGTAGCCGTCGTGGCCCATGGCCCGCGCCCGCTCGATCACGTCCTGGGCCTGGCTGTCGGGCACCACCAGGATCATGCCCAGGCCGGCGTTGAAGGTGCGCACCATCTCGGTGGGGCTCAGGCGGCCGGCGCTTTCCAGGAAACCGAAGATGGGCGGGGTCGGCCAGGCGTTGCGCCGGATCACCGCCCGCACCGAGGAGGGCAGCACCCGGGGCAGGTTCTCCAGGATGCCGCCGCCGGTGATGTGGGCCACGGCAAAGAGGGTGAAGTCCCGGCGCAGGTGGAGCACCGCCTCGGTGTAGATCTTGGTGGGGGTGAGCAGCACCTCGCCCAGGGTCTCGCCCAGGTCGGCGATGCGGGCGTTGATGCCCAGCTTCAGCTCGTCAAAGCAGATGCGGCGCACCAGGGAGTAGCCGTTGCTGTGCAGGCCGCTGCTGGCCAGGCCCACCACCGCGCTGCCATGGCTCATGCCCGAGCCGTCGATGATCTCGCCCCGGTCCACCACGCCCACCGCGAAGCCGGCCAGGTCGTATTCGCCGGCCGGGTAGGAGCCGGGCATCTCGGCCGTCTCGCCGCCGACGAGCGCGCAGCGGGCCTGCTGGCAGCCCTCCACGATGCCGGCCACGATCTGCTCGGCCACGCCCAGCTTCAGCTCGCCGGTGGAGATGTAGTCCAGCATAAAGAGCGGCCGCGCGCCGCAGACCACGATGTCGTTGACGCACATGCCCACCAGGTCGATGCCGATGGTGTCGTGCTTGTCCATCATGAAGGCGATGCGCAGCTTGGTGCCCACCCCGTCGGTGGAGCTGACCAGCACCGGCTGCTTGTAGCGCTCGGTGTTTAGCGCCACCAGGCCGGAGAAGCCGCCCAGATCGCCCAGGACCGCGGAGTTGTGGGTGGAGCGCACCATGGCGCTGATGTTCTTGACGAACTGGTTGCCCTTCTCGATGTCCACCCCCGCCTGGCGATAGCGGTCCTGCACGTCCATTGGCTTTGGCTCCTGCTTGGTCGGGCCTCTCCGGCGGGGTCCCAGGCTTGGCAGGTTGCCGGGGACCGGGGCTTGCGCGCGGCCTGACCGTGAGTGAAGTACGATTTCCAGGCCCCTACACTAGCAGAAAACCGGCCCCGCCGAAAGCGCCCGCGCAGGGGCCGTAAAAATATGCTAGACACCTGGGGAGGTTGACAGACCCGCCTGCTAGGGGTCACATAACTATGAAGCCCGCAACCACCCTACCGGAGCCGCCGTGGAGCCCTACGTCGCGCCGTTCCCATTGCCCGAGCTGAGCCAGTCGCTGACCGCCCTGGCCGGGGTGGGGCCGGCCACGGCCGCGGCCTTTAATGAGCGCGGCTATCGCACCTGGGGCGACGCCCTGTTCTGCTTCCCCCTGCGCTACGAGGACCGCCGTCGCGTGACCCCCATGCGCAAGCTGGAGGCCGGCCAGCGCGCGGTGGTGCGCGGCAAGGTGCTGGCCAGCGCGCCCCTGGGCCGGCGGCGCAACGCCTGGCGGATGGTCCTGGCCGACCACGGCGGCCGGGTGACTTGCTATTGGTTTCATTTCAAGAAGGCCCAACTGGAGAGCTACGCCAAGGGCCGCGAGTTGATCGCGGTGGGCGCGGTGGAGAAAGACAAGGCCGGCGGCCTGATGATGGCCCATCCGCTCATCTTCGACCCGGCCGAGGCCGAGACCAGCCCGGCCCTGGGCCGGGTGGTGCCCATCTACCCGGACCTGGAGGGCGTGCCGGCCGGCCGCATGCAAAAACTCATGGCCGACCTGGTGCGCCGGGTGGCCGGGCGCATCCCCGATCCCCTGTTCGGGCTCTTGGCCCCGGAACTCTACCCCCTGGCCGCCGGCCCGGCCCTGCTGGCCGCGCACCTGCCCGGCGAGGATCTGGGCGAGGCCACGCCCGAGCCGGACGACGGCCCCTGGCGTCAGGCCCTGGCGGTCAACGAGCTGATCCATTTCGAGCTGGGCCTGGCCTTGAAGCGCCGCCGCCGCGAGGAAAGCCCCGGCCGGCCGCTATTGCCCACGGGCGACCTTTTGCCGCGCTTCCTGGCCGGCCTGCCTTTCCAGCTCACCCCCGGCCAGCAGGAGGCCGTGACGGCCATCACGGCCGACCTGGCCCGGCCCCATCCCATGGGCCGGCTCTTGTGCGGCGACGTGGGCACCGGCAAGACCGTGGTGGCCGCGGCGGCGGCGGTCATCGCCGCGGCGGCCGGGGTGCAGGCCGCCTTCATGGCCCCCACCGAGGTGCTGGCCGGCCAGCACAAAGCCGGGTTGTGCCAATACCTCGAACCCCTGGGCCTCAAGCTGGCCCTGGCCACCGGCAGCCAGAACGGGGCCGAGCGCCGCCTGGCCCGTCTGGCCGCCGGCCGCCAGGCCGACCTGGTGGTGGGCACCCCCGCGCTTTTGGGCGAGAGCCTGCGCTTCCGCGACCTGGGCCTGGTCATCATCGACGAGCAGCAGCGCTTCGGCGTGCACCAGCGCCTGAGCCTGGCGGCCAAGGGCGGCCAGGCCCCGCCGCACCTTCTGGTGCTCACCGCCACGCCCATCCCGCGCACCCTGGCCCTGGCCCTGGCCGGCCACCTGGATATCTCCGACCTGCCCCAGCGCCCCCACGGCCAGCCGGCGGTGACCACCCGGGTGCTCAAGTACGGCGAGCGCCGGGCCGCGGCGGAGGCCATCGCCGAGGCCCTGGGCAAGGGCGAGCGGGCCTATGTCATCTGCCCCCTGGTGGAGCCCAGCGAGGGCATCGAGGCCCAGGACGTGGTGCAGACCCACGGCCGCCTGAGCGCTTATTTCCCCAATTACCGGGTGGGGCTCTTGCACGGGCGCATGGAGTCCGCGGCCCAGCAGGCGGCGCTGGGCGCCTTCAAGGCCGGCGAGACGCCGCTGTTGGTGGCCACCACGGTGGTGGAGGTGGGGGTGGACGTGCCCGAGGCCACCTTGATGGTGGTGCTGGCCGCCGAGCGCTTCGGCATGAGCCAATTGCACCAGTTGCGCGGCCGGGTGGGGCGCGGCGGCCGGGCCGGGCACTGCCTCCTGGTGGCCGGGCCCAACCCCGGCGAACTGGGCGAGCGCCGCCTGGCGGTGCTGGCATCCACCAGCGACGGCTTGGCCGTGGCCGAGGCAGACCTGACCCTGCGCGGCCCGGGCGAGGCCCTGGGCCTCAAGCAGGCCGGCCTGCCGCCGTTCCGGGTGGCGCGCTGGGAGCGCGATTATACAATTATCCCACAAGTGCGCGAGGCCATCGCCGGCTGGCTGGCGCGCGATCCCGACCTCATGGGCGAGGACCTGACGCCGCTGCGCCAGGAGACCCTGCGCCGCTGGGGCCGCCGGCTGGGCTTGCTGGAAGCGGGTTGATGAACGACCCGGGGAGGTGTTGAGATGCAGCGCGTGATGATCCACCCGGCCACCTACCATGACTGCCTGGCCGCGGTCCGCCAGGCCTTTGCGCTCTTTCCCCAGAACGTGGCCGGCCGCAAGGTCCTGGTCAAGCCCAACGTCCTGCGCCACGGCGCGCCCGAGGAGGGCATCACCACCAACCCGGCCATCCTGGCGGCGGTGGTGCAATGCCTGGAGGAGATGGGCCCGGCCGAGATCATCGTGGGCGACAACCCCGGCATCATGAGCTACGGGGCCAACGAGATGAGCTTCCAGCGCACCGGGCTCTTGGACGCCAGCCTTGGCCACTACCGCAACATCGGCCTGGACGCGGTGGAGGTGGACTTCGACCCGGCCTTTCTGCCCAAGGTCAGCGTGTCGCGGGCGGTTCTGGAGGCCGACGTCTTCATCAGCCTGCCCAAGTTCAAGACCCACGGGCTCACCGTGCTGACCGGGGCCATCAAGAACAGCTACGGCATCCTGCCCGGCGCGCAGAAGGCCCTGCTGCACCGCCTGGCCGGCAGCCCGGCCCGCTTCCACGAACTGGTGGTGGAGGTCTTCCGCCTGCGCCCGCCGGATCTGTACATCATGGACGCGGTGATCGGCATGCAGGGCAACGGTCCGGCCTCCACCGACCTGCGCTGGGTGGGCAAGGTGCTGGCGGCCGACAACGCGGTGGCCATGGACGCCAGCGTGGCCCGCATGATGAACCTGGATCCGGCCAAGCTGCTGTTCATCCAGAAGGCCAAGACGCTGGGCCTGGGCGAGTTCGCCGAGGAGGCCATCGAGGTCATCGGCGAGTTGCAGCCGCTGCCCGATTTCCGGCTGCCCCCCCTGGGCGGCGAGGCCATCGCCGGCAACGCCGCCATCCAGGAGATGATGCTGGCCCGCACCCTGTTGCGCCCCGCGGCCGACCCCGAGCTGTGCACCGGCTGCGGCACCTGCGTGGACCAGTGCCCCATGGGCGCGCTGGAGCTGGTGGACGACCTGCCCCAGGTGGACGCCGACAAGTGCATCAGTTGCTTCTGCTGCCAGGAGATGTGCCCGGAAAAGGCCATGGCGCTGAAGTGAGGCAGACGGCAAGGATAAATAGATACAAACGATAGCCGTCATTGCGAGCAAAGCGAAGCAATCTTCCATTGTCTGTCTTGAAATCGCGCAAGCAGACAACGGAAGATCGCCGCGTCGCTGGCGCTCCTCGCGATGACAGCTAGTCCCTATATTTTTCAGGCTACCGCTATGATGATTTCGAGCGCGCGAGAACCCATCCATCCGGGCGAGATACTGCTCGTAGAATTCATGCAGCCGCTGGGCCTGAGCCAGAACGCCCTGGGCCGGGCGCTGAAGGTCTCGCCGCGCCGGATCAACGAGCTGGTGAACGGCAAACGCCAGCTCACCGCCGACACCGCCGCGCGCCTGGCCCGCTACTTCGGCACCAGCGCCAAGTTCTGGCTGGGTTTGCAGATGCAATATGACCTGGAGGTGCTGGAATCTACTTTGGGGCCGGAGATCGCCCGCCAGGTGCAGCCGCGCCAGGCGGACGGGGCCGAGGCGTAGGGCGGCGCTAATCCTTTTCCTTGCGCCTTTTGTCCTTCTGCCGTTCGTTCTTCCAGCCGATTTCCTTCTTGATACCCTTGCGCTTATACGGCTTGACCGCCATGTCCTCGGCCGTGATCAGGTAGGAGCCGGGCATGGAGTCGGCCGTGGGCGCGATGGGGGCCCAGGCCGGAGGCGCGGGCGGGGCCTGTTTTTGGGGCTTTTTCTCGGGCAGCTTGTCGGGCACGGGCGGGCCCATGAGGCACTCGGCCGGCACCCAGTCGCATAACCATAGTTTCTCGCCATAGAGCGAAAAATAGGCCCCGCGCTCGCCGGCCAGGCGGGCCTGCACCGTGACCAGCACCGGTTCGGCGTCGCGGCGGCGGCCCAGGCGCAGGGCGTGCTCCGGGTCGGCCACCAAGACCAGCACCCCGCCCTCGGGCGCGTTCAGGCCGCGGTCTTTCATCACCGGCCAGGCCCGGCGGCGCGCGCCGTAATACAGATGCGGCGGCGGGTCGGCGGCATAGTCGCGCTCGGGCTCGCGCCGCTCCAGGGCCCGCACCCGGCGGCCGTCGGCCTCCAACTCCAGGGCCTCGGGGGCCAGGCGGGTGGCGGCCTCCACCACGCTGGCCTCGCGCACGAAGCGCCAGTCCGGCTCGTCGTTGAGCGCCTTGACCAGCTCCTTGATATTCACCCAGCCCAGGGGATCGGGCACCAGGCCGAACTCGTCCGGCCGCGCGCCCAGGGCGTAGGCCAGGATCTTGATGAGGCTGACCTGTTTCTGTTCCAGGCGGCGCAGGGCCATGGGGTTCAGCGGGGCGCGGCCGTCATGCCGGCCGGGGAAAGGGCGTAGACCAGGGTGCCCTCGGGGTGCCAGATCTCCAGGCGATAGTCCTCGCGCAGATCCTTGAGCGGGGCCACGGCGAGGTGCAAGTCGGGCGGGACGATCAGCCCGCGCTCCTTCAGGGCCTCCAGGTTCAGGTGGCCGGCGGGATCGGCGCTGAAAAAGGCCTCGACCTTCGGCCGGGCCTCGCGGGCCAGGCGCTGGGCCTGGAGGTCATAGGCGTCGGCCCGGCGGGCGTAGTGGGCATAGACGAAGATGCCCAGGATGCACAGCGCGCTGACCAGGGTCAGGGCCTCCATGCTCATCCAGCCGGAGCGGCGGGACATGGCTTAGTCCTCCCCCAGGCAATGGCTGACGCACCCGCCCAGGATGGTGAGCAGCGCCCGGCCGGTGAGCGGCCACCCGGCGTAGGGCGTGTTGCGGCTCTTGCTGAGCATGCGCTCCGGCCGCACGGTCCAGGCGCGCTCGGGGTCGATGACGGTGACGTCGGCCGGGCCGCCCTCGCGCAGTTGGCCGCCGGCCAGATCCAGGCAGCGGGCCGGGCCGCAGGTCAGGCGCTCCACGGCCTGGCGCAGGCTGAGCGCGCCTTCGCGCACCAGGCCCAGGGTGACGGCCAGCGCCGTCTCCAGGCCGGTGACGCCGAACATGGCGATGTCGAACTCGACCTGCTTTTCCAGCACCGAATGCGGCGCGTGGTCGGTGGCGATGGCGTCGATGACGCCCTCGGCCAGGCCCTTGCGCACCGCGGCCCGGTCGGCAACTGAGCGCAGGGGCGGGTTCATCTTGCGGTGGGTGTCGTAATTGCCCACGTCGCTGTCGCACAGGGTCAGGTAGTGGGGCGCGGTCTCGCAGGTGACGTTGAGGCCGGCCTCCTTGGCCCGGCGCACGGCCTCCACCGAGCCGGCGCAGGAGACATGGGCGATGTGCACCCGCGCGCCGCTGAGGCCGGCCAGGTGCAGGTCGCGCTCCACCGCGATCACCTCGGCCTGGGCCGGGATGCCGGTGAGGCCCAGGCGGGTGGCGGTGGGGCCTTCGTGCATCACCCCGCCGGCGGCCAGCGCCAGGTCCTCGCTGTGGCAGATCACCGTGAGCCCCAGGCCGGCGGCGTATTCCATGGCCCGGCGCAACAGGCGCGGGTCGGCCACCGGCCGGCCGTCGTCGCTCACCGCCACGCAGCCGGCCTCCTGCAGCTCGGCCATCTCGCTGAGCGCCTCGCCCTTGAGGCCTTTGGTGATGGCCCCCACCGGATAGACCCGGCAAGCCCCGGCGGCCCGGGCCCGCTCCAGGATGTACTCGGTCACCGCCCGGCTGTCGTTGACCGGGCTGGTGTTGGGCATGCAGCAGACCGCGGTGAAGCCGCCGGCCGCTGCCGCGGCGCTGCCGCTGGCCACGTCTTCCTTGTACTCCTGGCCGGGGTCGCGCAGGTGCACGTGCAAATCGATGAGCCCCGGCGTGACCAGCTTGCCGGCGCAGTCGATCACCTGGGCCCCGTCGGCGGCCAGCTCCGGCCCGATGGCCGCGATGCGGCCCTCGCTGATCAGCAGGTCGCCGGCCTGGTCCAGGTCGCTGGCCGGGCAGAGCAGGCGGCCGCCTTTGAGCAGCAGACGCTGGTGTGCTTGGTTCTGGTTCATTTAGCCTCGGCCCCGATTAGCAGGTACAACAGCGCCATGCGCACCGCCACCCCGTTGGCCACCTGGTCCAGGATCACCGACCAGGGTCCGTCGGCCACCTCGGGGCTCATCTCCACCCCCCGGTTGATGGGGCCGGGGTGCATGACGATGGCGTCGGGCTTGGCATTTTGCATGTGCCGCAAGGAAAGCCCGAAGCGCTGGGCGTATTCGCGCAGGGACGGGAAGAGCACGTCGTGGAGGCGCTCCTTCTGCACCCTGAGCATCATGATAACATCGGCGTCCGCGATGGCCTCGTCCATGCTTGCGCAGACCGTGGCGCCCAGGGTCTCCACAAAGGGCGGCAACAGGGTACGCGGCCCGAAGACCCGCACCGAGGCGCCCATGGTGTTCAAGCCGATGAGGTTGGAGCGCGCCACCCGCGAATGGGCGATGTCGCCGATGATGGAGACGTTCAGCCCCTTGAGGCGGCCCTTGGCCTCGCGCATGGTCAGCATGTCCAGGAGCGCCTGGGTGGGGTGCTCGTGGGTGCCGTCGCCGGCGTTGACGATGCTGGGGCTGATGTGCTGGGCCAACAGATGCGGCGCGCCGGACATGCTGTGGCGCATCACGATCAGGTCCGGCCCCATGGCCTCCAGGTTCTTGGCCGTGTCGATCAGCGTCTCGCCCTTGGTCAGCGAGCTGCTGGAGGCGGTGAGGCTCACGGTGTCGGCGGAGAGCCGCTTGCTGGCCAGCTCGAAAGAGGTGCGGGTGCGGGTGGAGGGCTCCACGAAGAAATGTACCACCGTCCTGCCGCGCAGGGTGGGCACCTTCTTGATGGGCCGGGTGTTGATCTCCTTGAGCGAGGCGGCGGTGTCCAGCACCAGGGTGATGTCCCCGGCGCTGAGCCCCTCCAGGCCCAACAGGTGGCGACCCAGACTCATGAACAACCTCCGGCGGGGGAGTCAGGGCCCAAAAAAAACCTCCGATGGCCTTGGCTGGCGCGGAGGTTGGGGCGCAGGCTGAGGCGCCCTCGCAGGCGCCGGCCCTGGTTTTTCAAGGGCATAGCTGGTTTCCTCGCAGGCGGATGAGGAGCTTCTATCCTGTAATCAATAGCAAGCCGCAAGCAGGGTGTCAATAGCCGCCGCGCCCACCCCGGCCGGGCCGAGCGCCGGGCCTGGACGCCCGGCCCCCGCCATGGTACATCCCAAGGCATGGCCCCCGACCTCAACGCCTTCCTGGCCAGCCTGGGGCGCGACCACCGCTTCGCCGGCCAGATCGCCCACCTGGAGGTTCTGCCCGCCCGGCCGCCCAGCCTGGCCCCGGCCGAGCTGCCCCCGGCCCTTGCCCGCGCCCTGGCCGGCCAGGGCATCGTGAGCCTCTATTCCCACCAGGCCCGGGCGCTCAAACTGGCCCGGGCCGGCCGGGACCTGGTGGCGGCCACCCCCACCGCCAGCGGCAAGACCTTGGTGTACGCCTTGCCGGTGCTGGAGCGCCTGCTCCAGGATCCCTCGGCCAAGGCCCTATTCCTGTTCCCCTTAAAAGCCCTGGAACAGGACCAGCTCCAGGCCCTCAACGCCCTGGCCTTCACCGCTGGGCTGGGGCCGGTGGCCGCGGTCTATGACGGCGACACCCCGCCGGCCGCGCGCAAGCGCCTGCGCGAGAACCCGCCGCCGATCCTGATCAGCAACCCGGACATGCTGCACCTGGGCGTCTGCGCCTATCCCCAGGCCTGGGAGGCTTTCCTGAAGAACCTGCGCTGGGTGGTCATCGACGAGGTGCACACCTACCGCGGCGTCTTCGGCAGCCACGTGGCCCAGGTGCTGCGCCGGCTCATGCGCCTGGCCCGGGCCCAGGGGGCAAGGCCCCAGTTCGTGCTCAGCTCGGCCACCATCGCCAACCCCGGCCAGCACGCCGAGGCGCTCACCGGCCGGTCTTTCGCGCCCGAGCAGATCATCGCCCAGAGCGGGGCCCCGGCCGCCGGCCGGCGCTTCGCCCTGGTCAACCCCCTGGGCGCGGCCTCCACCGCGGCCGGGCATCTCTTGGCCGCGGCGGTGCGCTCCGGGCTCTCGGCCATCTGCTTCACCCGCAGCCGCCTGCACACCGAGCTGATCCAGGCCTGGATCACCCGCAGCCAGCCCGACCTCAAAAACCGCATCGCCGGCTACCGGGCCGGGTTTTTGCCGGAAGAGCGCCGGCGCATCGAGCACGCCCTGGCCCAGGGCCGCCTGGCCGGGGTGGTGACCACCAGCGCCCTGGAGATGGGCATCGACATCGGCGGGCTGGACGTCTGCATCCTGGTGGGCTATCCCGGCAGCCAGATCCGCACCTGGCAGCGGGGCGGCCGGGTGGGGCGCGCCGGCCGCGAGAGCCTGATCTGCCTGGTGGCCGAGCCCGACGCCCTGGATCAGTATTTCCTCAACCACCCGCGCGAGTTTTTCGACCGGCCGGTGGAGGCCGCGGTGCTGGACCCGGACAACCCCTACGTGGTGGGCCCGCACCTGCTCTGCGCCGCGGCCGAACAGCCCCTCCTGCCCGACGACGGCTTTTTCGACCTTGACCGCCACGCGGCCACCGTGGCCGAGCTGGAGGGGCGGGGCGAGCTGTTGCGCGACGCCGAGGGCCGCCGGCTTTTCGCCAGCCGCAAGCGGCCCCAGCGCCTGGTGGACCTGCGCGGGGCCGGCGAGAGCTTCGCCATCCTGGGGCCGGGCGGCAAGGTCGTCGGCAGCCTGGACGGGGTGCGGGTCTTCAAGGAGGGCTATCCCGGCGCCATCTACCTGCACCAGACCGTGAGCTACCAGGTGCGCGACCTGGATTTCACCATGAAGCGGGTCAACGTGGCGCCGCGCACGGCGGACTACTACACCCGCGCGCGCTCGGACAAGGAGACCGAGATCATCGAGGAGACCGGCCGCCGGCCGGTGGCCAACTTCCTGGTGCGCCAGGGCCGGCTGAAGGTGACCGAGACCGTCACCGGCTACGAGCGCCGCCGGCTCTCGGGCGGCGAGCTTTTGGGCGTCTTTCCCCTGGACCTGCCGCCGCTCATCTTCGAGTCCTACGGCCTGTGGATCGACATCGATGACGCCGTGCGCCGCCGGGTGGAGGCGGCCGGCCGCCACTTCATGGGCTCCATCCACGCCCTGGAGCACGCGGCCATCAGCCTGATGCCCCTGGTGGTGCTCTGCGACCGCGGGGACCTGGGCGGCATCAGCATCCCCCTGCACCCCCAGACCAGGAAGGCCGCGGTCTTCATCTACGACGGCGTGCCCGGCGGGGTGGGCCTGGCCGAGGCCGGCTTCGAGCACATCGAGGACCTCTTGGAGCGCGTCGAGGGCCTGCTGGAGGCCTGCCCCTGCGAGGAAGGCTGCCCGGCCTGCGTGCACTCGCCCAAGTGCGGATCGGGCAACAAGCCCCTGGACAAGGACGGCGCGCTGTTGCTCACGCGGATCTTGCTGGGCCGCGTGGACCTGAGCGCCGCGGCCTGCGCCGAGGAGCCGGCTCCGCTGGCGGCCGCGCCGGAGATCATCGTGCGCCGGGCGGACGACGGCCTGCGCACGGTGGTCTTCGACCTGGAGACCCAGCGCCTGGCCAACGAAGTCGGCGGCTGGCAGAACAGCCACCTGATGCGCATCAGCGTGGGCGTGGCCTATGACAGCGCCCGCGACGAGTTCATCAGTTTCAGCGAGCGCGAGGCCAACAAGCTCATCGCGCTGCTCGGCCAGGCCGAGCTGGTGATCGGCTTCAACTGCAAGCGCTTTGACTACGCGGTCCTGGGGGCCTACACCGCCCAGGACCTGAAGCGCCTGCCCACCCTGGACCTGATGGAGGACGTGACCGCCTGCCTGGGCCACCGCCTCAGCCTGCAGGCCCTGGGCGAGGCGACCCTCAATGCCGCCAAGAGCGCCGACGGCTTGCAGGCCGTGGCCTGGTGGCGCGAGGGGCGCATGGAGGAGCTGACCGCCTATTGCCAGCAGGACGTGAAGCTGACCCGCGACCTGTTCCGCCACGGCCAGGAGCACGGCCACCTGCTCTTTGAGCGCAAGGAAAAGGGCCTCATGCGGGTGCCGGTGGACTGGTCCTGGGAGGCCCTGCGCCGGCGTTTCAAGGGGTAAAAGGCCGGCGCGAGGGCGGGGCGGTTACTTGCCGGTGCGGGCCAGGCGGACCTCCACCGGCTCGCCGCCGATGCCCCAACTGTCGCTGGGCACCTCCTCGATGATGACCACGGTGGTGGCGGGGTTCTTGTTCAACACGTCCTGCAACAGCTTGGTGGCCCCGGCGATGAGCTGGGCCTTTTGCTCCTTGGTCGCGCCGGGGATGATCTTGATGTTCACCATGGGCATGCCGAATCCTCCACTTGTGCTATGTTGCCAAAAAACGCCCGCCAGGCGGGCGTGCACAGGACAACCCATGCGGGTCATGCAGCCATGATACCCCGCGCGACGCGCAATCGGCGCGTAAAGCATGCTTTTCGGCCCCTGGCGGCCGTCATCATCATGCTGGCGATGCTGGCCGCCACGGCCTGCGTAAAGGAAGCGCCGCCGCCAACGCCAACCCCGGAGAAGCCAGCGGCGGTGCTGGATCTGGTGCCCGATGACCAGTGGCCGCCGCTCCTGGACGACCTGGACGCGGACAGCTTTTTCGCCGCCTGCCAGCAGTCGCTCAACTACCTGGGCCGGCTGCCGGCCGAGCGGGTGCTCAACTACGGCCCCCGCCAATACACCCCGGCCGAGATCATGGCCGGCCTGGGCCGCATCCGCGACATCCTGGTACGCTTCCCCGATCCCTGGCAGCGCGCCGCCGCGCTCAAGCGGGAGTTCGTGCTGCTGCGCTCCTTGGGCTCCGACGGCGCGGGCGCGTTGCTGATGACCGGCTATTACGAGCCGGTGCTGCCCGGCCGGCGCCAGCCCCAGCCGCCCTACGTGCACCCGCTCTACGGCCTGCCCGACGACCTGGTGACCTTCGACCTGCGCGAGCTGTGCCGCAGCTTCGCCCTGAACGCCGACTGCGAGAGCCTGCCCAACAAGCGCCTGGTGGCCCAGGCGGCCGGCAACCGCCTGGGGCGCTACCCGGACCGCCAGGCCATCGACTTCGCCGGGGCCATCCGGGGCAAGGCCAAGCCCCTGGCCTATCTGGACGACCTGGTGGAGCAGTTCTTCCTGCACATCCAGGGCTCGGGCCAGGTGGTCTTCCCGGACGGCGGCCGCATCCGGGTGGGCTATCTGGGCAGCAACGGCCACCCCTACCGCTCCATCGGCAAGCTCTTGATCGACCAGGGGCTGATGACCCGCGACCAGATGTCCATGCAGAACATCAAGCGCCTATTGCAGGAGCGGCCCGACCTGCGGCAGGGGGTGCTGGCCCAGAATCCCAGCTACGTGTTTTTCCGGGAGCTGCCGGCCCAGGGCGGCCCGCCGGGAGCCCTGGGGGTGCCGGTGACGGCCGGCCGCTCCATCGCGGTGGATCGCCGCATCTTCCCGGACGGCGCGCCGGGCTTCATCAGCGGCACCCGGCCCGCGCCGGGCAAGGCGGCGGTGGAATTCTCGCGCTTCATCGTGGCCCAGGACACGGGCGGGGCCATCCGGGGGCCGGGGCGGCTGGATCTGTTCTTCGGCAGCGGCCGGGAGGCCGGCGAGCTGGCCGGGCGCATGAAGCACCAGGGCCGGCTTTATTTCTTTGCGCCGCGCCGATGAGCGGGGCTGGCTTGCCTATCCTCTTATTCCATCCGAAATCAACTTTACGAAGCAGAACATTAATTAAACACAGTAAACCACGGCCTCTGGCCGTGGACCCAAAAAGGTTCTACCGATCCGGGGTTGACAAGAAGATAGGCTCTTCCTCCAGGGAGAGCTCCGTTTGGAGCAAGCGGAGGAAGAGCCTGTGCATGACTGG
>JAZDHW010000163.1:0-8856 GCA_043805555.1 Pseudomonadota bacterium
GAAGCGCAAGCCCGGATTCACCCTGGCCCGGCATGAAGAAGTCGGGGCTGCCCTGCATCCCATGCGCGATTACCTGTTCAACCTCTCGTTAGAGATCGCCAACACCTACCCGCGCAACTCGCGCGAGGCACTGGCCGCGGAAGGCTTGATCAAGGCCTTCGACAAGTTCAAGTGCAGGATGGATGGCGCCGTTTGCCGGGAGAATCCGAGGGTCCAGACCTATCAAGGCTATCCCTTGACCCAAATCTATTACCGGCAGCAGCGGTGCTCGGAATGACTTTTCAGACTCGCACACACCGGGACCGACACCCGGTGCTTCCCTCGCCTGAGGCCGGGAGTCATGACCGCTCCCCGGCGTGTCCCCCAGGCTCCGTGCCGTCCGTGGCCCAGGTGGTTCCTCCGAGATTGGCAGGCACTACCTCCCCCCAGCTCATCCCCCAGCCCCGCCCGGGACGCAACGGAGCCAGGCGGGGCTCCCCTTGGCCGCAAGGCAAGCGGGGATGGGCGCGCACGATTTGCCAAGTTCTCATCGCGTTTCTGGGCGGGGCCGCAATTTTGCTGGTCTCGCGCGAGGAGCCGCTTCGGAGCTGGGGTTTTCTGCTGGGGCTGGCCAGCCAGCCCTTCTGGCTGGTGGCCACCTGGCAGGCCCGGCAGTGGGGCATGTTCGCCCTCAGCCTCTGGTACTGCCTGGGCTGGGCCGCCGGGGTCTGGAGGCATTGGCCATGGGCATGATCTACAAGCCCCAAGGCCGGGCGGCTGAATACGCGCCCCTGGCCGTGAACATCTATAACGGCTGCGGTCATGGCTGCGTTTATTGCGTTGCTCCTGCCGTACTGCGCACTGACCGGGCCAAGTTCTTCGCCGCTCCCGAGCCAAGGGAAGGCCTGCTGAAAAAGCTCAAGGCCGAGGCCCGCCGTCTACGCAATGCCCCCCAGCCGGTGCTGCTCTGCTTCAGCTGTGATCCTTATCAACCCTGTGAGGAGCAGCACCGGCTTACCAGAAGCGTCCTGGAGGTGCTCCTGGAGAATGGGCTCACCGTCAGCATCCTGAGCAAGGGCGGCCTGCGCGCCGCGGCGGACCTGGAGCTGCTGGCGGCCAGCCAGCGGCCGCACTCATTCGGCGCCAGCCTGACCGCGCTCTCGCCCGAGCTGTCGGCCCGGTGGGAGGCCCAGGCCGCGCCGCCGGCCGAGCGCCTGGAGGTCTTGCGCCGCGCCTACGAGCTGGGCCTCATGACCTGGGCCAGCCTGGAGCCGGTCCTGGACCCTGACGAGACCCTGGCCATCATCGAGGCCAGTCACACCTTCGTGCGCCACTTCAAGCTGGGCAAGCTCAACTATCATCCGCACGCCAAGGAAATCGACTGGGCCGCCTACCGCAGCCAGGCCCGGGTGATGCTCCAGGACCTGGGCTTCTGGCCCAATTACCGGCCGGGCGATTTCAGCCCCGGCTCGTATTTCATCAAGCACGATCTGGGGCGGATGCTATGAGCAGCCGTTTCGCCTTTGCGCCCGATTGGGTGCAGGACCTGGTGGACGAGGTGCGCCGGGAGCATTTCCCCGGCCTGGCCAACGCCCGCATCCTGGTGCTGTTCGACGAGAAGAAGCGCCAGAGCCAGGGCCGCTACGTGCTGGGCCGCATCCAGCGGGCCCAGGATGTGGTCAGGCTCTTGAGCGAGCATGCTGACGGCGAGGCCTTTGATTACGTCCTGGGCCTGGACTATGAGGTGTTCGTCCGCATCGAGCGGCCGGACCAGGTGCGCCTGATCCGCCATGAGCTGCGCCACTGCTGGCACGACTCCGAGGCCGAGGAGAACCCTTACAAGCTGGTCGGCCACGACATCGAGGACTTTCACGCCGAGGTCAAGCTCAACGCCGATGATCCCAAGTGGGTCCAGCGCCTGGCCGAGGTGGCGGCCTCGATCTACGAATCAGACACCAAACCGCCCATCCCCGATTCAAGGCAAGCAGAGCTGTTCAAAGAGGGTAGCAATGGGCCTAGTTGATCTGCTTGAAACAGATGAGGACGTGAAGCGCCTATTTGATGACGCCATTCGTGATGCTCTTCGCCTGAAACGGGTCCGCGATTTGTATCGCAAGAACCTGAATGGCCAATGGCTATGCGAGTACTGCGGGGCATTGCAACCTTCCAGCGCTTATCAATACGAAGATATCGACACGGCAGCCGAGGTTTGTTGCCGCTGCCATCTGAAGGTCATGGCTCGAATGTTCCAAGAAAAGGAACCGGAGCTATGAAACCAGAGCTGGTTTGGCCTGAGTTGAGCAATGCCCTCCGGGCTAACATGGACCCCGACGAGTTTCAGGTCTGGCTGGAGCCGCTGGTGGTGGCCAAGGACGAACCCGGGCGTTTGGTCCTGGCCTGTCCCAACGCCTTTCACCTGAGCTGGGTGCGTGATCATCACCTGGGCCGCATGAAGACTGTGGCCCGTGAGATTGACCTGGCCTGCGATATCGCGCTCCGGGTGAACAACACCCCGCCCCCGGTGAACAGAACGGCTCCGGCCGTGAACGCTTCGCCCTCTGGTGTGAACGCGAGCCCGCGCCAGCTGGCCCTGCCCAACCTGGCCGGAAACCGGCCCCGGCTCAATGAGCGCTTTCGTTTTGAGACCTTCGTGGCCGGCGCGTGCAATGAGTTTGCCCTGGCCGCGGCCCGGGCCCTGGCCCGGGGCGAGCGCTATCTCTCCAGCACGCTTTACCTCGTTTCAGATACCGGCCTGGGTAAGAGCCACCTGGCCCAGGCCGTGGGCCACCAAATGGCCACCGGCCAGCGGGTGGCCTATCTCACGGCCGAAGATTTCGCCAACCGCATGATTGCGGCCTTGCGCAGCAAGAGCATGGACGCCTTCAAGGAACGCTTTCGCCGCGGCTGCGACGTGCTGCTCCTGGAGGAGGTCCAGTTTTTGGCCGGCAAGGACAAGACCCAGGACGAGCTGGGCTACACCCTGGATGCGCTGCTGGACGCCGGCAAGCGGGTGGTATTCACCGGCCAGCAACCGCCGGAGCGAATCAAGGGCCTCAAGCCGCACCTTGCCAGCCGCCTGGGAGCCGGCCTCACCGCGTCCATCGCCCCGCCGGACCAACAGACCCGGGTGCGAATCCTTGCGCAGCTTGCACACGCGGAAGGCGCGGCCGTGGCGCCCGAGGTCCTGGAGTGCCTGGCCGAGCGCATTGACACTGACGTGCGCCGCCTGCAGGCGGCCCTGATCGGCCTGCTGGCCCGGGCCAGCCTCACTGGCCGGTCGCTCAACCTGGCCCTGGCCGAGGAGACAGTCTTGGATCTTCGCGCCGAACTGCGCCGCCTGAGTCCGGGCAAAATCCTCGACCTGGTGGCCAGGGCTCATGGCCTGGAGCCGGCCGCCCTGACCGGTAAGAGCCGCAGGCAGGCCATCACCCGGCCCCGCAACCTGGCCTTGTACCTCTGCCGCCGGCACACCGACGCCAGCTATGCAGAACTGGGCCGGCTCTTCAACCGCGACCATTCCACGGTCATGTACGGCGTGGATCAGGTAGAGCGGGGCCTGGCTGGCGATCAACGTATGAGTCAGGAGTTGGCTTTTCTAGAACAAAGGCTGGGAGTGAGCTAATGGCGAAAGAAGCCAGGCCGGCAGTGGAGATCATGCCTGCCGCAAAGGTGCAGCGGATGCCTGATCGTTTGCGCGATGCCGCCGAGAGACTGGAGCGCGGCGAGCTGGTCCAGGTGGTACTGGTGGTCAAGCAGGAGCCCGGCTCCTACGCCATCGAGCACCTTTGCAGGCCCTTTGGCGAGGAGTCCTATTTGGCCCGCTCTTCCTCTGGCACGGCCCAAGCGGTGGAAAACCTGCTGCATGGTTTTGAGCCCGAGGTCCGGGCCTTGTGGTGGCCCGAGGGATCGCATCATCCCGTCCGCTTACTGAAAAGGCTGGACTGAGATGGAGCAGGCCTCCATCGGCCAGCATTCCCTGTTGTTCAAGGGCCCCATGGTGCTGGCGGTCCTGGACGGCAGCAAGAGCCAGACCCGGCGGGTGGTCACCGCGCATAACAGCCTGTTGGACGGCAAGCGCGTGGGCCACCAGGGACCGGCGCGCAAGGTCTGGGAAGGCCTGGACTGGAGCACGGCCAGGGTCGAAGAGGGCAGATCATCAGCCAGCATTTCTGGCCCATGCTTCCACATCTTTTGCCCGGCCGAGAGCGCCTGGCATCAGGTCCATCCAATCTACCAGGCCGGCCAAGAGATGTGGGGCCGGGAGACCTGGGCCGAACTGGCGGCCGATGAGGCTGCCTCGCCCGTGCATCAAATGCTGGACGCCCAGGGCCGCCCGGCGCGGATCATCTACCGGGCCGAGGACCCCACCGTAATGCGTAGCGTCGGCCCGGGCGTGGGCCAGCTGGCCAAGGGCGACAGGCCGGCCTCGGGCTGGCGGCCGGCCATCCACATGCCCCGCTGGGCCTGCCGTCTGCACTTGGCGTTGACTCTGGTGCGGGCTGGCCGGGTGCAGGATATCGACGAGGCGGACGCCAGGGCCGAGGGCGCCGCGCCGGGTTTCGAGGCCGACGCGGCCGACTTCATCGGCAACCCCAACTGGCGGCCGCAATCCACCTACCGCCTGGGCTTCAAGCACCTGTGGGATTCCATCAACGCCACACGCGGCTACGGCTGGCAGGACAACCCGCCTGTCTGGTGTTTGCGCTTTGCGGTCAAGCAGAGGGCGGCCTGAATGCCCAGCTATCTGCTGATGCAGGCCGATGCGCGCCATATCCCACTGGCGGACGCCTCGGTAGATTGCGTGGTCACCAGTCCGCCTTATTGGGGCCTGCGTGATTACGGCGTGGCGGGACAGATCGGGCTGGAGCCGCGCCACGATTGCCTAGGCTGGGCCACCGGCCAGCCTTGCGGCGAGTGTTGGGTCTGCCAGATGGCGTCTGTGTTTGGCGAGGTTCGGCGGGTGCTGAAACCCCGCGGCACCTGCTGGGTCAATCTGGGCGACACCTACACCTCGGGCAACCGCACCTATCGTGATGCTGACTTCCTACTGCCAGCAAGAGGGATGCAGTCGCGAGCGGCCACTCCCGCGGGCCTCAAACCCAAGGACCTCTGCGGCATACCCTGGCGCTTCGCCCTGGCCCTCCAGAGGTATGGCTGGTGGCTGCGCTCGGAGATCATATGGGTCAAGCCCAACCCCATGCCGGAGAGCGTCAAGGATAGGCCCACCAAGGCCCATGAACAGGTGTTCCTTCTGACCAAGAGCTGGCGCTACTACTACGACCATGAAGCGGTGCGAGAGCCGTTGGCCGGGAAAAACCTGCACGACCTGACCGGACCCGGCTACCACGCCCCGGGGCAAACCGCGCAGACCGGAACTCGCTACCCGCGCCCCCAGGGCTGGGCAGGCGAGGGCGCTCACACGGCCGTAACCCACCAGCGGGGCACCAAACGGCGGACCGGGAGGCCGGAAATCGACACCCGCGGCGACGGGCAAGATTCGGGTGAGATGACATATCCGCTGGGCTGGCGGGCCTTGCGCACGGTCTGGAGCATCCCTACCCAGCCCACGCCAGAGGCGCACTTCGCCACCTTCCCCCAGCGTTTGGCAGAAACCTGCATCCTGGCCGGATGTCCGGCCGGAGGCATCTTGCTCGACCCCTTCGTTGGCTCCGGCACCACCTGCCGAGCCGCTGAAAGCTTGGGCCGGAAGGCCATCGGGCTTGACCTTTCCTGGTCTTATCTGGCCGAAATCGCCTCGCCGCGTTGCGCCGCGCCGGTGCAGCCTGTCCTTACCCTGGGCAATGCTCCAAAATGCGAGGCCAACGCATGAGGACCACCACGGCCGCCGCTATCAGCGGCAGGTTTCGTCGTGACCGCCAAACCAGCGAGGAAATGCATGGTGGCTGACGCCCAAATTCTGGCGGCCTACGCCGAAGGGCTTTCGCTCCTGGACGTGGCCTTGGCCCTGGGGGTGGGCGAAAAGCGGGTTCGCCGGGTGGTGCGCCAGGCCGGGGCCACCCGGCCCAACACCGGCCAGAACCGCTACACCAAGGACCACGCCAGGGCGGCCCGGATGATGCTGAAAGGCGCGGCCTAAGGGTCATGGGCTGGGCGCTTGATAACCTGGGCCCGGATCGTTGCCGCGATATCGCGGCGGGCTTGTTCCGGGTGCGGGAGGAGCAATGCAAGGGCGATTGGCTGCGGGGGCATTGCCCCTTGCCCGGCCACGAGGACAAGAACCCGTCCTTTGGCTACGACTTTGCCAACGACAAGTTCAAGTGCCTGACCCCGGCCTGCAACGGCTATGACGGCGGGGACCTGATCGACCTGTGGTCGGCCATCAATGGCCACGACAAGCGCAGCGGCTTCAAGGCCTTCAAGGCGCGCTTTGGCCAGGAGGGCTACACCACCGCTGGCCGGCGGGACAATCGCCCGGCAGGGGCCGGCTCAGGCGATTCCGGGGGCGGCAACGGCAAGGGCGAGAAACCCAAGCGCCCGGCCCGGGCGGATGAGTTCATAGCCGAGGAGACCTGGGCCGCCCTGCCCGGGCTGCCCGAAACCTGGCTGCGGAAGCTGGAGACGCAACGGGCCTGGTCCAGGGAAACCATCCAGGCCCGGGGCCTGCGCATATGGCGCCACGCGGTGAGCGGCGAGGAGCGGGTGGCCATCCCGGTGCGGGACGGCCAGGGCCGGCTGCGCAACATCCGCAAGTATCTGCCCGGCGCGGGCGAGGGTCAGAAGATCAAGTCCTGGTGGGAGGAGCGCGCCGGCGAGATCGTGGTCTTCGGCGAGGCCCGCCTGTTCCCGCCGGCCGAGTCCTGGGGCCCGGAGCCGCTCTGGTTGTGTGAGGGCGAGCCGGACTGCCTGTGCGCCCTGTCCCTGGGCCTGAACGCGGCCACGGTCACCGGCGGCGCCGGGAACTGGAAGCCGGCCTGGACCGAGACCATGGCCGGCCGGCTGGTGATCATCGCCTACGACGCCGACTCAGCCGGCCATAAGGGCGCCCGCAAGGTGGCCCAGCGCATCGCCGGGGCCGCGGCCGAAGTCAAGATCATCGCCTGGCCGGAGTACATGCTCAAGGCAGGCGAGCTGCCCAAAAAGGGCGGCCAGGACCTGACCGACTTCATCGTGAAGCACGGCCGCACCCGGGCCGATCTGGAGGCCCTGGCGAATGAGGCCGAGGCTTTTCAGCCCGAAGAGGCCAACGACGACACCAACGAAGACGGCGGAGCGCCGGATGATGATGACGACAGCCCCGATAGCCCGGGCCGCTTCTGGTCCCGCGGCGCCGATGGCCGCAAGTCCTTCCGGCCGGCCCGCCTGGCGGCCGAAATCCTGGCTGAGCTTGACCTGGTGACCGACCGCGCCACCAAGGTGCCCTACCGTTGGACCGGCCAGTATTTCCGGCCGGTGGAGGTCGAGGACCTGGAGAAGGTGGCCCTGGGCAAGCTGCGAGACCTGGCCACCCTGGCCAGGGCCAAGGACGCCGTGGGCCAGGTGTTGACCAAGAGCTTCTTAGCCGAGGGCATGTTCATGAACCCCAAGGAACGTCTGCTCTGCGTCACCAACGGCATGTTTGATCCGGACCTGCGCCGGCCGGACCAGGCCATCCAGGCGCATGCCCGTGAGCTGCTCTGCACCTATCAATTCCCCTGGAGCTTTGATCCCAACCAGCCCTGCGATTGCCCGCACTGGAAGGCCTTCCTGCATGATTCCATCGGCGACTGGGGCGTGATCCGGGAGCTGCAGGAGTTCTTCGGCTACTGCCTGTGGCCCAGCTGCGATTACGAGATGGTCCTGTTCCTGGTGGGCCCGGGCAGCACCGGCAAATCCACTGTCCTGCACATTCTGAGGGAGATGGTGGGCGCCGAGAACACCAGCAGCGTCAGCGTCTCGGACCTGGAGGATCAATTCCTGCGCTCGGCCCTGCACAACAAGCACCTGAACATCTTCACCGAGGCCGACAGCCGCATCTTCAGCTCCCAGTACCTCAAGGCCATCAGCACCGGCGAGCCGGTGAGCGCGGCCTTCAAGCACCGCAACCCCTTCGACCTGGTCTACCGCGGCAAGCTGGCCTTTGCCTGCAACCGCTTCCCCCGGGTCAACGATTACAGCGACGCCTTTTATCGCCGCCTGCTGGTTATCGAGATGACCCGCCAGATACCGGCCGAAGAGCGCGATGCCGGCCTCAAGGCGCGCCTGGCGGCCGAGCTGCAGGGCATCTTTGCCTGGGCCATGGTGGGGCTCTACCGGCTGCGCAGGCGCGGCCGCTTCCGCAGATCGCTCAAGTCCCAGGCGGCGGTAGAGCACTACCGCCGGGAGAACAATCCGGTGATCGGCTTCGTGGAGGAGTGCATCACCACTGAGCCCCAGGAGTTCAACGCAGAGGTGTCGGTCCAGAAGGCGGCCTTGTTCAAGGCCTACCAGGCTTACTGCAGGGCCAATGGCTATCAGCCCCTGGCGGTGAACAAGTTCATGGTGGAGTTCAAGGCGGTGGCTCCGGCCCACAAGGAAACCCGGCGCGGCGCCAATGGGGCCCGTGAGCGGTGGCTGGAGGGAGTCGCCCTGACCATGGAGGCCGAGGGAAATGCGGCCTGATTTCATGCTGACGGGGGTGGCTTGGGGTGCAGCCCGCGCCCCCCGCACCCCCGTGAGGCTGGCGCCGGTGCCCGTGGCAGCGGCTCCGGCCCGCCTTGAAAGCCGGCACGGGACGGCAGGAGCCCGCGCGCGGCGGTTGCAGGGCATTGCCTTGACCAGGGCGGTCAAGGGCAATGGGCCTGATTTGGTGCCTTCGGAGGTGGCCCGGTGCGCAGCCAGCGCCCCCCGCACCCCCGTTGGGCGGGAGCGCGTCCAGGTTCAACCTGGACGGCGTCCAGG
>JAZDHW010000164.1:0-3104 GCA_043805555.1 Pseudomonadota bacterium
CGGCTTCCAGCACTGGCGTTTGGTTTTGCGCGATCCCGCCAGCAACGAGGCCTGCCTGAGCGCCGGGACGCTCTTCCTGGGCAGCATGGTGGAGCCCTCGGTCAACTTCATCTACGGCCAGGAGCAGTCCCTGGGTTTCCAGCGCCGCGAGAGCCGCCTGAACGGCAACCTGCGCGGCGCGGCGGTGCTCGGCCGGCGCGACGCCCTGCGCATCGGCTATCGCAACGCCGCCGCGACAGACCGGGAGGCGCTGGAAAAGGTGCTGTACTGGTGCCACCAGGGCGGCCAGGGCCAGGCGCGGCCGGTCTGGTTCCACGCCGACCCGGAGCTGACCGGCGGGCTCTATTACGGCCTGCCCGCGGCCGCCCTGGACCTGCGCCAGGTTCGGCCGGGCCAGGCGGCCTACAACCTGGGCCTCTCGCTGGAGGCCATCACCCGGAGGGGCCTGTGAGCATCAAGGTATCGCGGGAATTCCTGGCCCGCACCCGCAGCCAGGACGGCCAGGCCGAGGCGGTGCTGATCCTGGACGACGCCTGGGGCCGCCGGGTCTTTGCCGGCGGGCCGCCCGACCCGGCCCTGGTGGCGCTGTTGGACGCCGCCCTGGCCGACGGCGCCGCCCGGGCCGACGGCAGTCGCAGCGCCGGCCGGGGCTCCTATCAGGTCCTGGGCCACGGCCCGTTGGTGGAGAGCTTCGGCCGCCTGCGCGAGGGCCTGACCCCGGTGGGCGGCGACCTGCTGGCCGGGCTCAGGCAGGACGCGGTGGGCGCGCTCAGCCTGCGCCTGCTGGAGCGGGGCCGGACCCTGGCCGGGCTGGAGGCCGGCGACAGCCTCCTGGGGGCCCGGGCCCAGATCCTGCTGGGCTATCCCGGCCTGCCGGCCACGGACTGGCTCTGCCGCTTCAGCGGCCGGGTGCAGTCATATCAGATGGACCGCCAGGGCCTGACCCTGAAGCTGCGCGCCGTCTAACGTCCCGCCATTTTTGACCGGGAGAATCAAATGGACTTGGCCGTCATTGCCAGCGCCCCCAGCCTGCAAGACAGCTTCCGCCTGCGCCGGGCCGGCGAATTCGCCAACCCCCGCCGCGCCGCCGCGACCCTGCCCGTGGTCTACGGCGATCTCAGCCAGGGGGAGACCGGGGTGTGGCCGGCTGTGTGCGTGGACACCCTGCACCACGTCTACGCCCTGGCCGGCTGTCCCCTGGCCGGGCCGGAGCAGGGCCAGCGGGTGCGGGTCTTTGCCGCCGAGGGCGGCGAGCTCTTCGGCTTCAGCTACGACCCCGCCCTGGCCCTGGAGGGCAAAGGCCCCATCGCGGCGGTGACCTTCGCGGCCGACCAGCGCGCCAACGAGCCCCTGGGCGTGCTGGCCCTGGGCCGGGCCGGGACCAACGGCCTGATGGTCAACCCGGTGGAGATCGTGCGCGACTTCCTGGTCAACCGGGCCGGCGGGCCGGCCGCGGCCCTGGACGGCGCGGCCTGGGCCCGCGCCAGCAGCCAGGCCGCCCAGCGCGGCTATGAGGCGGCCGGGGTCATCGCCCAGGACCAGGCCCTGGGCCAGGTGCTCAGCGAGGTGCTGGCCGCCTGCCTGGGTTCCTGGTGGCTGGACGCCGGCGGCCGGCTGTGCCTGGGCCTGGAGGGCGGCCGGCCCCTGGTGAGCGAGGACCAGGTGGCTTTCGCCTTTGCCCCGGACCCGGACCTGGACAGCCGGGTGGAGGCCGACCTCAAGAACCTGTGCAACCGCATCAGCGCCGACTACGCCTACAATTGGGCGGAGGATTTTTACGAGGCCCACGCCGACGGCGAGGACCTGCGCGACCCGCTGTCGGAGGCCATCCACGGCCGCCAGGAGCGGGCCTTCGCCTGGCCCTGGGTGCGCCAGGCTGCCACCGCGCGCCGGCTGCAAGCCGACCTGGTGGAGCGCTTCGCCCGTCCCCGCCGCCTCATCAGCCTGACCAGCGCGGACCTGGCCGGCCTGCACCTGAGCAAGGGCGACTTTGCCTGGTATTCCAGCGCCTGGCAACTGGACGCCCGCCGCCAGCCCCTGACCAACCGCCTGGTGCAGGTGCTGGCCCTGGAGCCCGACCTGGACGCCCGCCGGTTGCGCTGCACCCTGTTGGACACCGGCTTTCACAGGACCCTGGCCGAGATCGCCGATGGCGCCTACCTGGCCGATGGCGCCTGCACCGCCGGCGCCGCCCTGGACCCCGTGCCGGCGGAGTAGGCTGGAGGCCTGGTTCAATCAGGCCAGCCCAATATTCCGGACGCCGGGCCCGACCAGGCCGGTCCACTTGAGAGAACCACGTCTGCTGATGCGTAAGCATGGCATTGCATATAAGCACGCGGGGTAGGGCGAGCCGATTACGCCAGCAGTGGAGAGCCCGTGCCGCTTCAGACGCTCTCAACAGCGGCAATGGTCTGCTTGGCCAGGGAGCGTGGGTGAGCAGGACCCTTCTGCGTTGGTGCCCGATTGGCCCGGCCGGGAACAGGACGGTGCGCAACTCATCAAAGCCACTTCTCCGTCTCCCCGGCCGCCATATCCTTGTAGAATTGCTCCAGGCGCTCAGGGTCGCCGATCCAGAGGCCGCCTTCCTGGCGAATGGGCATGGCGGCATAGGCCTTCTTGTGTTTGATGACCGTGGCGGAGCTGAAACCCACGAACTCGGAAATCTCCTTCATGCCCTTCAGGAAGTTGGCCTTGCTCACCATCTGCTATGCCTTCGGTTGTGGATTTCTTCATCGGGAGCTTGGGTAACCTCGGGGGACTCGGCCGCCATGTAGCGGATGCCGAGGTAATCGGCGCAGACCAATTGCAAGACCTCGCAGTCCAGGAAGTGGTTGGCGCGGCGGCGAGGGTTCTGCCAAAGCCCGCGCTCGTCCTTGGTCTCGGAGCAGAGCTGGCGGGCGTAATCGGTCAGGAGGCCAAGGCCGCGGCCATCGGCTGGCGGCTTTCCGTCCGGCCAGTTGGAATGCAGGCGCCAGGCCTCGATTTCGCCCGCGGTGAGCGGCACGCCCGGGAACAGCTCGGCCTGCTCAGCAGCCTGCATGATTGCTAGCCTTGGTCAATTGCCTGCATATATACAGGCCATAGTCATTAGGCCGCATCACGCC
>JAZDHW010000165.1:0-18276 GCA_043805555.1 Pseudomonadota bacterium
GTGTCGGAGAAAGCCATCCATGGCTTTCTCCTCTTGGAACTTGCCAAAAGTGAATTTTGGCAAGTTCTCGGAATGGCGCCAAAAATTAATTTGGCGCCATTCCGGGCGGGCCGTCCATGGCCCGCCCGGAAGCCTGTCGGAGGATTACTCCGACAGGCTCCTAGCCCAGCAGGCTCTTGGCCACGATGAGCTTTTCCATCTCGCGCGCGCCCTCGTAGATTTCCAGGATCTTGGCGTCGCGGTAGAGCCGCTGCACCCGGTACTCGTCCAGGTATCCGTAGCCGCCGTGCATCTGCACCGCCTCGTCGGCCGCCTCCACGGCCGTGCGGGCGCTGAACCACTTGGCCATGGCGATCAGCGCGTGGTCCACCTTGCCCTTGTCCACCAGCCAGGCCGCCTCGTAATAGAGATTGCGGCTGGCCTTGATGCGGGTGGCCATCTCGGCGATCTTGAACTGGGTGCCCTGGAAGCTGGCCAGGGTCTGGCCGAACTGCACCCGGGCCTTGACGTGGCGCACGCTGTCCTCCAGGCAGGCGCGGGACAGGCCCACGGCCTGGGCGCAGATGTGCAGCCGTGCGCGGTTGAATAGCTCCATGAGCTGGCCGAAGCCCTCGCCCTCGGCCCCGATCAGGTTCGTGAGCGGCACCCGCACCTCGCTGAAGGCCAGCTCGGCGGTGTCGTTGGCCCGGATGCCCATCTTGCCGTGCAGCTTGCGGCTGCTGAAGCCGGGGGCGTCCCGGGGCACCAGGATGAAGCTGTGGCGGCGGTGGCGGCTGGGGTGGTCGGGGTCGGTGAGGCAGAAGACCTGCACGTTCTCGGCGTAGCTTCCGTTGGTGATGAACATTTTCGACCCGTTGATCACCCACTGGTCGCCGTCCTTCACCGCCGTGGTCACGGCCTGGGTGGGGTCGCTGCCGGCGTCGGGCTCGGTGATGCCGGTGGCCAGCATGGCCTGGCCCTCCACCAGGGGCGGCAGGATGGCCTGTTTCTGGGCCTCGCTGCCAAAGAGCATCATCATCTCGGCCCCGAAGGTGGCGCTGAGGATGGCCTGGCCGCAGCCGGGGTCCACCGCCCAGAACTCCTCGGTGATCATGCTGTGCTCCAAAAAGCCCAGGCCGGCCCCTCCGTAGGCCTCGGGGATGAAGGTGCCCACGAAGCCCAGCTCGCAGGCCTTTTGCCACAGCCCCAGGTCGAAGCGCTCCTCGCGGTCGAAATCCGCGGCCACGGCCGGGAACTCGCCGGTGGCGAACTCCTTGGCCGCGCGGATGATGTCCTTCTGCTCGCGGGTCAGGGTGAAATCCATGCCGGCCTCCTTGGGGCGCGGGAAGGGGTGGGGCCGCGGGCCGGGCGATGCCCGCCCGGCCCGCCGAACGCTATCTAGCCTCTTTCCGGCGCGGGATGCAAGCCGCTCAGCCGGCCTTGACCGCCGTGGTGAGCGCCGGCAGCACCTTGAACAGGTCCTCCACGATGCCATAGTGGGCGATCTGGAAGATGGGCGCGCGGGGGTCCTTGTTCACCGCGATGATGGTGGCCGCGCCCTTCATGCCGGCCTGGTGCTGGAACGCCCCGGAGATGCCCAGCGCCAGGTAGACCTTGGGCCGCACCGTCTTGCCGCTGGTGCCCACCTGGCGGCTCTTGGGCAGCCAGCCGGCGTCGGCCACCGGCCGCGAGCAGGACAGCGTGGCCCCCAGGGCGTCGGCCAGGGCCTGGGCCAGGGGCAGGTTGTCCTCGCCGCCGATGCCGCGCCCCACCGAGACCAGGATGTCGGCCGCGGCAATGTCCACGTCCTCGGCCGCGCCCCTCAGGTAGCCCAAAAAGCGCCGGGCGTGGCGCGGGGCCAGGTCGGTGAGCTGCACGCTCTCGCTGGCCGCGGCCGCGCCGGCCGGGGCGGCCTCAAAGGCGCCGGATTGCAGGGTGGCCACCACCAGGGGCGCGGGCTTGAGGCTCTGGCTCTCGGCCACCTTGCCGCCATAGACCAGCCGCCGGGCGCTGAGCGCCCCATCCGCCCAGTCCAGGCCCACGCAGTCGGTGACGAGCGGCGCATTCAACCGGCCGGCCAGGGCCGGGGCCAGGTCCAGGCCCTGGCTGGAGTGGGGCAGCAGCACCAGGGCCGGGGCCAGCCCGGCGACGAGGTCCATGAGCGCCGGCAGGTAGAATTCGGGGTTGAAGTTCTTCAGCTCCGGGTGGGCGATGAGGCGTAAGGCGGGGGCGCGGTCCATCAGCGGGGCCGCCACGGCCTCGGGCTCGTCGGCCAGGACCGCCGTGACCACCTTGCCGCCAACCGAGGGAGCGAGGGCCAGGGCCGCGCCCAGGGCCTCCAAGGTGGCCTCGCGCAGCATACCTTCGCGGTGCTCGGCGATCACCAGGACGCCGCTCATTTCAGGCCCCCCTTCTCGCGGATGATGCCCGCGGCCTTGGCGCAAATCGCCTCCAGGCTGCCGGTGAGAAGCTCGGCCCCGGCCCCGGCCTCGGGCAGGGCCAGGCTCCGGGCCGCCGCGGCCGCGGCCGCCGCGCCCACCTGGCCAGCCAGGCCCAGGCCGTCCGCGTCGCGGGCGTCGATGGCGATGGAGCGCACCTTGCGGATGCCCATGATGGAGACATAGCGCGGCTGGTTGATGCCCGACTGCACGCTGACCAGGGCCGGCAGCGGCAGCTCCACCTCCTCCTGGGTGTTGGCCTCCAGCTCGCGGGTCACCTTGAGCCGGCCGTCCGCCACCTTCAGGCCGATGGCCATGCTGGCGAAAGGCAGATCCAGGAGCTGGGCCAAGAGTGCCCCGGTCTGGCCCTGGCCCTGGTCGGCGCTCTGCACGCCGCTCAGGATGAGGTCGAAGGCGCGGCCCTGGATCGCCGCGGCCAGGGACCGAGCCAGGCCGGCCGGGTCGGAGCCGGTGAAGGCCTCGTCGTTCAGGTGGATGGCCTCGTCGCAGCCCATGGCCAGGCCCCGGCGCAGCACGTCCTCGGCCTCCTCGTCGCCGATGGTCATCACGGTGACCCGGCCGCCGTGCTCCTCCTTGAGGCGCACGGCCTCCTCCACCGCGTAGTTGTCCCACTCGTTGATGGTGAAGACCAGATCCTCGCGCTCCACGTCGCTGCCGTCGGCGGCGATCTCCAGATCGGCCTCGGCCGTCTCCGGCACCTGTTTGACCAGCACCAATATCTCCATGCTCGCTCGCCTCCCGTGGCCGCCGCCGCAGCGGGAATGATGCTAAATCCGCCGCTCGCGGCCTTCCCAGTAACGCTCGCGCACCTTGCGCTTGAGCAGCTTGCCCGCCGCGCTTTTCGGCAGGTTGTCCCAGAACTCCACCGTCTTGGGCTTCTTGTAGCTGGCCAGGTTTTGGGCGCAGAAGGCGATGATGTCCTCCTCGCTGGACTCGGCCCCGGCGTGCAGCACGATCACCGCCTTGACCGCCTCGCCCCAGTATTCGTCCGGCACGCCCACCACGGTGGCCTCCAGCACGGCCGGGTGCTGGTAGAGCACCTCCTCCACCTCGCGGGGGTAGATGTTCTTGCCGCCGCTGATGATCAGGTCGTTCTTGCGGTCGACGATGTAGAGATAGCCGTCGTTGTCCAGGTGGCCGATGTCGCCGGTGTAGAGCCAGCCGTCGCGGATGCGCTCGGCCGTGGCCTCGGGCATGCGCCAATAGCCCTGCATCATGGCCTCGCTGCGCAGGACGATCTCGCCATCCTCGCCGGGCACGGCGTCCTTGCCCCGGTTGATCACCCGCACCTCATAGTCCAGCACCGGCCGGCCGGCCGAGGCCAGGCGCTTGACCTTCTCGGGCGGGCCGTCCACCACGTGGTCCTCGGGCGGCAAGATGGTGGACAGCGGGCCGGTCTCGGTGGCCCCGTACTGCTGGCAGAAGCCGCAGCCGAAGCGGCCGAAGGTCTTCATGGATTTCTTCAGCAGCTCCACCGGCATGGGCGCGCCCACGTAGAAGATGCGGCGCAGGCTGGAGAGGTCCGTCTCATTGATCAGGGGGTTGTGGACCAGGGCGTTGATCATGGTGGGCACCAGCAGGCAGCAGGTGATGCGCTCGGCGGCCATCATGTCCAGCACCCCGGCTGGGTCGAAGTGGGCGGGGTAGATAACGGTGGTGTTGGGCATCAGGAAGCAGCGGCCGATGTTGTCCTCGAAGCTGACGTGATACATGGGCGTGACCACCAGCACCCGCTCGTCATAGCCGATCTTGTTCTCGATCACCCCGGTGGTGGAGGTGGTGACCAGGTGGTGGTGGCTGCGCAACGCGCCCTTGGGCTGGCCGGTGGTGCCGGAGGTGAAATAGATGCTCATCACGTCGTCGGGCCGCACCGCGCAGTTGGGCTCCTCGGCGCTGGCGGCCTCCAGCAGGGCCTCGTAGCTCTGTGCGCCCTCCCCGGCCGGCCCCTGCAGGGCGAAACAGGCCTGGAGGCCTTCGACCTTGGGGGCCAGGGCGGCGACCTTGGCCGCGTTGGCCGGGCTATAGAACAAGAAGCGCGGGCTGGCGTAGTTGAGCAGGTCGCCGGTCTCGCGCTCGGTCAAGAGGTTGTTGAACGGGCAGAAGATACCGCCGGTCTTGGCCGCGGCGAAATACAGTTCCAGGAACTGCTGGCAGTTCTCGGTCAGCACGCCTATGCGGTCGCCCTTTTGCAGGCCGCGGGCCAGGAGTCCCTGGGCCAGGCGGTTCACCCGGGCGTTGAAGGCCTGGTAGGTCATGGATACCTCGCCGCAGATGACGGCGGTCTTGCTGGGGAATTTGCGCGCCCCCCGGATAAGCAGGTCTCCCACGGTCATGCCCATGTCTCCTTCGTGATGAATGTCCCGGCCGGCCTGGCCGGGCCAGGCCGGTTCCGGCCGCATCGCTCCGGCCCGCCGTCCGAGGGCCGGCTTGGTTTTTTACTCAAGAGGGTTGGGCAAGAAAAAGGGGATAGCCACTCCCGGCGCTAGCTGGGCCCCGCGCCTCCTTCCAGGCCCAGGCCCAGGGCCTGGGCCGCCAGTTCGTTGAGGTCGCGCACCACCAGGCGGTCTTCGAACCCGCCGGCCTTGCGCGCGTCTTCCAGCATGATCAGGCACAGGGGGCAGGCGGTGACCAGCACCTGCGCGCCGGTGGCCACGGCCTGCTCCAGGCGGGCCCGGGCCAGGTGGCCCTGGCCGGGCAGCTCGTGCCACATGCGCCCGCCGCCGCCCCCGCAGCAAAGCCCGTTCCTGCCGTGCTCGGCCATCTCCACCAGCTCCACGCCGGGGATGGCCGCCAGCACCCGGCGGGGCTCGGCGATGACCCCGGCGTGGCGGGCCAGGTAGCAGGGGTCGTGATAGGTGACCTTCAGGGGCAGGGGGCGCTCGAACTTGAGCCGGCCTTCATCCACCAACTGGCAGAGGAGCTGGCTGTAGTGGCGGGTGCGGAAGGGCAACGCCCCGGCCTGGCCGGAGCAGGACCAGGCCTGGGCATAGGCCTGGCTCAGGTTCACGTAGCAGTGGGGCGAGGAGGCCACCACCTCCTGCACGCCAAGGTCGGCGAGCAGGGCCATGAGCTCCTCGCGCTGCTCGTCAAAGAGCCCGTTCTCGCCCACCCGGCGGGCTATGTCCCCGCAGCAGGGTTCGGCCTTGCCCAGGGTGCCGAAATCCACCCCGCAGTGACCCAGCACCGCGGTGAGCGCCCTGGCCAGGCCCTGGGCCCGGGTGTCCAGGCTGGTGGTGCAGCCCACGAAATAGAGCAGCGCCGCCTCGTCGCCCTTGGCCAGGTCGGGCAGGTTAAGGCCTTTGGCCCAGGCCGCCTTCTGCCCCTTCTTGGCCAGCCAGGGGTTGGCGTACTTCATCAGCCGCTCCAGGGCCGCGCCCAACAGCGGCGGCACGGTGGAGCCCTGCTCCACCAGGGCCGAGCGCACCTGGCGGATGAGCTCGAAAGGCGCGGCCTGCACCGGGCAGACCTCCTGGCAGGCGCGGCAGGAGGTGCAGTACCAGGCCTGCTCGGGCGCGATGGTGGGACGGCTCATGAGGGCCTGGCGCAGGCGGGCCTGGAGCCAGGGGATGCGGGCGAGCAGGTTGTACTTCAGGCGCACGTAGGTGCGGGCGTTTTGCAGGAAGGCGCGGGGCGAAAGCGGCTCGCCGGCCCGGGCGCTGGGGCAGGCGTCGTCGCAGCGGCCGCAGCGGGAGCAGGCGTCCAGGAACATGAAGTGGCGGTGGCTGAACTCGCGCGCCTGGTCCGGGGGCAGGTCCAGGACCGGCAGGGCGAGGGGCTCATCCTGGAAGGCCAGGTTGACCGGCGCGGCCAGGGCGTGAAAGAGGCGGCTGAAGGGCAGCCAGGCGATGAGGCCCAGGCTGAGCGCCGCGTGCAGCCACCAAAGGCTTAAGTGCGCGGTTGCCGCCGCGGCCGGGTTGAAGAAGCCGCCCAGCCACCAGCCCGCGAAGGACCAGCGCTCCCATTCCACGCCGCTGGCCGCGATTCGCGCGGCCTCCACCAGGAAGCCGCTGGACGCGATGGTGAAAAGCCAGGCCGGGATCAGCGCGTCGCGCCAGGAGCGCATGAGGCGCGGCACCCGCTGCACGTAGCGCCGCCAGAGCGCCCAGGCCAGGCCCAGGACCAGGGCCAGGCCGCAGGCGTCAAACAGGGCCGAGGCAATGAGATAGGCCCGGCCGCGCAAAAAACCCACCAGGTAGTGATCCACCGCCACCAGGGCCGTGGCCAGCACCAGACCCAGAAAGCCCAGGAAAATCAGGGCGTGCATCAGGCCGGCGGCCGGGTCCCCGCGCCAGAGGCGGCGGCCGATGAGGGCGTCGGCCAAGGCGGCCCGGAGCCGGGGCCAGGACCAGGCCCCCCAGGTGAAGCCCGGCCGCCAGCGGGCCAGGTTGACCCAACAGCCCAGGGCGCAGACGGCCAGGGCGATGGCGGCCAGCAGGTATAAAAGCCAGGCCGCTTCGATGTTCCAGAAGGGGACCCGCTGAATCATGGCTAATCCCCGACGCTCACGCCCGGGGCCAGGATGCCCTGGCAGAAGACCTGCTCCAGGATGTGGCCCAGTTCGTCCGGGCTCACCGGGCCGGCCGGGTCGTACCATTTGGGGGTGTAGTGGACCATGGCGAAGAAGATGAAGACCAGCACCGACAGGGGCAGGTCCTTGAGCAGGCCGGCCTGTTTCAGCTCGGCCAGGATGCCCCTGATGGCCGCCACGTAGCGCCGCTGCTTGGTCACCACCTGCTCGCGGCGCTCCGGGGGCAGGCAATCCAGCTCGTTGACCAGGAGGATCAGGCGGTCGCGGTCGCCGGCGTAGACGTGGGTGTAGAAGCGCATGAAGGCGGCGAGCTTCTCCAGGGGGGGCATGCTGCGGCTGCACAGCTCCTCGATGATGGGCAGGGCCTGCTCCATGATGTCGTCCAGAAGGCGGTGCAGCAGGTCTTCCTTGGATTCGAAGTAGTGGTAGAGCGAGCTTTTCTGCATGCCCAGCTCCTCGGCCAGGTCGCGGATGGAGGTGCGGCTGTACCCGCGCTGGGCAAAAAGCCGCGCCGCGGCGGCGAAGATTTCCTGGCTGCGTCGCTCCCCTTTGGTCATGTGCATGGCTTCCTACCGACCGCTCGTTAGATTTTAGCCACTATGCCTCGGAGGGCTGGAGTTGTCAAGCGCGATGATCCTGTTGGTGTTGGGCGATTTTGGCGCCGCCCCCCACCTAAAATGGCCAAATTTCGCGCTGCAAAACACCGCACCATTTTTTTCAGGACCACTTGCGTGCAATTTTTTGTTATAATTTCGTCAGTTAGCAAGGCAGACCTCCGCCGGGAACTTGTGCAAAGATTCCCAGGCCATTTTCCCGGTTGACACTGAATCCTGCGCTAGAGTACAAAAATCTAACGAACGGTCGGCCAGTAATACACCCTGCACCAACGCATCCAGGCCGTCCAAGGCGCAACCCCCCGGGGCCCCCGGCCCCGGCAACGGTCCCTACACCCAGTCTGGGAGGCGCTCATGGGCAGGAAATCCACCTGGTTGGTGATTTGTCTGGCGGCCTTGGCCGCCCTCACCTTCAAAGCCGCACCCGCACCCGCGGCCGAGCCCATCGTCCTGGGCGTGCCCACCTCCCTGGGGGTGGTGGAGGGCAAGGAGAGCCTGAACGCGGTCAAGCTGGCCGTGGACGAGATCAACGCCGCCGGCGGGGTCAAGGTGGGCGGCGAGATGCGCCAGTTCGCGGTGACCGACATGGACATCCGCGACGCCTCCCCCGGCACCCCGGTGCCCGAAGCCCTGCTGGGCCTGGAAAAGATGATCTTGGAAAAGAAGCCCCACGCCATCGTGGTGGGGCCCTTCCGCTCCGAGGCCCTGCTGGCCGGCATGGACCTCATCGCCAAGTACAAGGTGCCGCTGTTGGGCACCATCGCCATGACCCCCGCCTCGGAGAAAAAGATCCAGGAGGACCCCGAGAAGTACAAGTACATCTTCCGGGTCTCCCTGAACGTCACCTCCTGGGCCGGCCTGCTCATGGGCTCCATGAAGAACCTGCAGGAGAAGTTCGGCTTCACCAAGGTCTACCTGCTCAACCAGGACGTGCTCTGGGCCCGCGGCACCACCGGGGCCATGAAGGGCTGGTTCGAGAAAAACGGCTGGGAGGTGCTGGGCCACGACCAGTTCCCCACCGGCGCCGGCGACTTCGCCCCGGTGCTGATGAAGGCCAAGATGGGCGGGGCCCAGGTGTTGTTCACCTGCTTCGACATGCCCGAGAGCGGCATCCTGGTCAAGCAGTGGAAGGCCCAGAAGGTGCCCGCCCTCATGACCGGCTTCATCTCGCCCATGGCCGGCGAGGCGGCCTGGGGGGCTTTCGAGGGCAAGATCGGCGGCCTGTTGAACGCCATCTTCGAGCTGGGCAACATCCCCAGCCAGAAATACGCCCCGGCCACCGCCTTCTATGACGCCTACAAGAAGAAGTACGGCAAGGCCGTGGAGGCCGGCCATGGCCCGGCGCCCAGCTACGAGTCGGTCTACATCCTCAAGGAGGCCATCGAGAAGGCCGCCAGCCTGGATCCCGACGCCCTGGTCAAGTCCCTCGCGGCCACCGACCGCCAGGGCGTGATGGGCAAGATCAAGTTCAACCCCGGTCACCAGGTGGTCTACGGCCTGGACCCCAAGGAAACCGCCACCGCCTGCATCTACCAATGGGGCGACAAGGGTGGGCGCACCATCGTCTATCCCCCGGCCCTGGCCGAGGGCGACATCAAGCTGCCGCCCTGGATGAAGTCCGCGAAGTAGGCGCATCCTGACAGCCCGTCCGGCCCCGCCATGTTGCGGCGGGGCCGGACCCCGACCCAAACCCCAAAAAGCGCAGGGGCCACCGTGTTCACAGGCACCCTCATCTACGGGTTTATCAACAGCGTGATTCTGTTGCTGGTGGCGCTGGGGTTCAACCTCACCTTCGGCATCAGCGGGGTGGCGAACTTCGCCTTTGGCGCCCTGTACGTCACCGCCGGCTTCCTAACCTGGATCGGCCTGCACTCCCTGGGCCTGCCCTATCTCATCAGCGCGCCGCTGGCCGTGGCCATCACCGCCGTGATCGCCGGCCTGCTGTACCGCTTCGTGGTGCTCAGGGTGCGCGGCCTGGTGGTCAGCGAGGTCATCGCCACCTTTGGCGTGGGCCTGGCCATCCTGGAGCTTTTCCGCTACCTGGGCTTCATCGGCTTCGAGTACACCCTGCCCGAGGCCGGCGATTTCGGCCTGAGCATCGCCGGCGTGGTGGTGGACGGCCAGCGGCTGGTCATCGTGGCCGCCGGGGCCGGGCTCACGATCTTCCTGTGGCTCTTCACCCGCCACACCCGCACCGGCCGCGCCTTCCGGGCCATCGCCCAGGACGAGCACACCGCGCTGACGCTTGGCATCCACACCGAGCGGGTGGCCACCATCGCCGTGGCCTTTGGCGCGGCCTACGCCGCAGTGGCGGCGCTGGTCATCCTGCCGCTGGGCACCATCGCGGTCAACGAGGGCTACAACGTCCTGGTCAACGCCCTGGCCGTGTGCATCGTGGGCGGCCTGGGCTCCACCCTGGGCGTGATCGTGGCCAGCTTCCTGATCGGCTTCGCCCAAACCTTCACCGCCACCTACCTGGAGACGCACTGGATGATGATCGTCAGCCTGGTGGCCATCCTGCTCATCCTGCTGGTGCGGCCCTCGGGGCTCTTTGGCAGCCAGAAGCAACTGGAGGAGCGCATCTGATGGCAACCACCGCCACCGCCAACCCGGCCGCGGCGGGGCCCAAGCGCCGCAAGGAGCGCCTGGACCGCGGCATCAAGGTGCGCTCCGAGGACATCTACGCCCTCAACTCCTGGCGCGAGCTGCTCTACCTCATGGCCCCCCGGGTGCTGCCAGTGATCATTTTGTTGATCCTGGGCCTGGGCGTGCCGCCGTATTGGCAGCGGGTGCTGCTCTCGGCCATGGTCTTCGCCCTGCTGGCCATCTCCTGGGACATCCTGGCCCAGGCCGGCATGGTCAGCTTGGGCCAGGCCCTGTTCTTCGGGGTGGGGGCCTACATCGCTGGCATCCTGAACCACTATTGGGGCCTGAGCCCGTTTTTGACCATCCCGGCCGCCACGGTGCTGGGCGGGGCGGTGTGCACGGTGCTCTTGTTGCCGGTGCTGCGCCTGCGCGGCATCTACTTCGCCATGGTGACGCTGATCCTGCCGCTGATGATCGAGCGCATCATCGAGGCCACCAAGATCTTCGGCGGCACCGAGGGCATCAGCGGGCTCACCCCCCTGCCCCACCAGGGCCTGGAGCTGTTTTCGCTCATGGCCGCCTTCTGGATCGCGCTCTTCGGCTTCCGCCGCCTGATGGCCAGCGACTACGGCCTGGTGCTCAAGGGCATCAACGACAACGACCGCGCGGTGATGAGCGCCGGGCTGAACATCTATCGCTACAAGGCCCAGGCCCTCTTTATGGCCGGAGCCACCGGCGCCTTTGCCGGGGCCTTCATGACCCACGCCTACCAGTTCGTGGGCATGCCGGTCTTCGCCCTGGATTACTCCATCCTGCCCATCGCCTCGGCCGCGGTGGGCGGGCTGGGCACCCTGGCCGGGCCGGCCCTGGGCTCCTTCATCCTGGTGCCGCTCTCGGAGATGCTGCGCGGCCTGGGCGGCCTACGCATCGTCATCTACGCCGTGCTGCTGGTGGTCTTCACCGTGGGCCTGCCCGAGGGCGTCTTCCACTTCCTGCGCCGCAAGTACACCCAATTCGAGCGCTGGGTGGAGGTGACCAAATGAGCGGCGCGCCCATCCTAGAAGTGAAAGACCTGGTGAAAACCTTCGGCGGCGTGCGCGCGGTGGACGGCGTCACCTTCAACCTCAAGGAAAACGAGCTTTTGGGCGTCATCGGGCCCAACGGCTCGGGCAAGACCACGCTGGTCAACCTGATCAGCGGATTCGTCAAGCCCACCGCCGGCAGCATCGTCTACCGCGGGCGCAACATCACCTCCTGGCCGCCCTACAAGGTGGCCGAGTACGGCCTGGCCCGCACCTTCCAGATGGTCAAGCCCTTCTACCAACTGCCGGCCTACAAGAACCTGGTGGTGCCGCTCATCTCGCCCCGGGTCAAGAAACAGGCCGGCGGGGCCTACGGCGACCGCGACGCCGTGGCCAAGGACCTGCTGGAGGAGGTCGGCTTTGAGCGCGACTCCTGGGTGATCAACAAGCAGGCCGCGGTGCTGCCCCACGGCTACCTGAAGCGCCTGGAGCTGGCCCGCTGCCTGGCCTTGCGGCCCCGGGTGCTGGTTTTGGACGAACTCTTTTCGGGGCTCTCCCTGGCCGAGGTGGCCAGCCTGGTGCCGGTGATCGAAAAACTCATGGTCCAAGGCAAGACCATCGTCATGGTGGAGCACCGGCTCAAGGAGCTTTTCCGCATCGCCGACCGGGTGATCGTGCTGAACTTCGGCCAGAAGATCGCCGAGGGCGAGCCGGAGGAGGTCATGGCCATGGACGAGGTGCGCAAGGCCTACCTGGGCAGCGAGGCGGAGGACTAGGGCGTGCTTGAAGTCAGCGAGCTGATGGTCTTCTACGAGAACGCCCTGGCGGTCAACGAGCTGTCGTTCAAGGTCGAGGCCGGCCAGGTGGTGGGCGTGATCGGCTCCAACAGCGCCGGCAAGACCACCCTGATGAACACGCTCTCCGGCCTGATCCTGGATCAGCAGATCAAGGAGAAGCGCAAGGGCGGCGAGCGCATCACCATCATGGGCAGCATCGCCTACGAGGGCCGGGACATCACCCTGATGCCAGCCTACGAGCGGGTGAGGCTGGGGATCGTGCTCTGCCGCGAGCGCCACCCGGTCTTCGGCGACAGCACCGTGCAGGAGAACCTGCTCATCGCCGGCCATTTGCGCGACAAGGCCCACGTGCGCCAGGCCATGGATCTGACCTTCGACCTCTTTCCCAACCTGGTGCGCTGGCGGCGGCGCAAGGCCGGCTTCCTCTCCGGCGGCGAGCAGCAGATGCTGGCCATCGGCATGGCCCTGGTGGTGGGCCCGCGCCTGCTGCTCCTGGACGAGCCCCTGTTGGGGCTTTCGCCGGCCATGCAGAAGACCGTGGTGGAGGCCATCAAGGGGGTGCGCCGCCAGACCGGGGCCACCATCATCATCGCCGAGCAGTTCGCCCGGCCGGTGCTGCCCATGATCGATCACGGCTACGTGATCGAAAACGGCATGCTCACCATGACCGGCACCGGCAAGCAGCTCATGGACAACCCCGAGATCAAGAGCGCCTACTTCGGCGTCTGAGCAAGGCATGGACCAGAACCTCACCATACCAGCGGCTTTCGACGCCAATGCGGCCCGCCACCCCCACAAGACCGCGGTGGCCTATCTGGGCACCATCTTCACCTACGCCCGCTTGCAGGCGCTCACCGACGCCATGGCCGCCGGCCTGGCCGCGGCCGGGGTGGCCCAGGGCCAGCGGGTGGTGCTCTATTTGCCCAACTCGGTGCAGTGGCTGGTGGCCTGGCTGGGGGTGCAGAAAGCCGGCGCCGTGGCGGTGCCCATCACCCCCATCTACACCAGCGAGGACCTGGCCTACGTGGCCGGCGACACCGAGGCGGTGGCCGTCATCTGCCAGGACCGCAACTATGGCTATGTGACCCAGGCCATGGCCCGGAGCGGCATCAAGCGGGTGGTGGTCAGCGGCATGGTGGACCTGCTGCCGGCCTGGAAGCGTTTCTTCGGCTGGCTGCTGGATGTCGTCCCCACCGGCAAGTCAGCCAAGGGCGAGCACACCATCCAGCTGTTGAAGCTGCTGGACCAAGCCCAGGGCCAGGCCCCGCCCACGCTCAGCCGTGAGCCCGACGACGTGGCCGAGATCCTCTACACCGGCGGCACCACCCGCCATCCCAAGGGCGTGCCCATCACCCACCGCATGCTGATCAACGCCGCCGCGGAGCAGCTCGGGGTCAGCGGCAGCCTGTTCCCGCCCGAGGAAAACGTCCTGCTGGGCTCGGCCCCCATGTTCCACGTCCTGGGCCAGACCTGCGGCCTGGGCACGCTGATGACCTATGGCGGCAGCCTGGTGCTGCAACCGCGCGTGAACCTGGACGCCATGTTCGACGCGGTGGAGCGCTACGGCGTGCGCACGCTCATCGGCGTGCCGGCCCTGTTCCGCATGATCCTGGAGCACGACCGCCTGGACAACTACGACCTGTCCTCGCTGCTCTATTGCTTCAGCGGCGGCGACGTGCTGCCGGTGGAGGTGGGCCGGCGCTGGCAGGAGCGCTTCGGCCGGCCCATCTACATCGGCTACGGCGCCACCGAGACCGTGGGCGGCGTGTGCATGACCTATCCCCAGGACGCCATGCCGGTGGGAGCCATGGGCCGCAAGCTGCCCAGCAAGCAGATCCGGGTGGTGGACCCGGCCTCGCTCATGGAGATGCCGCTGGGCAAGCCCGGCGAGCTCCTTGTCCGCGCCGAGCCCATGGTGGCGGCCTACTGGAACAAGCCCGAGGAGACGGCGAGCTCCTTCGTGGACATCGACGGCCAGCGCTACTACCGCACCGCCGACGTGGTGGCCCGGGACGAGGACGACTACCTGTACTTCGTCGACCGCACCGTGGACACCATCAAGCACAAGGGCTACCGGGTCAGCGCCTCGGAGATCGAGGCCGTGTTGCAGGAGCACCCGGCCGTGATCGAGTCCTGCGTGGTGGGCGTGCCCGACGCCAAGGTGGGCGAGCGCATCAAGGCCTTCGTGGTGCTCAAGAAGGACGTCAAGGGCGTCACCGGCTACGACCTCATCAGCTTCTGCAAGGGCAAGCTCATCGACTACAAGCTCCCCCAGTACATCGAGTTCCGCGACATGCTGCCCAAGTCCAAGGTGGGCAAGCTGCTGCGCCGCGAGATCCGCAGCGAGGAGATGAGCCGGGTGGACCAGAAAAAGGCCGCACGGGGGGCCAGGCCCGCCGCCTGAAGCCGCGCGGATATACACCGGCCGGATGAAAAAACCCGGATGGGCGGGGATAAACCCCGCCCGTACACCACCAAGTCGCGCCTGGCACAACGCGATTGCTGCATCGCCTGACGGCTCCTCGCAATGACCCCGGCAAGCGATAGGCCGTAAGCCCCCCTCAGCCGGCCTCTCCCCTCGGCGGAGGGAGAGGGGCAATAACAGACAGCCGACGACCTGGCTCGGCCCGCTTGCGCGGCCGCCCGCTATAACCTCTTGTCGCTACGCGACCCGGACAACAAGTTGTCCCGGCCACCCGGAAAAGGCAAGAAGACATAAAAAGACGGGCCGGGTTCATCCCCGCTCGTCTTCTTTTTCCTCCCACCTGTCTTCTGCTCTTGGTATGAGGCCCTACGGGAGCGGGCGAGGTTGGTGCGGGGAGCACTGTCACCCGATCCATATATGGCCGTCGCGGCACGCGACCGCGACCGCGCGGCTTGCCATAATGGACCGTTATCCGTAACATGTGCCCAGAAGGCGGCCGGGTGCCGCCCGCGGCCAACCCATGCCCAGGGACAGCCCCATGCCCGAAGATAAGCACCTGCTGATGGTCACCGTCTCCGGCCACGACCGGCCGGGCATCACCGCCGCCTTCACCCGCATCCTGCTGGTGCACGGGGTGGAGCTGATGGACATCGAGCAGGCGTCCCTGCAGGATCTGCTGGGCCTCTACCTGCTGCTGGACCTCGGCCCGGCCGGCCAAACCAACGACAGCGTGATCAAGGATCTGCTGTTCGAGGCCAGCCGCCAGGGGCTCACCCTGAACTTCCGCCTGCTCTCGGCCCAGGACGCCGGCAACCACGACCCGCACAACTTCCACATGCTCACCCACTTCGGCGGCACCCAAGGCCTGGCCGCCATCAGCCTGATCCTGGGCGAGGAGAAGGTGAACATCGAGATGATCCGCACCATCGACCACAGCGGTTTGCTGGCCATGGAGCTGATCGTCAACGCGGCCGGGGTCGAGATGGGCCGGGTGAAAAAGCGCCTGATGCTCAACAGCCGCGAGCTGGGCTTCGACCTGGCCCTGCAGGCCATGACCGCCTACCGCAAGAACAAGCGCCTGATCTTTTTCGACATGGACTCCACCCTGGTGGACATGGAGGTCATCGACGAGATGGCCCGCCGGCGCGGGGTGGGGCGCGAGGTGGCCCGCATCACCGAAAAGGCCATGCGCGGCGATTTCGATTTCGAGGAATCGCTGATCCAGCGGGTGGCCCTGCTCAAGGGCCTCTCTTTGGGCGAGATGGCCGAGATCCGCGACGCCATGGCGCTGAGCCAGGGCGTGGAGGAGGTGGTCACCACCCTGAAGTGGCTGGGGCTGGAGATCGGCGTGGTCACCGGCGGGTTTGATTTCTTCGCCCAGTCCCTCAAGGAGCGCCTGGGCCTGGACCACGCCTTTGCCAACCGCCTGGAGGCCAAGGCCGGCAAGCTCACCGGCCGGGTTTTGGGCGAGATCATCGACGCGGCCGGCAAGGCCCGCATCGTCAGCCAGGTGGCCTGCCAGCGCGGCATCCCCATGGACCAGGTGGTGGTGGTGGGCGACGGGGCCAACGACGCCCTGATGCTGGGCCAGGCCGGGCTGGGCATCGCCTATAACGCCAAGCGCCGGCTCCAGGACGCGGCCCACGCCTCCCTGGGCCGGACCGGCATGACCAACCTGCTGCACCTCCTGGGCGTCAGCGAGGCCGACATCGCCGAGGCCATGGCCCGCCAGGAGCAGGGCTGCTTGTAGCCGCCGCACCTATTGCCTGAACCACCCGAGGAGCGAGACAGCATGAGCCATTCATCGCGCAGCGCCGGCATCCTGGCGCGGCCGCGCTGGTCCAAGGTGCGGGCCCTGTTCAAGTCCATGGGCCAGGGCGACTACGAGCTGGCGCGCCCGCTGATCGGCATCGCCAACACCTACAACGAGCTGGTGCCCGGCCACTACAACCTGCGCCAGTTGGCCGAATCCGTGCGCGCCGGCATCCTCCAGGCCGGGGGCACGCCGCTGGAGTTCGGGGTGATCGCCTGCTGCGACGGGGTGGCCAACGGCCATTTTGGCGGCCGCTACACCTTGGCCTCGCGGGAGATCATCGCCCACTCGGTGGAGATCATGGCATGCGCGCACCAGCTCGACGGCCTGGTGCTCTTGGGCTCCTGCGACAAGATCCTGCCCGGCCTGGTCATGGCCGCCTGCCGCCTGGATCTGCCGGCCATCGTGGTCAACGGCGGCCCGGCCCTGGGCGGCGAGCCCTTTGACGGCCGCCCGGCCGACGTCACCAGCCTGGCCGAGGCCCTGGGCATGCTCCAGGCCGGCCGCATCAGCCAAGCGGAATACCTGGCCCTGGAGGACCGGGTGATGCCCACTTGCGGCTCCTGCTCCTTCCTGGGCACGGCCAACTCCATGGGCTGCGTCACCGAGGCCCTGGGCCTGATGCTGCCGGGCACGGCGGTGATCCCGGCCGTCTACGCCCAGCGCCAGCGCGCCACCAAGGCGGCCGGCCGCCAGATCATGGCCCTGGTGGAGGCCGGCGTCGGCGCGCGCCAGGTGGTGGACCGCCGCGCCATCCACAACGCCAGCCGGGTGATGATGGCCCTGGGCGCCTCCACCAACCTGGCCCTGCACCTGCCGGCCATCGCCTACGAGGCCGGCCTGGAGCTGGGCCTCGCCGAGCTGGCCGAGTATTCGCGCACCACGCCGCAACTGGCCCGCATCTACCCGGCCGCGCCGGCCAACGTGCCCCAGTTTTTCGCCGCCGGCGGGGTGCCGGCCCTGATGCGCGAGCTGCTGCCCCTGCTGGAGGCCGAGGCGCTCACGGTGAGCGGCCAGAGCGTGGCCGCCAACCTGGCCGCGGCCCCGCCCCGCCGGGACGACGACATCATCCGGCCGCTGACCGACCCCTGGAACCCGGACGGCGGCCTGGCGGTGCTGACCGGCAACCTGGCCCCCCGGGGCGCGGTGAGCAAGCCGGCGGCCATCCACCCGGACATGCGCCTGTTCCAGGGCAAGGCCCGCTGCTTTGACGGCGACGAGGCGGCCATCAAGGCCATCCTGGAGGGCCGGGCGCAGCCGGGCGAGGTGGTGGTGATCCGCTATGAGGGGCCCAAGGGCGGGCCGGGCATGCCCGAGATGACCACGGCCATGAAGCTGCTCTACGGCCGCGGCCTGGCCTTGTCCACGGCCCTGGTCACCGACGGGCGTTTCTCGGGCACCAACAACGGCTGCTTCGTGGGCCATGTCTCGCCCGAGGCGGCCGAGGGCGGGCCCCTGGCAGCGGTGCACGACGGCGACGCCATCACCATCGACGTGCCCGGCCGGAAACTCACGCTGGAGGTGGAGGACCGCGAGATCGCCCGCCGGCTGGAGGCCTGGCAGCGCCCCGCGCCCCGGGCCTGCGAAGGCTACCTGAGCCTTTACGCCCGCCTGGCCGAGTCCGCCGACCAGGGAGCCATCATCCGCCACCGGGGCTAGGGCCTGTTAACGCTATTCGTTTGCTAGACAAATAAGAATGGGGCCGGCTGGCTGCGTGGCCCCGGTGCGGCCTGGCGGCTGGCGCGGGCAACCAACGGTTACCCTGCCAGACATTTTTCTTGCCAGCCAGGGGGCGGTTTTTTGCAGCAAGGCCAGCCGGAGCCTGTCAAGGTTGAACGTAGCGGGCCCTTTGGGCTTGGCCTTGACTGGCTCCGGCGGCCTTGCTGCTTCCAGATGCCTTCCAAAACCGCGGATCGTAGTAGCCTTTAGTGTTAACAGGCTCCTAGCGCTCCTCCTCCATGGTCTCCTTGATGCCGCGGTAGATGAGCGCGAAGGTCTCCTGGAAGTTGGCCGCCGAGAGCCGGCCGGCCTCGATGAACTTGACCACGATCTC
>JAZDHW010000166.1:0-2523 GCA_043805555.1 Pseudomonadota bacterium
CTGGACCTGATCATCAAACACCTGCACAAGATCAAGGCCGCCATGGTCGAGGCCCAGGGCGCGCAAGAGGTGCTGCGGGCGGTTTCCTGAATGTCCGCTATATTCAAAGGCCCCGGACGGGCGAACTTCAATCGGCGGCACGGGCGCAAGCCCTGCCGCCAAGGGAGTTAAGGCATGGTCCTGGTCAGCAAGTGTTGCGCTGGCATTCCCTGCCGCTACAAGGCCAACGGCTACCTTCGCGGGTTCCTGCAGAAGGTCGGCCTGGAACACGACTTCATCGCCGTCTGCCCGGAGCAGCTGGGCGGGCTGCCCACCCCGCGCGAAGGCTGCTCCGTCAAGGGCGGCCGGGTGGTCGGCCGGCAGACCGGCTTTGACTTCACGCCCCAGTATGAGGACGGCGCGCGTGTGGCCCTGGAAATATGCCGGCGCAACGGCATCACGGTGGCCTATTTGCTGAAAAGCAGCCCCAGCTGCGGCAAGGCCTACGGCGTCACGGCCAAGCTCCTGGAGGCCAACGGCATCCAGGTGATTCCGGTTTAGACGCATAAAACCTAGCTTCGCCTGGTATGTGCCTCGGCGGCCCGGCATCAGGCGGCAACGCTCTCGGCCTGGCCCTCCTCGAAGGCCTTCTGGCCGCGGTCGGCCATGTGCTCCACCGAGGCCGACTTGTCCGGGGTCTTGTCCTGCCAATATCCGGTCCCCAGCTTGGCCTCCAGCCAGCGCAGCTCGCCGAAGACCTCGGGGAAGTTCTGGCGCATGGCCGCATAGGCGCGCGGCTTCTGGCCCGGGCAAATGCGGCAGGCGGTGCGCTGCAAACCGCGGCCGTAGCCGTCCCAGATGGGCACCTGGTTGGCGGCCAGAATTTTATCTGCCGCGTCCTTCAGGGCGAAGTAAAGCGGCTGGAAAAAGGCATAGCCCTTGAGCCGGTCCACGGTCATGAAGCGCGAAGGCCTGGTCTTGCCTTTCTTGCCGCGCTCCTGGAGCCGGCCGCCGCGCACGATCACTACCTCCTCGGGCGCGTGCTCTTTCATGTAGGCATCAAGGGTCTTGTGCAGGACTTCGTGGCAGTAGGGGTGGCCGAAGTGCGGCAGCTTGCCTTTCTGCAGGAACACCTCGATCATGTGCTCGCGCGAACGCAGGGTCTTGAGCCGGGCCCCCAGGTCGGTTGCCACCGCGGTGAGGTGGCCGTGGAAGCCGATGAAATCGGCGCCCATGTCCACGAAGCACAGCTCCACGCCGTTATCCGGCAGGAAGCGCCGCACCCACAGCGCGGCCGCGGTAGAGTCCTTGCCGCCGGAGAACTCCACCAGGAAGCGCCGGCCGGAGAGGATCGCCAGCTCTTCCTCGCTGGGCGCCAGATCGTCCATGCCCGCGATGGCCTTGTTCACCTTGGGGGAGTCGGTGCCGTCGCCATCGCCGGCGCCGCCATCGGCTCCCTCGGCCAGGAGCCGCTCCAGCTCCTCGCCGTCAAAGCCCAGCAGGGAGAGATCAAAGCTCTGCTCGCTCAGGGCCTTCAACTCGGCCGCCAGCTTGTCCTCGTCCCAGGTCGCCAGGTCTGCCATGCGGTTGATGGCCAGGCGGAAGGCCCGGACCTTCTCCTCCGGCCAGCCGTCCACGTAGACCGCGGGCACTTGCTCCATGCCGGCGGCCATGGCCGCGGCCAGGCGGAAGTGGCCGTCAATCAACCGGCCGTCGCGCAGGGCCAGTACCGGCACCCGGAAGCCGAACTCACGGATGGCCGCCGCGAACTGCTCGATCTCGCGCGGGCCGTATTTGCGCGGGTTATCGCCATAGGGAGTCAGGGCCTTGATGCTCACTTCCTCGACGATCATGCCTCTTGCGCCCTTTCACGGGTTGCGGTTGCCTGGGCCTTTTCCACAGCGGCGAAACGCAGTCGCCAACGCCGCACGGTTTCGCGGTTGATGCAGAGCTTGCGGGCGATGGCCTGGTCACCGGCGCCCAGGGCCAGGAGCAGGCAGAGCAGCACATACCCCCGGCAATCCAGGCCGGTCTTGTTCAACGGCGTGCCGGTTAGGCCCGTAAAGAAGCGGCCGCAAGCGGTGCACTGCACCCGGCCCAGGCTTTGCCAGGTGGCCTGCAACCGCGGCGAGCTGACCGCCGTGCCGCACCACGGGCAGGCCGGCCCAGCCGGGTGGGTTTGCAATAAAATCCAATCCCGGCAGGCGGCCGCGTCCAGGAACTCCGGCCCGAAGGCCTCCAAGACGCGGGCCGGTAGCACAGGCCGGAACCTGCCCCTGCCGTGGCCACCCTGCCTATCTGCCTGTATTGCCAGCATTTCCATTTTCCCAACCCAGTTTTTGCCCCACCCCTGGCCGCGCCCCGGGTGTTCTTCGACCCGCTGGGGACACCCCCGCCGGGAGGACCCGCCGTTTGCCTCCCCCACCCCCGGGCTGGGGGAGGGGTCCGACACGGCCGGACTCAGCGGCCGGCCAAGCGCGGCAGCAAGTGCTTGCGCACCGCCGCGGCCGCGTGCTGGCAGACCATGAGCAGGGCCTCGGCATA
>JAZDHW010000167.1:0-6060 GCA_043805555.1 Pseudomonadota bacterium
TGGCCGGCACGGCCAAGAGCCTGTGGGACACCGGCAGTCTGTTCAGCGGGGCCAGCACCGGCGGCCTGGGCGGCTGGCTGGTGAAGACCTTCGGGGCCTCTGGCGACGTGCTGGGGGTGGGCATGGGCGGGGCCGGCGAAAGCACCCTGTGGGGCCTGAGCGCGGGCCAGCTCAACGCCATGCTGGGCGCGGCCGGCATCGGGGCCCTGGGCGGCCAGCTCATCACGCCCATGATCTATGGCGACAAGGGCTACTCCACCATGGGTGGCACCATCGGCGCGGCGGCCGGTGCCGGGGCGGGCATGAGTACCGCCCTGATGTCCACCATCGGCCTGGCCGGCGGCCCCTGGACGGCGGCGGCCCTGGGCCTGGCCGGGCTGCTGGCCGGCGGCGGCCTGGGCTCGCTCTTTGGCGAGGACGAGGACAAGCGCCAGCCCTTCGAGATTCCGGGCAACTACAAAGCCCACATGGACGAGCTGAGCAACCGGGTCCGCGACTACAGCAAGCTTTTGCGCGAAGGCAAGATCAGCCAGGCCGAGTTCAACGCCGAAGCGTACAAGATGGCCCCGCTGGCGGCCGGGGCCGGGGATTACCTGGCCGGCTATGGCGGGATCATCGGCGGCACCCTGGAAAAGCTCAAGGGCATGACCGCTGGCACCCAAGAATACGTGGATGTAGTCAATAACGAACTCAATCCGGCCTGGGTTATCAGCAAGGGCCTGGCCGACGATATGGCTAACGGCATGAGCGAGCTGGACGCGCGCAAGCGGGCGCTCAGCAACTCCATTGACGCCCTGGCGGCCAGCTCCAAGCTCAGCGCGGACCAGCAGGACCAGCTGGTTAACCTCATCATCACCCAAAGCGGGTCCGTGGCCGAGCTGACGGCCAAGTACGAGCGCTACAACGAAATCAAGCAACAGCTCATGAACGCCTACCAGATGGAGCCGGCCCAAGTGGCGGCCCTGGGCGAAGAGCTGCGCAATCTGCATGACGAGCTGGGCATCCAGGAAGAGCCCATGACCGCCGTGGTCAACACCATGGGCGACCTGAATGTCAGCATGAAGGAGATGGTGGCCACCCTGAAGGAGCTGGCCGGGCTGCCCTCCAGCTACTCCTTCACGGTCGATTACAGCGAGAACCACAACAGCACCAACACCCCCGGCACGGCCCACGGCGGCAAGCTCATCACCCGCCACGGCGGCGGGGACGTGCCCTTCTACGCGCACGCTGGCTACAACCCGGCCTGGCCCGCCCCGCGCCCCGGCGAGGTGGATATCCGCGCCCTGGTGGGCGAATGGGTGATCCAGCCGGCGGCGGTGGACTACTACGGCAACGACTTCATGGCGGCCATCAACGCCATGCGGGTGCCGGTGGTCAAGGGCGCGGCCGCGGCCGCCGCCCCAAGGGCGGCCAAGGCCGCTCCGGTCTTCAATCTCAGCATCAGCTTCGCCGGGGCGGTCTTTGGCTCCGATCCGGAGGAGGCGGCCCGCGCCCTGGAAAGGCGGCTGCCGGCCATCCTGGCCGACATGGCCGAGCGGGGTGAGCAGCCCGGCAACTCCGACTCCATGGCGGTGTCCTGGTGAGCACGCCGGCCTACCTGGCCTGGGCCAACCGCTCGGACGTGGAGCGGGCGGTGGCGTTCTTCTGCACCCTGACCCGGCGCAGCGATGGCGTGCAGGTGGTGCTGACTATCAGCGACAGCGCGCCCCGCCGGGGCACCTGGGACAACCTCCACAACTTCGAGCAGTGCATAGAGTCCCCGCCCACTGTCACCCACCAGGCCCAGCAGCTCAGCAACGGCCGCTCCCTGGCGGCCTTCGGCGGCCTGCGCCTGCGCCTGGACAGCCGCGCCAAGCTGGGACCGGACGGCGATATCAGCTGGGATCAGGCCTTGGCCCGTTACCGCTGGGCCGGCGGCGAGATCGTGGGCCTGGTGGGCGGGCCGGACCTGGCCTGGGCGGATTGGGAAGTGGCGGTGCGCGGCCACATGGGCCGGGTCTCCCGTGACAACGTATCGGCCCAGGTGCCCATCCTGGGCGCGGCGGCCGCCCTGGCCACCATCAAGATTCCGCCGGACACCTACACGGAAGCGGACGGTGTGCCCGAGGCGACGGTGGGCAAGGTCAAGCCCTTGCCGCTGGGCCCCTGCAACAACATCAGCCCGGTGCTGATTTCCGAGAGCCCCCACACCTGGCAGGTGTGCGGCTATGGCGCGATCCAGGCCCTTGGCGAGGTGCGGGTGGCCGATGTGGCCGTGAGCCCGGCCGGCGTGGATCTGGCCAACGGCCGGTTCACCCTGGCCGGCAAGCCGGACGGCGCGGTGACTTGCGACGTGTTGGGCTGGAAGCGGGACGGGGTCTACCTGGACTCGGCCCCGCGCCAGATCGAGGGGCTGCTTCGCCAGTTCGCCGGGGTGGGGGACGCCGGCCTGGACGTGGCGTCCTTCGCCGCCGCCCAAACCGCCGCGCCGGCGGCCGTGGCCGCCTACCTGACCCAAGCCAGCGACATCCGCGCCGCCCTGGACAACCTCTGCCTGGGCCTGCCCCTGTGGTGGCTGGACGACGCCCTGGGCCGCTACGCCCTGCGCATCTTCCAGGAGCCGGCCGGGGAGCCGGTCCTGGAGGTGCACGACGGCACGGCGGGCAGCCCGCCCCATGGCTCGGCCTACGGCTGGGATGTGCGGGTGGAGCCGGCCGCGCGCTGGTGGAGCCGGTGCACGGTCCATGGCGACCGCAACTGGTCAAAAAACACCCGGCCGGCCGACTCCCTGGGCGAGGACCGCAAGACCTGGCTCAGGGAGGAATACCGCTCCCGCTCGGCCATTGGCAGCGCGCCGGCATCCAACCCCTTGGTCAGCGAAGGCGAGTACAAGACCGGCATTGCTAGCCTGGCCGACTGCCAGGCCCAGGCCGCGCGCGAGATAGCCATGCACGGGGTGGAGCGCGACCTGGTCAGCTTCCAGAGCCTCTATGCCGCCCTGACCTTGCAGATGGGCGACGTGGTCAAGGTGGTCAGCGCCACCAATGACATGAACGAGGGCTGGCTGGGGGTGGTGGTGGAGAAGGAGCCGGCCTTGCCCGGCCTGTGCCGGATCAAGCTGTGGGGGTGAGCGTGCTGGCCGAAAACTTCCGCATCATGTTCCGCAACCACGCCGACCAAGCGGCCCTGGCCTGCCCCGGCGCGGCCGAGAACTTCCCGGCCCTGATGCTCCAGGACCTCGACCGCAGCAAGCTCTGCCGGGGCGCGGACCCCGACACGCTAGTGATCCAGGGCCAGTGGGAGCGGCCGCGCACCTGCGGAGCCCTGATCCTCCTTCAGCACAACCTGACCACCAATGGCAGCATCCGCCTGACCACGGATCGCGGCCACGACTGGACCTGGGGGGCCTGGGAGTCCATCTATCGCTTCGGCCGCGCGCCCCTGGGCAAGGGCGTGGTGGGCGGCTACCCCGGCCGGACCGATATCGAGGAGCTGACCGCCGGGCCGGCCCGCTTCATCTACTTCGGCCCGGAGTATTTCACCAGCTGGACCCTGACCCTCTCCGACCCCGGCAACCCGGATGGCTGGCTGGAGTGCGGCCGGCTCTTCCTGGGCCCCTACCTGCAAGCCCAGGTCAACTTCATCTGGCCCTATCGCCTGGGGCATGTGGACTACAGCCAGCAGCAACGCCTGCCGGGCGGCAAGCTCCAGGTGCGCAAGCAGCGCTCCGCCAACCGCCTGGAGGTGGAATTCGCCAGCCTGCCCCACGAGGCCCATTTCGGCGAGTTCCACCAGTGGGTGCGGGCGGTGGGCAATCACACGCCGTTCTTCGTCGATCCCGTGCCCACCGCCGGCGGGGCCGAGCGCTTCTGGCACCGCATGTACTGCCACCGGGTGGACACCAACCTGCCCGAAACCACCTTCGCCAACCGGGGCCACTACTCCCTGTCCCTGGAAGAGGCGCTTTAGGAGGGGCCATGCTCACCCGCGAGGAATACGACGCGCTTTTGACCGAATGCTTCGCCAGGGAGCCCTGGGAGGAAGAGTTCCGCCTGTTCCACCAGGCCTACCTGGACGGGCTTTTCGAGCTGGCGGCCAGCAAGGCTCCCATCAACGGCTCCTGGGGCAATGGCGAGTTCGCGGCCGGGGTGGGCACGGCCGGCGCGGCCCCGGCGCCGGGGCATGACTATCTCTGGGTCAACACCGAGAGCGGCCAGACCGAGCGCCGCGACGGGACCGGGGCCTTGCTGGCCACCGTGGCCCGTTTCGACCCATCCCGCCGCCACGATCATGCCAGCTATGTCGCCCTGCGCCCCAATGGGACCGGGACCTGGGCCACCCTGGTCACTGGCGAGGCCGGCAAGCTCAAGCTGGTGCTGCCCTACGTGTCCCACACCCAGGCCGACTACACCACCCGCACCGGGGGGCTCAGCCAGGACGGCGGGACCACCTACAACGTGGATTTCGACGTCGCCAGCGGCCTGGGGGTGTGCGGCCTGGGAGCCCTGGTGGTGGACGCCGCCGGCATCATCCTGGCCGGGCGCTCCGGCTACTCCAACGACCTGGCCTATTGGGCCGAGGTCCTGGACGCGCCCCAGGGCGTGAAACGCCTGAGCGGCATCCCCGCCGGCGCGGCCATGCTGGCGGTGCCGGCATCCGGCTCCCCGGCCACCATCCACACCGCCACCAAGCGCGAGCGGGTGGCCATCTACGCCGGCCGGGCCTCGGGCACCACGGATACCAAGTGGGTCTATGCCTTGGGCGAGACCACCGCCGGCTCCGGCTCGCTGGTGGCCAGCATCTCGCTGGATGTCAGGGCCGCGCCGGTCCTGCTTTGGACCGGCATCCTCAACGCCGGGGAGTCAATCAAGGTGGGCTCTCCTTCGGCCAGCTACTTTTGGGCCTGGGGCTTCGCCCAGGAGGTGGAGGCGTAAGCCATGCAAAGCCTCATCATCCCGGCCGGGCTCTTGAACCCAAGCCTGGGCGGGGCCTTCAAACAAGTGGAGGCCGGTTACACCTCCCTGGCCTTCACCAACGGCGTGGGCAGCGCCTATATCGCCCTGGCCCAGCAGTACGACCTGACTCGGCACTTCATCGAGCTGCTCACCGCCGGCAACCTCTATGCGGCGTCGCTCAGCTACGCGGTCACCGGGCACGCCCTGTGGCTGGACCCCGCCAACCCCCGCGCGGTCTTCAGGTACAGGGGCAACGGGTCCTTCAGCCGGGAGGTGCAATGGCGCCTGGTCAAGACCCCGGCCAATCTCAAGGTGCGCCAAGGCTGCGCCAGCGTGGTCTGGCCGGCCGGCGGCAATGACCAGATCTTCGACGTGCCCCTGTCCCCGGCCGTGGACCCGGCCAAGGCGCACGTCCTGCCCAACGTCGCCAACGGCAGCCTGTCCGATTCCACCAACACCGCGTCCTGCTACGGCATCAGCTGGCAGCTCCTGGACGCCAACACCCTGCGCATCAAGTGCCATCACACCACCGGCGGCCCTGGCTACACCTTCGCCATCCCCTGGACCATCATTTACGGAGGTTGATCATGGTCCTCTACGTTTTCGCCCTGGATGGGTCTTTGGTTTACGGCCCCGATATCCGCGACGCCTTCCCTCAGGAGCTGGTCGAGCGCGTCCTGACCCTTCATCCCGGCGCCGCCTATGTGCACCAGGGCGAGGCGGTGCCGCCGCCGGTGATCCCGGTTTGGGAGGGCGGGCAGGTGGTGGGCATCGAGCCCGACCCGGACTGGACCCCGCCCGAACCCGCCCCGGACCCGGTGCAGGTGCGCCTGGAGGCCCTGGAGCAGGCCGTGGCCCGCCAGGAGCAGGCGGTGGCCGCGAACCTTTTGGCCAGCCCCCATGACCGCCGCTGGCTGGCCCAGAAGGAGCGGGCCAAGCTCTTCGGCATCGCCTGGCTCAAGGCCCACCCCGAGGCCAGCATGGAGGAGCTGGCCGTGGCGGTGGAGACCGACCTGGCCGAGCAATTCCCCGGCCAGCCCATCGTGGTCAGCGCCGGCATCATCCTGAGCTACGCGGCCGAGGCCAACGCCCGCGGCTACATCCCCGACAGCAGTTTCACCAGCCT
>JAZDHW010000168.1:0-8088 GCA_043805555.1 Pseudomonadota bacterium
TGGCCGGCACGGCCAAGAGCCTGTGGGACACCGGCAGTCTGTTCAGCGGGGCCAGCACCGGCGGCCTGGGCGGCTGGCTGGTGAAGACCTTCGGGGCCTCTGGCGACGTGCTGGGGGTGGGCATGGGCGGGGCCGGCGAAAAGGCCCTGTGGGGCATGAGCGCGGGCCAGCTCAACGCCATGCTGGGCGCGGCCGGCATCGGAGCCCTGGGCGGCCAGCTCATCACGCCCATGATCTACGGCGGCCGGGGATATTCGACCCTGGGCGGCACCGTTGGTGCAGCGGCCGGTGCAGCTGCGGGCATGAGCAGCACGGCAATGGCGGCTCTGGGCCTGGCCGGCGGCCCCTGGACGGCGGCCGCCCTGGGCCTGGCCGGACTGCTGGCCGGCGGCGGCCTGGGCTCGCTCTTTGGCGACGACGAGGACAAGCGCCAGCCTCATGAGATTCCGGGCAACTACAAAGCCCACATGGACGAGCTGAGCAACCGGGTCCGCGACTACACCAAGCTTTTGCGCGAAGGCAAGATCAGCCAGGCCGAGTTCAACCAAGAGGCCTACAAGATGGCCCCGCTGGCGGCCGGGGCCGGGGATTACCTGGCCGGCTATGGCGGGATCATCGGCGGCACCCTGGACAAGCTCAAGGGCCTGACCTACGGGACCGAGGAATACGCGCGCGTCGTCAGTGAGGAGCTGAACCCGGCCTGGGTGATCAGCAAGGGCCTGGCCGACGACATGGCCAACGGCATGAGCGAGCTTGACGCGCGCAAGCGGGCGCTCAGCAACTCCATCGACGCCCTGGCGGCCAGCTCCAAGCTCAGCGCGGATCAGCAGGACCAGCTGGTCAACCTCATCATCACCCAGAGCGGGTCCGTGGCCGATCTCACGGCCAAGTACGAGCGTTACAACGAGATCAAGCAACAGCTCATGAACGCCTACCAGATGGAGCCGGCCCAAGTGGCGGCCCTGGGCGATGAGCTGCGGTCCCTGCATGACGAGCTGGGCATCCAGGAAGAGCCCATGACCGCCGTGGTCAACACCATGGGCGACCTGAACGTCAGCATGAAGGAGATGGTGGCCACCCTGAAGGAGATGGCGGGGCTGCCCAAGGACTACACCTTCAACGTCGCCTACAACCAGTCCGGCACCGGCATCAGCAACCCCGGCACGGCCCACACCGGCAAGCTCATCACCCGCCACGGTGGCGGGGATGTGCCCTTCTACGCGCACGGCGGCTATAACCCGGCCTGGCCGGCGCCGGGCCCAGGCGAGGTGGACATCCGCGCCCTGGTGGGCGAGTGGGTGATCCAGCCGGCGGCGGTGGACTACTACGGCAATGACTTCATGGCGGCCATCAACGCCATGCGGGTGCCGGTGGTCAAGCCGGCCGCGATGTCGCAGCTGGCTTCGCAGACTTCCAGCAATGACCAAAGCGACTGGTCCACCGGGGAGCCCCTGGTGGCCTTCAACAACTGCCACTTCGGCTCCGACCCCCAGCAGACCGCCCAAGCGGTGGGCCAAATCGTGGAAGCCAAGCTCAGGGAGCTGTCCCGGGTGGGCCGAGACCTGAGCGTGCGCAGGACCTCCAGCGTCCTGGTCTAAGGAGAAAGCCATGTCGGACCTGATCTTCAACAGCTTCACGCGCGACATCATGAACGGCAACATCGACCTGGACAGCCACAGTCTCAAGGTGATGCTGCTTTCCAGCGCCTACACCCCCAACGCGGCCCACGCGGTCAAGGCCGACCTCAGCGGCGAGATCGCGGGCACCGGCTACACGGCCGGCGGCAAGGCCCTTACCTCTGTCACGGTGGGCAATTCCGGCGGTACCACCACTTTCGATGCGGCGGACGTGGCCTGGACCGGGGCCAGCTTCACGGCCCGCTACGCGGTGATCTACGACGACACGCCCACCTCGCCGGCCGATCCGCTCATTTGCCTGATCGACTTCGGCGGGGACAAGACGGTCAGCAACGGCACCTTCACTATCCAGTTCAACGCGGCCGGGATCATCACCCTGACCTAGCATGGGCGACTACACCCACATAGTTCCTCGCCAAGAGCCGCATTGGGGGGACTTCACCTGGGGGCAGGAAGACTTCCTCTGGGGTGACGGCTCCTGGGAGCTTTCTGCGGTCGTGCACCCGGCTGATCCGCGCTATGTGGGGCCCAAGAGCGAGACTTTCGTGGCGGCCCGGCCCTGGCAGGGCTTGGAGCTGTGGGGGGAGTTTGATTGGGAGGCCGAGCATTGGACCTGGGGCATGGAGCCCTGGGTATTGCTGGCCTATGTGCAGCGGCCCCTGGTGAGCAATGGCCCCTGGCTCTTGCCAGGAGCCCAGCTGTTATCTCTGAGCCTGCGCGCGCCAGCGCTGGCCTACGATTTCAGGCAGGGGGTAGCCAAGCAAGGCATCACTGCCACGGTGCTTCCCATCGCGGCCGTGGCGGTAAGCTACCAGGTCAACGCCCAGGCCATCACCAGCGCGGTCAAGGCGGCGGCGGTCGATTCAAGCTGTGTCCACCCGGCCGGGCTACAGGCGGTGGCCACCCACCAGCCGGCTGCGACTGTCAGCTACTCGGCCACCATCACGCCAGGCGCCCAGGCCCTGGCCGGAGCGGTGCAGCCGGCCCCGGTGATCTCCTCTTGTGCGGTCCAAACCGGGAGTCAGGCCCTGGCCCTGGCCCAGGCGCCCGCGGCCCAGGCCTTTGACTTCCTGCAGGCGACCAACGGCCAAGCGGTGGCCAGTAACCAGCCGGCGGCGGCCATTAGTTTCACTTGCCTGGTGGAGGCCACGGCCCAGGCCATCGCGGCCAGCCTGCGGGCGGTAGTGGTCAACTACGACTTCGCCCAGCCGGCCAACCCCCAAGCCATCGCGGCCAGCCTCAATCCGGCCCAGGTGGAATCCAGCTGCGCCCACCAGGCAGCCGTGCAGGCGGCGGCGGCCGCGGTCAAGGCCGTGGCCCTGGCCTTTGACTACCAGACCGCGGCCAACGCCCAATCCCTAGTGACCAGCCAGCCTGTGGCGGACCTGGCCTATTCGGCCGCCCTGCTGCCCGGGGTCCAGGAGCTTAGGGCCCAGGTGGCCGCGCCGGCCCTGGCCTGGGATTGCGCCATAGAAGCCGGAGCGCAGGCCCTAGCCTGCGCCCTGAACGCGGCCACCCTGGACAGCTCTTGCAGCCACACGGCCGGCCCCCAGGCCGTGGCCGCTGGCCAGCCCGTGGCAGCGCTGGCCTACTCCGGCGCGGTGGAGTGCACCGCCCAGATCATCAGTCTGGCCATCACGCTAGCCTCGGTCACCTTCTCCTGCATCCAAGCGGCGCCGGCCCAAAGCTTGAGTCTGGCCCAGGCCCCAGCAGGCCTCGGCATCTCCTGCACTGTGACGCCGGCGGCCCTGGCCCTGCAGGCCGCGCCGGCCCCGGCCGAGGTGGGCATCTCCTTGGACTTGGAGGCCTCCACCGGCAGCCTGGCCATGGCCAGTTACGCACCCGAGCTGGCCTATGACCTGGGCCTGGGGGTGCTGGCCCAAGCCATGGCCCTGGCCCATGCCCCGCCACTGGTGGCCATCTCCTGCGAAGCGGCCCAGGCCGCGCCCCTGGTCCTCTCCTGGCAAACCCAAACCGTCTATCCAGCCCACGAGGCCTGTATGTACGGAACCTTCCAAGAGTGGTCGAGCATCTACAGCACCGAGAAGGTCTATTCGGCCGAGTTCAACGCGGTGAAGAAGAGCGACGGCGCCTTATTGCCCCTGCGCTTCGCCACCACCGGTGGGGTATTCGACACCATCCATTTCTTCGAGCCCTGCATCGCGGGCCTACCCAATGTGAGCCAGCGGGCCCAGCAACTGGAGGGCGGCCAGAGCCTGACCACCTACGGCCGCCTGATCCTGGCCATGGAGAGGGGCCGCACGGTAGACGGGGCCGGCCAGGTCACTTGGGACAAGCTGATTGGCGAGTATGACTTTGTGGGCCAGGAGGTGACCATCAAGGTCGGCAACCAGGACCTGAGCCACGCCAGCTGGGGCGTGGTGCTGAGGGGCTTCCTGGGCCAGGCCTCCTATGATGATCAGACCCTGGAAATCCCGCTCAGCGACCTGACCGAGAAGGTCTGCACCCAGAAGGTGCCGCCCCGGGAGTATGGCGAGGAGGAGGTCCTGCGGGAAAGCGCGGGCAAGGCCAAGCCCCTGTGCTTTGGCCGCTGCCTGAACATCACCCCGGTCCTGATCGACAAGGACACCTTCACCTATCAGTGGCACGACCCGGACCACAGCCCCTCCCAGGCTGTGGATGCGGTCTATGTGAAGGGTTTGCCCACGGCCGGCTACAGCGTGGACCTCATCAACAGCACCATCCGCTTTGGGGCCGATCCCCAGGGCCGGGTGACCCTGGACGTGCGCGGGGCCGCGCCGGGCGGGGTGTACCTGGACCGGGTGGGGCCCATCGTCAGGGAATTGCTTACGGCTTTTGGCGGAGTGGATGCCTCCCAGATAGACGGGGCGGCCTTCGCCCAATACGACCTGGACGTGCCCTTCCCGGTAGGCATCTACCTGAACCGCTCCATGGAGCTGCGGCGGGCCATCGACAGCCTGTGCACCGGCCTGCTCACGGTCTGGGGGGCCAGCAAAGAAGGCGTCTTCTACATCCTGCGCTTCGCCCCGGCCGCGGGCGAGGCCAAGCTGGCGGTGGATGACGTGGACCTCTTGAGCTTCCGGGCCCAGTCAGTCGAGCAGCTGTATTGGGAGGCGGTGATCAAGGGGGACCGCAACTGGACCCCGGACTCCAGCCCGGATGACACGGTGGCAGCCGAGCGGCGGGAGTGGCTGCAGGACGATTTCCGCAGCCGGAGTGTATCCGATGCCGCGGTCCAGGCGCGCTACCCCACCGCCAGCACCACCGAACGCGAAACCCACCTGGCCGACCTGGACGACTGCGCCACGGTGGCCACCTGGTGGCTGGCCTGCTTTGGCTCGCCCACCCGGGAGCTTACCGGCGAGACCGCCTTGCGGGCCCTGATCCTGGAGCCGGGCGACGTCTGCCAGGTGAGCCGCAACCGGTTCGGCATGGAGCAAGGCGTGCTGGGGCGCATGGTGGGCATCGAGGCCAACCACACCCAAGGCACCCTGCGCCTGGAGATGTGGGTATGAGCAGCCGCATTCGCCTGCTGGTGGATAACCTCCTGGACGCTGGCGTGCTGACCGCTTCCAGCGCCACGCCGGCCTTGCCGGTGGCGAACCTCCAGGACCAGCTGCGGGGCAAGGTCTGGCGCACCCTGGGCGTGGAGCAGGAGCATTTTGACCTGGACATGGGAGCCCAGGGCGAGCTGTGCAACGCCCTGGCCCTGGTGAACCACAACCTGACCCCCTTCGGCACCATCACCATCCTGGCCGGCAACTTCCCCGGTGATGATTCGGCCCTGAACTTCGAGGCCCCGGCCTGGGAGCCGGCCTTCTTCTACGGGGACTTCGTCTGGTCCGATCCCAACTACACCTGGGGCGGGTATCTCTTTGACCGCAGCCAGTTCACCGATCCCCTGGCCATCATCTACTTCCCCCAGGCCCTGGCCAGGTATTGGCGGGTGATCCTGCACGATCCCAGCAACCCCGCCGGCTATCTTCAGGCCGGCCGGGCTTTCCTGGGCTCCTACTTCGAGCCCCAAATTGACCTGTTCTGGCCTTACCGCTTCGCAGCCCCGGACCTGTCCACCTCCAAGGAAAGCCTGGGCGGTCAGCTCTGGACCGACCTCAAGCCCAAGCGGCATGAAATCACCTTCACCTTTGGTCTGGTGGCCCCCGAGGACACCTGGTGGGGCTTTGTGCAGGCCTTCCGGCGCATCGGCACCAGCCGGGATGTGATCGTGGATCCATTTCCCGACCCCGAGGAGGGGGCCCGGCGCTTCTGGATGCGCCTCTATGGTCGATTGAAGCAGGAGCCGGAGGTCAGCTTCGGCCGCCTGCACCGGGGCTCCTTTGACGTGACCTTCAAAGAGTCCCTTTAGAAGGGAGAGGACATGGGCGTTTACGACTCCTACAAGCCCACCACGGGCAACAAGGATTACCAGGTCAAGATTCCGGCCTTCATGGACCAGGTGGGCACGGACATGGGCAACAAGGCCCCGGGCGACCACACCCACGAGGGTGCCGGCGGCGAACCCATCCTGAGCCGGGGCGAGGCCAACAACCGCCTGGCCACCGGCACCACGGGCCATTTGCGCACGGGCGGCAAGGCGCTGGAACTGGTGCAGGACGGCGTGGTGCAGGCGGTCATTACCAGCCAGGTGCCGGCCTTGCGCCATGACCACGCCAGCCGGGCCGCCCTGCGGCCCAGCGCCGGCTGGGAGACGGTGCACACCGGCGCGGCCGGCGAGCTGCATTTGCTCACCTTGAACGTTTGCAGCACCTACCTGTCCTCGGGTGACCAGGAAGGCGGCTTGTCGGCCGATGGCGGCGCCACCAACCACTGCGGCTTCAAGCTGGCGGAAAAGAGCGGGACCTACTGCCTGGGCGGCTTCCTGATCGACAGCGCCAGCATCGCCCTGGCCGTGCGCAACGCGGCCAGCAACTACCTCTCCTATTGGGCTTCCCTGGTCAAGGCACCATTCGGCGTCAAGCGCCTGACCGGCATCGCCGCCGGCGGCCTGTTCCTGGCCGTGCCGCTTACTGGCTCCGACGCCACGATCCACACGGCCACCAAGCGGGAGCTGGTGGTGGTCTATTGCGGCCGGGTGCCCTCCTCCACCGGTGAGGTTTGGTGCGGGGCCTCGGGGGTGACCACGGCCGGCAGCGGCAGCTTGCTGGCCGTTATCAACCGCGACGCCGACACCACGCCGGCCCTGCTCTTCGCCGGCATCCTCAACGCCGGCGAGAGCATCAAGGTCTGCGCCGAAGCTGCCAGCAAGTTCGTGGCCTGGGGTTACGCCCAGGAGATGGAGGCATAGCATGCAGGGCCTCATCATCCCGGCCGGGCCTCTTAACCCCGTGCAGAGCCGCTTTGGCCTCAACTGGCGGGAGCGCATCGACTGGAGCCACACCTACCCCATCGGCCGCGGCGCCTGGAACAACCCCTTCGCCCTTTCCCAGGCGGTGGACCCGGAGCGGGCGGTTTGTCAGATCATGGGCGAGTGGGGACCGAACTGTAACACCTGGGCCAACGTGGTCGGGAAAGCCGAGATTCGCGCGGATGGCCAGTACCTGGACTTCACCTCATTCGGCGGCTCCAGCGACACCTCCGCCCCCACCTTCTCCGGCAGCATCACGGTCCTGGAGTTCAAGGCCAAGCCCAAACGCATCCAGAAGGTGAACACCAAGGGCGCCGCGGTGACCCTGGCCTACAGCGTGGACCCGCTGCGCACCCTGCTCTTCAATGCCTGCTTCCAAGGCTCCTTCTCGCAACTGAGCGCGCCTTGCCATCTCATCGACGGCAACACCATCAACACCGACCACGCCAACGCCAGCGCTTATTGCTGCGTCTACGTGGTGGAGTTCTAGGAGGTTCCCATGTGGGTCTTCGCCCAAAAAGCGGATGGACGGGTGGTCTACATCTCCGGGGTGGTTACCGGCTCCCAGGGCCAGCTGCTGCCTCAGCCCTATGAGGCCTGCCTGGCCGCGGCCTTGATGGTCAATGCCGGCCTCACTGCCGAGGACCTGGCCGCCCTTCAGGTCCAGGACCTGGCCGAGGCCAAGCGCATCGACCAGATGCCCGAGGTGGCCCGCCTGGGGGTCATGAACCAGGGCGAGCTGACCGGCGTGGAACTGGACCCGGCCTATACCCCGCCGGCGGCCGAGCCCGACTCGATGCAGGTGCGCCTGGAAGCCCTGGAGCAGGCCGTGGCTCGCCAGGAGCAGGCGGTGGCCACCAACCTGCTGGCCAGCCCCCATGACCGCCGCTGGCTGGCCCAGAAGGAGCGGGCCAAGCTCTTCGGCATCAGCTGGCTCAAGGCCCACCCCGAGGCCAGCATGGCGGAGCTGGCCGTGGCGGTGGAGACCGACCTGGCCGAGCAATTCCCCGGCCAGCCCATCGTGGTCAGCGCCGGCATCATCCTGAGCTACGCGGCCGAGGCCAACGCCCGCGGCTACATCCCCGACAGCAGTTTCACCAGCCT
>JAZDHW010000169.1:0-11956 GCA_043805555.1 Pseudomonadota bacterium
TTCTCCTCTTGGAACTTGCCAAAAGTGAATTTTGGCAAGTTCTCGGAATGGCGCCAAAAATTAATTTGGCGCCATTCCGGGCGGGCCGTCCATGGCCCGCTCGGAAGCCTGTCGGAGGATTACTCCGACAGGCTCCTAGGCCCGGCCGACCCCGGCGGCCCCAGCCCGCCGGCTGGCGAGGCCCTCGGCCATGAGCCCCGTCAACCACATCCTCCTGGTGGAGGACGACGCGCAGCAGAGCGCGCTGATCGCCGAGGCCCTGAGCGGCGACGGCCACCGGGTCAGCCAGGCCCACGACGAGGCCCAGGCCCTGGCCATGCTGCAACACCAGGGCTTCCAGCTCGTGATCACCGACCTGGGCCTGCCCGGCGGCGACGGCCTGGAGATCGTCAGCTACGTGGCCGAGCACACCCCCCACACCCCAGTGATCGTCATCAGCGGCCTGGGCTCCTTGAGCACCGCGGTGGAGGCCATGCGCCGGGGGGCTTTTGATTTCCGGGAAAAGCCGCTGAACCTGGAGCACCTGCTGCTCACCGCCGAGCGGGCCCTGGAAAAGGCCGCCCTGCGCAAGGCCTTCGACTACCTGCGCCACGAGCAGCCCTTCATCTACCGCCTGGAGAACATCCAGGCCGCGGCCCCGGCCATGCAGCGGGTGCTGGACCAGGTGCGCCGGGTGGCCCCCACCGACGTCACGGTGCTGCTCACCGGCGAGACCGGGGTGGGCAAGAGCCTCATCGCCGGGGCCATCCACGCCAACAGCCCCCGCCACGAGAACACCCTGGTCACGGTCAACTGCGCGGCCCTCACCGAGACCCTGCTGGAGAGCGAGCTTTTCGGCCACGAGAAGGGAGCCTTCACCGGGGCCCACAAATACCGCACCGGCCGGTTCGAGCAGGCCCACGGCGGCACCCTGTTCTTGGACGAGGTGGGCGACATGAGCCCGGCCACCCAGGCCAAGGTGCTCAGGGCCATCGAGGACAAGGTGGTGCAGCGGGTGGGCGGCAGCCGCTCCATCCAGGTGGACGTGCGCATCATCGCCGCCACCAACGTGGAGCTGATGCGGGCCGTGCAGGAGAACCGCTTCCGCGAGGACCTGTTCTACCGCCTCAGCGTCACCCCCATCCACATCCCGCCCCTGCGCGAGCGGGCCGAGGACGTGACCCCCCTGGCCGAGCTGTTCCTGGGCCGGCTCTGCGGCGGGTCCAAGGGACCGCTGCTGGCCCTTTCGGCCGGCGCGCGGCAGGCCCTGGTGAACCACCCCTGGCCCGGCAACATCCGCGAGCTGCGCAACGCCATCGAGCGGGCCGTGCTTTTCGCCAGCGGCCGCGAGATCACCGCCGCGGACCTGGGCCTCATCCACCCCAGCGCGGCCAGCCCTCCCTGCGCCGCCGCCGCCCCGGCGGCCGCGGCCCTGCTCAGCCTGGACACCCTGAACCTGGAGGAGGTGGAGCGCCAGACCATCCTCACCGCCCTGGAGCAGGCCGGCTGGGTGCAGAGCCAGGCCGCCGCCCTCTTGGGCATCACCCCCCGCGCGCTCAGCTACAAACTCGACCGCCTGGACCTCCACCACCCCGAGTTGGACGCCCGCCGCCGCCGCCGCTAGCCACAGTTCATCCACAAATTACGATCTGGTAATTTCGAAATCGTAATTAAACAGCCCTCTTCCCAAATCGTAATACACCCATTTAGGGGCGCAATTCCAATCGCTAATTCCGATTCATCTTTTTATCGCATTGATTACTAAAGGTATTTTAAGGACCACCCGCCGGAGCGGGCCTTTTAGGACCCGCGTTTCCGGTTTGGCATCCCTTTTGCCCTACAGGTGGGCGCCAACGGTCAATGCCAATAAGCCAAACCATAAGGCACAAGGAGGGTCCCATGAAGTTCTTCGCCCAGGTCAAGAAGCTCATCGCCGACGAGTCGGGCATCAGCGCGGTGGAGTACGCCCTGTTGCTGGCCCTGATCGGCGCGGGCATCGCCGCCGCCGCCTTCACCCTGGGCGGCCAGGTCACCACCAACATTCAGGGCGCCACCACCGCCCTGAGCGGCAACTAGGCAAAAGGAAAGGCTGGCTGGGAGGCTTGGTCATGCACATTCGCGGGCAGAGTAATGTGCTGACCGGGCTGGGGGGGCCCCACTGGGGCCTCCTCCCAGCCGTTATCACCCTCCCCCTGCTGCTCTCCCCGGCCGGCGGCCAACCCGGCCTCATCTTCTGCTGGCTGGCCCTGGTCATGGCGAGCTACGACCTGGCCAGCCGCCGCATCCCCAACCCGCTGACCGCCCTGACCGCCGCCTGCGGGCTGGCCTGGTCCCTGACCGCGGCCGGCCTGGCCGGCCTGGGCTGGGCGCTCATCAGCGGCGGCCTGGTCTTCGGGCTGGTGGCGGTGTTCTTTTTCCTGGGGGCGGTGGGAGCCGGCGACGTCAAGGCCATGGCCGCGCTGGCCACCTTCCTCGCGCCCGGGTCCGCCCTGGAATTTTGCCTGGCCACCGCCCTGGCCGGCGGCCTGCTGGCGGTGCTGCGCCTGGGGCTGGCCCGGCGCGGCCTGCGTCTCTGGGGCGCGCCCGGCTGGCTTCGCCTGGAGGCCGGCGGCCTGGAGCTGCCCTACGGCCTGGCCATCGCGGCCGGGGCCGCGGCTTGCGCGGCCGGGGGCCTGCTGTGACCCGGCTGGCCGCCCTGCTGGGGGGCTCCAAGGGCTCGGTGGCCGTGGAGTTCGCCCTGTTCCTGCCTTTTTTCCTGACGCTGGTCTTCGGGGTCATCGAGCTGGGCGGGGCCTGGTACCAGCGCCAGATGCTGGTCAACGCCAGCCGCGAGGGCGCACGCGCCGCCAGCCTGCTCAACGACGCCAGCAACGGCGCCGCCCAGGTCAACGCCCTGGTGCGCGACTACCTCACCCAGTCCGGCTACCCGGCGGCGGTGAATGTAGTCACCTCCGGGGCCGACGGCAGCGCCGGCGCCCAGGTCACGGTCACCGTGACCAGCAACTACCAGTTCCCGGTCCTGGGCAACCTGGTGCCGGGCAGCCTGGGCGCGGTCACCCTGCGCGCCGTCACCGTGATGCGCCACGAATGAGAGCGGGGGTGAGGCCTTGGGACGCAAAGCACCGTTCATCTTCATCGCCCTGGCAATAATCCTGGCCGCGGCCGCGGCCTGGGGCTCCCACCGCTACATGACCAGCCAGGCCCTGCGCAACGCGCCGGCCAAGGCCGCCACCGCCCCGGTGGTGGTGGCCGCCGCGGACCTGGGCGCGGGCCAGCGCCTGGAGTCCGGCGACCTGCGTTTGCAGCACTGGCCCCTGGCCGCCCTGCCCCCCGGCCACCTGGCCAAGGTCGAGGCCGTGACCGGCCGGGTGCTCAAGGGCCCGCTGGTCAAGGGCGAGGTGCTCCTGGCCGCCAAGCTGGCTCCGGAGGGCCTGGCCGGCGGCCTGTCGGCGGTGGTGCCGGCCGGATACCGCGCCATGACCGTGCGGGTGGACGAGGTCATCGGCGTGGGCGGGTTCGTGCAGCCCGGCGACCGGGTGGACGTGCTGGTCACCGTGGACAAGGGCCCCTTCCGCGAAAACCCCGGCAGCCGGGTGGTGTTGCAGGACGTGCCCGTGCTCACAGTGGGCGAGAAGGTCCAGGAAGAAACCAGCGGCTCCAAGCCGCGCAGGCACAAGGTGACCGTGGTCACCCTGCAGGTGCTGCCCGCCCAGGGCGAGCGCCTGGCCCTGGCCGCCAGCGAGGGCAAGGTGGTCTTGGCCCTGCGCAACCAGGGCGACCGCGACGACCAGAGCACCAGGGGCGTCACCCTGACCGCCCTGATGCCGGCCCCGGCCGCGGCCGCCGCCCCGGCCCCCCCTGTCCCGCCGGCGGCCCAGAGCGCCGCCCCAGCCGTGGAAGTCATCAAGGGTGTCAATCGCAGCCGGCAGACCTTGGGAGAGAACCGCCAGCCCGGCGGAACTCAGATCGCTTTGGCAGCACAAGGCGCGCCGGCTGAACCTGTGGAGCCGCCGCCATGCGCCAAAAAGCTAGCACCATCCCGCTGATCTGCGCCAGCCTGACCCTGGCCTGGCTCCTGTTGGCCGCCCCGGCCTATCCGGCCACCTCCCCGGCCGGCCGCCTGGAGATCACCATCGGCCAGACCCGGCTCCTGGAGCTCAGTAGCGCCGCCAAACGGGTCAGCGTGGGCAAGGAGACCGTGGCCGACGTGGTGGTCATTAGCCCGCGCCAACTCTACCTGGTCGGCCGCGAGGCGGGCTCCACCACCGTCACCGTCTGGGACCGCGGCGACCGGGTCCTGGCCCTCTATGAAGTGCGCGTGGCCCGCGACCTCAGCCGGCTCAAGCAGAACCTCTACGAGATCCTGCCCCACGAGCCGGTGGAGGTGCGCGACATGGAGGGCACCGTGGTGCTCTCGGGCCGGGTGAGCAGCCTGCAGGCCAAGGCCCAGGCCGAGGACCTGGCCCGGGCCCTGATGGCGCGCAAGGACCACATGAAAAGCCTGCACCAGGGCGAGGACACCAAGCAATGGGTGACCAGCGTGCTGGAGGTGGGCGGCAACCAGCAGGTGCAGATCAAGGTGCAGATCGCCGAGGTCAACCGCACCGTGACCAACCGCATGAACGTCAACGTGATGGCCTTCAACCCGCTCACCGGCGACTACCTGTTCACCCTGCTGGGCGGGCTGATCAGCCCCTACGAGACCACCGTGGGCCCCAGCGGGTTTTCCACCAAGTTCGACACCGCCACCAACCTCACCGGCTTCGGCGGCTTCAAGGTGGGCGGCGCGCACATCAACACCTTCCTGGACATCCTCAAGCAGAACAACATGGCCAAGATCCTGGCCGAGCCCACCCTGGTGACCACCAGCGGCCAGCCGGCCGATTTCCTGGCCGGCGGCGAGTTCCCCATACCGGTGCCGCAAAAGGACAACATCACCATCGAGTTCAAGAAGTTCGGCGTGCAACTGGCCTTCACGCCCGAGGTGCTGAAAAACGGCAACCTGCGCCTGACCGTGGCCCCGGAGGTCAGCGACCTGGACTTCAAGAACGCCCTGCGCATCGAGGGCTACGTGGTGCCGGGCCTGACCACCCGCAAGGCCAAGACCCAGCTTGAACTGAAGGACGGCCAGAGCTTCGCCATGGCCGGGCTCTTTCGCGACGACATCACCCAGGTGGTGGCCAAGGTGCCGCTGTTGGGCGACCTTCCCATCCTGGGCGCGCTGTTTCGGAGCAGCGAGTTCATCAACAACAAGACCGAACTGGTCATCGTGGTCACGCCCACGGTGGTGCGCCCCGGCCTGGCCGGCGTCCCCAACCTGCCCACCGACGGGGTCAAGCCGCCCAGCGACCTGGAGTTCTACATGTTGGGGGGCATGACCGGCAAGACCGGCAAGACCGAGCCCCCGGCCCTGCTGCCCCGCTCCCTGGGCGAGATGGAGGGAAGCTTTGGCCATGAGCCGGTTTATTGAGAGCCTGCGCAGACTGTTCGGCGAAGACCGCGGGGCCACCGCGCCCATGGCCGCCGTGTTCCTGGTGGCGCTCATCGGCATGCTGGGCGCGTCGGTGGACCTGGGCGCACTCTACAGCGCCCGGGGCGAGGTGCAGAACGCGGCCGACGCCTCCGCCCTGGCCGCGGCCAACACCATGATCGCCTGGGACGCCAACAACCTGGCCCTGGCCCGGCCCAACACCGCGCTCAGCAACGCCCGGACCTACTCCTCGCGCAACAAGGCCCAGGGCGTGAGCCTCAATCTGCGCGCGCCCCTGGGCGACGACTTCACCATCGGCTTTTGGGACAACGACACCGGCGACTTTGACTTGAGCCGCACCGGCCTGGGCCTGACCAACCCCGACGACCTCACCGGCGTGCGGGTGCGGGTGCGCCGCGACGACAGCGCCAACACCCCCCTGCGCACCTTCTTCTCCGGCATCGTGGGCGTCAACCAGGTGCCGGTCAACGCCACCGCCACCGCCTTCCTGGGCTGGGCCGGCTCGTCCCCCACCGGCGGCATCACCCTGCCCATCGCCGTGGACGAGGACGCGCTCAAGGGCGGCGGCGACCCCTACTGCGGCAAGGAGCTGACCTTCCACAGCGAGAACGACGAGAACGGCTCCTGGACCACCTTCTTCGACTGGCCGGCCAACTCCCCCACCGTGGACGAGTACGTCTGCGGCTGCAAGGACGCCCCGGCGCTCAACCAGGGCGACATGATCAACATCACCAACGGCAACCTGAGCAACAACATCTTCACCCACCTGCGCCAGCGCTTCCAGCAGGAGGCGGTCCACGGCCAGTGGACCGTGACCCTGCCGGTGTACGCCAGCGGCGGCAACAACGGTGCGGTGCAGGTGGTGGGTTTCGCCAACATGATCATCACCGACGTGCGCACCGCGCCCTACAAGGACGTCACCGGTTTCCTGCAGTGCGGCACCGTGGTGCCGGGCTCGGTCACCGGCGGCCCGGACTTCGGCGCGCGGGCCACGGTCTCGCGCCTGGTGCGCTAGGAGCCTGCCGGAGAAACAGTTCCGGCGGGCTCCTAGGCGGGCCATGGATGGCCCGCCAAATTGGTAGCCCCCAACGGGGGCGAGCAATTTGCGTAACTTGCCGGAATTCACTTCCGGCAAGTTAGCGTCGGGAAAAGCCATGGACGGCTTTTTCCGACATACACCTAGGGCTTTTTCGCCGTTGCGGGCCTGGCCCGGGCCTTGGCCGGCGCGCCCAGCACCAGGCGCGCGGCCTGGCGGGGCAGATACTAGCGGCCGGTGTCCTCCACCCGCACCACCACGCCCTCCAGGGCCACGCTGCGGCCGCCCACCTGCGCCAGGTTGCTGCCGGCCACGAACACGGCCTGGCCGCCGGGGCCGCTGGCCTTGAGCACCCAGCCGCCCGGCCCCGGCTCGTCGCTATAGCTCGCGCCGGCCAGGGCCGAGCCGGCCTCGGCAAACAGGCGCTGGTCCAGCTTGCGCAGGTCCGCGCCCAGGGCCTTGGCCAGGTGCAGGCCCAGCTCCGGGGCCGCCATGAGCCCGGTGGGCCGGCCGGGGCCGAAGGCGAAGAGCGGCACGTCGCCGCCGGTGTGGCCGTGGGTGGTCCAGCCGATCATGGTGTACTTGGGGCAGAGTACCTCGCCCAGGGGGTAGTGCTTGGATTCCTTGTCGTATGGTCCGGACAAGGCCACGATGCGCTCCGCCTCCTCCAAGGTGATGTCCAGCCCCCAGCCCCCGGCCACCGCCTGGCGCAGCTTGTCGGCGGTCACTTCCTCGCCCATCTGCTTCCACATGGTTTTGGCGGTGACCTTCATCTTGCCCAGGGGCTCAAGGAGCGCCGCCGACTTCATCGCATTGTAGCACTTGTCGGAAGCCCGGTTGCCGATGCTCATGCCGCCGGTGTTGTGGTCGCTGACCACGACGACCATGGTGCCGGGGTGGCGGCGGGCGAAGTCCAGGCCCTTGTCCACCGCCGCGTCAAAGGCCAGCATGTCGCCCAGCAGATGGGCCGGGTCGTTGGCGTGGTCGGCCCAGTCGATCTGGCTGCCCTCCACCATCAGGAAAAAACCCTTGGGATTCTTGGCCAGGAGATCCAGGGCCTTGGCGGTCATGCGGGCCAGGGTGGGCTGGTCCGGGGCCAGTTGGGGCCGGTCCAGCTCGGCGGCCAGGTGGTCGGCGGCGAAGAGCCCCACCAGCCGCCCGGACTTGATCTTATCCAGGTCAGCGCTGGTCTCGGCGGTGTCGCAGCCTTGCCTGCGCATCTCAGCCAGCAGGTCCAGGCCGTCGCCGCGGTCGCCGCCGGCGCTCTTGGGCAGGAAATAACGCCGGCCGCCGCCCATGAGCACGGTCAGGCCCTGGTGGGCCATCTGCTTGGCGATCTCGGCCTCCTGGCTGCGCTTGGGCACGTGGGCGGCAAAGGCGGCCGGGGTGGCGTGGGTGATGCGCGCGGTGGCCACCAGGCCGGTGGACTTGCCCATGAGCCGGGCCGCCTCCAGGGTGGTGGCCAGGGGGCGCAGGGCCTCGGCGCCGGGATCGGGCTGGCCGGGCAAGAGGCCCTTGGGCGATGGCCCCAGGCCGATGACCTTGTTGCTGCTGCGCAGCCCGCTGGCATAGGCCGTGGCGGCCGGGGCGGAGTCGGCCACCACCGAGTCGGCGATAAAGGTGCGCACCCCGCCGGTCATGATGCCGTCGAAGGCCAGGGGCGCGCCCTTGAACCAGCGGGCCAGGGTGTACTGCTCGGCCCCGCAGCCGTCGGCGATGAACAGGATGACGCTCTTGGCCGGAGCGGCCGGCGCGGCGTTGGCCTGGCCGCCCAGGGCGGCGCACAGGGCCAGCAGGAGCAGCAGGGCCAGGAGCAGGCCCGGCCGGGGATGGCGCGTGGTTTTGGGCGACATGACGATCCCGCCTGTTCTGGGTTAGTAAGGCGCACCCAGTCTAGCACCCCTTGGTTACAAACTGATTAACATCCGCCCGCCGGCCGGCGGTAGGATTTTGACGTGAAACGTTAACCTGGCCGGCAACAATCCGTAATCTCATTTGCGCATACCAATACCTTAACAGCGAGCCACAACATGTTGGGTCAGGATCGTGGTCTAACCGTAGATTTTGGGTTCCATGAACAACCCGAGCAGTCAACGCGCGGCAGGGCGAGGGGACGAGGCAGGGGCGGCCGGCGGCTTCAGCCTGAGCCCGAAGCTGTTGCGCGATATCCTAAGCCAGGCCAAGCCGGTGGGCCAGCACCAGCAACTGGGCTCGCTGAACCTGGGCTTCGGCTTCCTCTACTACGGCCTGGTGCGCACCCTGCGCCCGCGCCATGTCCTGGTCATCGGCTCGGACCACGGCTTCAGCACCATCTGCCTGGCCCTGGGGGTCAAGGACAACCGCCGCGGCCGGGTCTCTTTCGTGGAGCCGGCCCTGGCCTGGTCGGCGCGGGGTCAGACGCCGACCCTGGGCCGGGTCAACCACTGGCACCCGCCGGAAAAGGTGGCGGCCTTCTTCGCCCGTTTCGGGGTGCGCGAGCAGGTCACCCACCACCGCATGATCTGCGCCGAGTTCTTCCACCGTTATGAAGAATTGGCCCTGCCGGACATCGACCTGGCCCTGGTGGACGGCCAGCGCGCCGCCAGCGAGCTGAGCTTCGATTTCGGCGAGGTGCTGCGGCGCTCGCGCAAAAACACCTACATCCTGCTGCACGACCGCAGCGTGATCGTGCGCAAGACGCCGCGGCCCAGCAACGTGCTGCGCTGGCTCAAGGCCCTGACCCAGAACCCCGAGCATTTCGAACTCATCAAGTTCCCCTTTGCCAAAGGCGTGGCCCTGGTGCGGGTCAAGCGCGGCAGCGCTTGGAAACAATTCGGCGCCGGTTAGTCGCCCGCCTTGCCCAGCGGCAATCCAGATCCCAAACCCAACCCTTGAAGGGGTGAGCTATGAAGTACGACCTCCACCTGCATTCCGAGTTCTCCAAACGTCCGTCGCAATGGGTGCTGCAAAAGATCGGCTGCCCGGAGAGCTTCAGCCAGACCGCGAGCCTCCTTCGCCTGGCCCAGGCCCGGGGGCTCACCGCCCTCACCCTGACCGACCACAACACCATCAACGGCTGCCTGGAGATCGCGCACCTGCCCCACAGCTTCATCAGCGAGGAGGTGACCAGCTACTTCCCCGAGGACGGCTGCAAGGTGCACGTGCTGGTCTGGGGCATCGACGAGGCCATCCACGCCGACCTGATGCGCCTGCGCGAGAACGTCTACGACCTGGTGGCCTACCTGCGCCAGGCCGACCTGGCCCACGCCCTGGCCCACCCCTTCTACGCGGTCAACGGCAAGCTGACCCCGGCCCACGTGGAGAAGCTTTTCCTGCTCTTCGAGCTGCTGGAGCTGAACGGGGCCCGCGACCACGCCCAGAACCAGCTCCTGGCGCTGATGGTCAAGGGCCTGAACCCGCGCCTGATGGCCGAGCTGAGCGAACGCCACAACCTGGAGCCGGCCTACCCCACCCCCTGGCGCAAGGCCCTGGTGGCCGGCTCCGACGACCACAGCGCCCTGGGCGTGGGGCGCATGCACACCGAGGTGCCCGAGGCCGGCAGCGTGGCCGAGTTCCTGCAAGGCCTCAAGGCCGGGCGCACGGTGACCCACGGCCGGGGCTCGTCGCCCCTGGGCCTGGCCCACAACCTCTACGGCATCGCCTACCAGTTCTACAAACAGCGCCTTTCCCTGGGCAAGCACCTGGCCGGCCAGACCCTGTTGCGTTTTTTGGACCAGATGCTCACCCCGGAGCCCGAGCCGGTGCGCTTTTCCATCCTGGGGGCCGGCGGCCGCTGGGTGCAGCGCCGGCGCGACCGCCGCGGCGGCCGCCAGGACATCCAGAACCTCCTGCGCCGCGAGGGCGAGCGCATGATCCTGGACGACCCCCAGTTGCGCGCGTTGATGCAGGGGCGCCGGGTGGGCGGCGACGAGCGCGAGCTGCGCTGGTTCGGCTTCGTGGAGCGCCTGGCCAACCAGGTGCTGCGCAGCCTGGGCGACCGCCTCTTCGGCCACCTGAGCGGGGCCAACCTGTTCAGCATCTTCGAGACCATCGGCGCGGCCGGCTCCCTGGTCTGCCTGCTCAGCCCCTACCTGGTGCCCTACAACCTCTTCAGCCGCGACCGCCGCCTGGCCGCCCAACTGCGCGCCCGCCTGGCCCCCGGCCCGGCCAGCGCGCCGGCCCCGGCGCTGAAGGTGGCCCACTTCACCGACACCTTCTACGAGACCAACGGCGTGGCCCGCATCCTGGCCGAGCAGGCCGAGCTGGCCGCCCGCCTGGGCAAGGACCTGACCGTCATCACCTGCGACCCGGACCGGCCCCTGCGCCAGGGCCTTTTGCGCCACTTCCGGCCGGTCTCCGTCTACGCCCTGCCCGAGTACCCGGACCAGAAGCTCTTCCTGCCGCCGCTGTTGCAGATGATGGACCACGTCTACCGCCGCGGTTACAACTACCTCCACACCGCCACCCCCGGCCCCCTGGGCCTGGCCGCCCTGGCCATCGCCCGCATCATGCGCCTGCCCATCAGCGCCACCTATCACACCGCCCTGCCCCAGTACGCCAGCCACCTCACCGGCGATCCCCAGATGGAAGAGCTGCTCTGGCGCTACGTGCTCTGGTACTACCACCAGATGGACTGCGTGTACGTGCCCAGCCGGGCCACCGGCGATGAGCTGATCGGCCGGGGCCTGGCCGGCGAGAAGATCCGCCTCTGCCCGCGCGGGGTGGACGTGCAGGAGTTCCACCCCCGCTTCCGGGGCGATTTCCTGGCCCGGCGCTTCGGCCTGGGCGCGGGGCCCTGCCTGCTCTACGTGGGCCGGGTCAGCAAGGAAAAAAGCCTGGACACCCTGACCGCGGCGTTCAAGGCGCTGGTCCCGAGCCACCCCGGCCTGAGCCTGGCGGTGGTGGGCGACGGCCCCTACGCGCCCCAGATGCGCGCCGAGCTGGCCGGGTGGCCGGCGGTCTTCACCGGCTATTTGCAGGGCGAGGACCTGAGCCGCGCCTATGCCAGCGCCGACGTCTTCGTCTTCCCCAGCCTCACCGACACCTTCGGCAACGTGGTCCTGGAGGCCCAGGCCGCCGGGCTGCCGGCGGTGGTGGCCGACCAGGGCGGCCCCCAGGAGAACGTGCTGGACGGCCGCACGGGCCTGGTGGTCCGGGGCGGCTCGGCCGAGGCCCTGGCCATGGCGGTGGCCAAGCTGGTGGAGTCGCCCCTGCTGCGCCGCGACATGGGCCGCCAGGCCCGGGCCTACATGGAGTCGCGCTCCCACGAGCAGGGCTTCCTGGATCTCTGGGAGCTGCACCGCCAGGAGGTGGCCGCCGGGCGCGAGCCCGAGGCCGAGGCCGGCCCCGAGCCGGCCTGGCTGCGCGCGGTGGGCTCGGACCTGTTCTAGGTGCGTGTCGGAGAAAGCCATCCATGGCTTTCTCCTCTTGGAACTTGCCAAAAGTTAATTTTGGCAAGTTCTCGGAATGGC
>JAZDHW010000170.1:0-3623 GCA_043805555.1 Pseudomonadota bacterium
GCTTCCGAGCGGGCCATGGACGGCCCGCCCGGAATGGCGCCAAATTAATTTTTGGCGCCATTCCGAGAACTTGCCAAAATTCACTTTTGGCAAGTTCCAAGAGGAGAAAGCCATGGATGGCTTTCTCCGACACACACCTAGGCCTGCTCGCGCAGGGTGGCGGCGCGCTTGATGAGCGCCGCCGCCTGCGGGGCCTTGGACTTGGCCAGGGCGGTCTCCACCGCGGCCAGGCAGGCCCGCACCACGGGCATCAGCGGCCGCGAGCGGCCGGCCTGGGCCTGCAGGCAGGCCAGGTCCGCGGCCAGGTCCGTGGCGTCGTTGCCGGGCAGGCCGGGCTCCAGGGCGGCCAGATCGCGCACAAGGCCGGCCAGGCCGGGCTCGGACGCGGGCGCTTCGCCCAAGAGGCTGCGGCCGGTTGCGGTGATGCGCACCTTGCCGCTCAGGTTGGCCACCTCCATGGCCTGTTTGGCGAAAAGGTCGATGGCCAGGGTCTCGGTGGCCGAGCGGTCCAGGCCCATGGCGGCCCCGGCCTCCCACATGTTGGCCGCGTCCCCGGCCGCGGCCAGGCGGCGCAGCAACTCCAAATCCTTGTCTTCGCTCATCGCGGCCTTCCCCCGAACAGGTGGCGTCAAGAACTGTTTTCATCAAGCCTGACACCGCCGGCGGCCGGGGTCAATACCCGGCCGGGTGACGCGGGGGCGGGGCGGGTGTTATCCTTGAGGCCCCCGGACAGGCATCACGAGCGGAGGCATGGGTTTGAGCCGCAGTTGGCGACCGCTTTTGGAGCATCAGCGCAACCTCCTGGCCCAGGAGCGGGGATGGGTGCGCCGGGAGCCCGGCGGCCGGCTCAACCTGGCCCTGCTCTACCCCAACACCTATAACGTGGGCCTGGCCAACCTGGGCCTGGCCACGGTCTACCGCATCATCAACGACCGGCCCGACGCGTTGTGCGAACGGGCGTTTATGCCCGATCGGGTCAGTGCGCCGCTTTACGCCAAGACCGGCGCGCCGCTCATCACCCTGGAGTCCGGCCGGCCGGTGGCCGGCTTCGACCTGGTGCTGGCCTCGGTTTCTTTTGAAAACGACGCGCCCAACCTGGCCGCCATGTTGAGCCAGGCCGGGCTGGGCATGTGGTCCCGCGAGCGCCGCGGCCCCCTGGTGGTGGCCGGCGGGGTGGCGGCCATGCTCAACCCCGAGCCCCTGGCCGGCATCGTGGACGCCTTCCTTTTGGGCGAGGCCGAGGTGGTGCTGGGGCCCTTCCTGGACGCCGTGCAGGCCGAGGCCGGCCGCCCCCGCGACGAGCTGCTGCTGGCGCTGGCCCGCCAGGCGCCGGGTTTCTACGCGCCGGAGCTGTACCAGGTCGAGTACGCCGCCGACGGCCGCCTGGCGTCATTTGCGCCCAAATTCCCCGGCCTGCCCGATCGGGTCGCGGCGCCCAAATATCGCGGCCCGGCCGCCGGCCTGGCCCGGAGCGTGTTCAACGCCCCCGGCCCGGAGTTCGGCCAGATGACGCTGATCGAGGTCGGCCGGGGCTGCGGCCACGCCTGCCGCTTCTGCGCCGCAGGCCACGTCTACCGCCCGCCCCGCCTGGGCGCGGCGGCCGACTACCTTGACGCGGCCCTGGCCGGTGCGGCCGGCGGCGGCCGGGTGGGCCTGGTCTCGGCCGCGGTCACCGACCTGCCCGGCCTGGACGGGTTGGCCGGGGCCATCAGGGCCGCCGGCGGCAAGCTGGGCGTGAGCAGCCTGCGGGCCGATTGCCTGACCCCGGAGCTGGCCCAGGCCCTGGCCGCGGCCGGCCACCAGAGCGTGGCCCTGGCCCCGGAGGCCGGCAGCGCCCGCCTGCGCCGGGTGATCAACAAGCACCTGGGCGAGGACGATCTCTTCCGCGCGGCCGAGATCCTGGTCACGGCCGGGGTGGCCAACCTGCGCCTGTATTTCATGGTGGGACTGCCCGGCGAGGAAGACGCCGACGTGGAGGAGCTGATCAGCCTGGCCCGCCAGATCCGCCAGCAAGTGGTCAGCGCGGCCCGGCCCACCGGCCACCTGGGCCAGGTCACGGTGAGCCTCAACGCCTTTGTGCCCAAGCCCTGGACGCCCTTGCAGTGGGAGCCCATGGCCCCCCTTAAGCTCATCGAGGCGCGCATGAAACAGGTCAAGGCGGCGTTAAGGCCCCTGGCCAACCTCAAGGTGGTCACCGACGTGCCCAAGTACGCCCAGCTCCAGGCGGTCATCGCCCGGGGCGACCGCCGCGCGGCCGGGCTCATCGCCGCCCTGGCCGGCGGCCAGCCCCCGGCCGCGGCCTACAAATCCAGCGGGGTGGACCCGGCCTTTTTTGCCCATCGCCGCCGGACCCGCGACGAACTGTTGCCCTGGGCCTTCCTGGACCACGGCATCGAGGTTGATTACCTCTGGCAGGAGGCCGGCCGCGCAACCGCGGCCCTGGCCTCGCCGGCCTGCGCCGTGGGCAAGTGCGCCCGCTGCGGGGCCTGCACGGTGGAAGCATGAACGACCAGCCGACCCCCCGAGAGATCATGCGCGCACCCGAGCGGGTGCTGGCCCTGGAGCAGCGCGACCCCCGCGCGGCCGAGGCCCTGTGGCACGGCCTGAACTTCAGCGACCGCCTGCGCGCGGTGCTGGCCGCCGAGCCGCCCGCGCGCCAGCGGCTCATCATCCTGGCCCGGGATTCCGAGGCCCTGACCCAGGCCCTGGCCCCGGACGAGTTCGCGGCCACGGTGCTGGGCCTGGGGCCCGAGGACGCCGGCGACCTGGTGGCCCTGTCCAGCGACGAGCAACTGGCCTACGTGCTGGATCTCACCGGCTGGGTGCGCGAGGATTTCGCGCCCACCCGCTACGAGGCCTGGCTGCCGCTCTTGCTGGAGGCCGGCTCGGCCCGCCTGGAGCGCTGGCTGGCCGCCACCGACCTGGAGGTGCTGGCGCTGCTGTTCGCCCACTGGTTCAAGGTGGTCAAGTGGCTGCCCGGCCAGGACGAGCAGGAGCCGCCCGACGACCTGCCCGGCTTCACCCTGGACGGCGTGTACTACATCGATTTCCGCGACGAGAAGACCGCCAGCCTGCCGGCCCAGGTGCTGGTGGTGCTCAAAAGCGAGCTGGCGGACCGCTTTCACCAGGCGCTGGAGGCCATGCTCTGGGAGTCGGCCACCGGCATGGCCGAGGACGCCCGGCGCTGGCGGGCCGGCCGGCTCATGGATTGCGGCTTCCCGGATCGCGGCGAGGCCCTGGAGCTTTGGGCGCGGCCGGCCCCCGGCGAGACCGACTGGGAGAACCAGCCCACCAAGCTGGCCATGGGGTTTTTGGCCGACGCCCCGCCCCGCTCCGGCGCGCTCATCAGCCTGCTGCCGGCCGATCAGACCCTGCCGGCCCTGGCCGCCGACCTGGACCAGGCCGCCGGCGACGCCCTCAAGGCCGAGCTGGCCTACGTGGCCAACTGCGCGGTGGTGGCCCTGGAGGCCGAGCCGGCCGATCCCGAGGCCGTGGCCCGGGCCGGGCGCGAGGGCCTGGGCCTGGTCAACCTGGGCCTGGAGATCGTGGCCGCCGGCCGGCCGGGCGCGGCGGCGGCGGTGCTGGCCCGGGTGGGCTGCGCGGCCCTGGCCCGCCAGGGCGCG
>JAZDHW010000171.1:0-20261 GCA_043805555.1 Pseudomonadota bacterium
GACCGCTGGCCCCCGCGGCCCGCCCCGGCCGCCCCGGCAGCAGGCGGCCCCCCCGCGCCCCCCCAAACCGAAAACGATTGAACCGCAGCAAGGAGCGTTGTCATGCAAGAAGTCGTCATTGCTGGTTACCTGCGCACGGCCCAGTCCCGTTGCCGCCCCAACGACCCCGGCCGCGATTGGCTGCACGCCTTGCGCGCCGACGAGCTCTTGGCCCTGGTGCTGCCGGAGCTGATCAAGCGCACCGGCCTGTCCCCCGAGGAGGTGGATGACTTCATCGTGGGCTGCGCCACCGGCGTGGGCGAGCAGTGGACCTACGGCGGCCGCAACCCCATCTTCCTGGCCAACCTGCCCGAGACCATCTCGGCCAAGTTCGTGGACCAGCAGTGCGGCTCGGCCATGGCCGGCATCCAGATCGGCTACATGGAGATCGCCCAGGGTTTCGCCGACGTGGTCATGGTCGGCGGCATGGAGCACATGACCCGGGTGCCCATGGGCGGCACCACCCAGGACCGCGGCCTGGCCGCCTACAACCTCTCGCTGTTCGTGAGCCCCAAGTACAAGCACTGGGACATGATGACCGCCACCAACATGGGGCTCACCGCCGAGAAGCTGTTTGCCCAAAGCGGCCTGACCAAGCAGGACATGGAACTCTGGGCGGTGCGCTCCCACCAGCGGGCGGCCCAGGCCCAGGCCGAGGGCTTCTTCGCCGGCGAGATCCTGCCCGTGGAGGCCCCCCAGGCCGACGGCGCCACCATGGTGGTGGACAAGGACCAGGCCGTGCGCGGCGAGACCACCCTGGAGGACCTGGCCAAGCTCAAACCCGCCTTCAAGAAGGACGGCGTCATCACCGCCGGCGTCAGCTCGCCCCTTAACGCCGCCGGCACCGGCATGATCCTGATGAGCAAGGACAAGGCCCTGGCCAAGGGCATCAAGCCCCTGGCCACCATCCGCTCCATCGGCTTCGCCGGCGTGGACCCCACCATCATGGGCCACGGCCCGGTGCCGGCCAGCCAGAAGGCCCTGGACAAGATCGGCCTGAAGCCCGCCGAGGTGGACTTCTGGGAGATCAACGAGGCGTTCGCCATCGTGGCCCTGAACTGCATCAAGGAGCTGGGCCTGGACCCTGAGAAGGTCAACGTGATGGGCGGCGGCCTGGCCATCGGCCATCCCCTGGGCGCCACCGGCAACCGCCTGGTGGGCACCCTGGCCCGCATCCTCAACGCCAAGGGCGGCCGCTGGGGCGTGGCCAACGCCTGCGTGGGCGGCGGCCAGGGCGTGGCCACGGTCATCGAGCGCGAGGATTATTAGCAGCTCAAGCGGCTCGGCCCGTCCCCTCCCACGCCACGGGCGGGGCGGGTCGGGCCGTTACATCCAAAAGAGGGCAAGATGCGACTGAAGGACAAGGTGGCCATCATCACGGGCGCGGCCCAGGGCATCGGCGCGGCCACCGCCCTGCGCTTCGCCGCCGAGGGCGCGGACCTGGCCCTGTGCGACCTCAACTCCGCGCGCCTGGAGGAGGTCGCCGCCAAGGTGCGCGGCCAGGGCCGGCGCTGCCTGGACCTGATCGGCAGCGTCAGCGACCGCGGCTTTGTGCGGGGCCTGGTGGAGCGCACCCGCGCCGAGCTGGGCGGGCTGGACATCCTGGTCAACAACGCCGGCATCATCCGCGACACCATCGGCCACAAGATGACCGAGGAGCAGTGGGACCAGGTGATCGAAGTCAACCTCAAGGGCGCCTTCAACTGCCTGCAGGCCTGCATGATCCCAATGCGCGCGCAGGGCGGCGGGGCCATCGTCAACCTCTCCAGCGTCAGCCGCTACGGCGCGGCCGGCCAGCTCAACTACTCGGCCAGCAAGGCCGGCGTGATCGGGCTGACCCGGGCCGCGGCCAAGGAGCTGGGCGGCCGCGGGGTGCGGGTCAACTGCGTGGCCCCCGGCTTCATCGAGACCGAGATGCTGGCCACGGTGCCCGCGGCCAAGCTGGAGATGTTCAAGAACTTCGCGGTGCCCATGGGACGCCTGGGCCAGCCGGAGGAGATCGCCAGCGTCATCCTGTTCCTGGCCTCGGACGACGCCTCGTTCGTCAACGGCCAGACCATCAACGTGGACGGCGGCGCCTACACGCAATAGCGCCGCAGGCCGGAGGAGACGCGGCCGCGGGGAGCGCTCCCCGCGGCCGCGTCGTTTGGACGGATTGCGGGGCTTAGCCCACCTGAAAATGGCCTTCGTCGAACTCGGGCTTGCCCTGGTAGCGCCGCATGAAGCGGCCGGGCAGCATCTCCAGGTTGGCGAACAGGGCCGGGTCGGCCATGATGCCCGCCTGGTGCAAGGCCGCGACGATCTGCTCGGGCTTGGGCGGGCAGCCCTTGATGGCGATCATCTCCTTGATGTCGGGGTTGTCCTTGTGGGCCTGGGACATGCACTTGCCCAGCAGGATGGTCTTCTTGGCGCCGGGACGGGGCTGCATGCGCTTGCCGGTGAGCACCTCCACGTCGTCCCAGGGCTCGCCGGCCCAGGCGTTGGCCACGGCCTGGATGACCACGCCGTTGATGCTGGAGCAATAGGTGCACAGGCTGGTGTCGTACTTGTAGTAGGCCAACCCGCTCATGCCGCGCTGATCCATGGGCAGGGGCAGGGTGCCGGCCGCGTTGTAGGGGAAGCTCCACTGGTGGGTCTTGGCCAACTCCGCGATGCTCTCGCCCACCACCTCCACGTCGCTGAGGTCCAGGGGCCGGCCGCAGCGGTTGGCGGCGTGGACCAGGTAGGGCACCGCCGCCGGGTCCTGGCCCAGCAGGCGGCTGCCCACCAGGTCGGCGGAGAACGGGTCCCAGGAGGCGGCCAGGATGTTGCTGCGGTGCATCACGCCGTCGAAGCCCGGACCGTATTCCGAGGTGTAGATGCCGTCCAGCACGGCCAGGATGGGCGGCATCTTGTCGGCCAGGCGCGCGATCCAGAAATGCAGGTCCCGGTCCGGATCGGCGCTGTGGCAGCGCTTGCGCGACTTGATGTCGATCATGCCCTTCAGGTTCTTGATGGCGAGGCTCACCGTGGTCTGGGCGTGGGTCTTCATCACCGGCACGTCCACCACGAAGTCGCTGTGCAGGATGTCGGCGTTGAAGTTAAGCTCCACGCCGTCGCCCAGGTCCACCGTCTCAAAGGGGCGCTGGAAGATGTCCACGGCCTTGACCCCGTAGCGCTCCTTGAGGCGGTTGTAGCCCAGGGTCTCGAAGGCGTGGGCCACGGTCTCCTTGTCGTCGGGCCGGCCCAGCACGGTGCCCTCGCCGATGGTGATGTCAGTGACCCCCCGCTCCTTGAGCAGCACCACCAGGTCCTCCATCACCCGGCTGGTGGTGATGACGCCCCATTTGGGGAACGCCACCGCGCGGCTCCAGAAGACGATGTTGGGCTTGAGGAAGACCTTGGCCCCGGCGCCGATGCGCTCCAGGCCGCCGCAAAGCTCCACGGCCCGGCTCACCGAGGCCAGGGGCTCTGCGTAACGCACGATGGAAACCTTGTGCTTGTCCATGCCGCGATCCTTTATCAGGCGTCTTGCCCGCGCCGCCGCCAGCCGGCGTTCTTTCGTTGAATTATCCTTCGCTGAATTATATCTGCCATATTGTATTTTGGCTGATGATCATCAGCAAGCTAGCAAGGCGGCCTGGCCCTGTCAAGCGCCTTGCACCCCCGCCGGGCAGCACCCCGGCCGGAAACCGCCACCGGCTGGGCCGCCGCACGGGACATAACGCCGATATTCTAGCCGTTTAACCTGCTAGGCGTCCGGGGCCGGGAGCATGGCCGCCGGCGACCGGTCCCGGCTGGCGGCGGCGGATTGGCCCCCAGGCCGGGCCGGGGGCCGGGCCGCTTCCGCGGCCGGGCTTGGGCGATGGCGGCGCGGCCGCAGCCCAGAGCATGCGCAAATATCTAAATCATAACAAGCCTATATCGCCGCGAGCCCGCCTTGCGCGACCGCATGGTCAGCACCGCTATAAAGCAGCTTGACAAGCCAAACCCAATGCTGCTATTTTGCTGATGAGCATCAGCCAAACCTGGATATGGCGTACAACATTCAGCTTAACCAACAAGCTGATTATGTGTGGGTTATGCTCGCAAGGCTCGATCTGAGGCAGCGCAAGCAGTTGCCGGCGGCCACGGGCCGCGCCCCACTGCACCGGCGCTGAGGGAAGGAGTGGCAATTGCCTGAAAAGACTGCGCCCACCCCCGGCCAGCCCCACGAGGACGGGCTCGGCATCCGGCGGTTTAGGCAGATCAAGAACAAAGATTTGGTCAAGCGGCGCCGGGCCCAGATCCTGGATGCGGCCCGCAAGCTCTTCACCAAAAAGGGCTTCGCGGTCACCACCATCCAGGACATCTGCGAGGAATCGGGCGTCAACCCCGGCAGCCTCTATGACTATGTGCAGAACAAGGACGACATCCTGCGCCAGCTCTTCAAGGAGATGATGGGCGAGACCTCGGAGGAGCGCGCGGCCTTCTCCCCCAGCGAGGAGATCAGGAACCTGGAGGCCCTGCGGCGTTACATGCACACCGCCATCACCCACTCCTGGACTTTTCGTCCGGACATCATCTCCCTGGCCTACCAGGAAACCCGCTTTCTGGACCAGACCACCAAGCAGGAGATCATGTCCGCCGATCGCGACCTGATCCAGCGCTGGGCGGCCTGGATCCAGCAGGCCCTGGGCCGGGAGGCGGACCAGGAACGCCTGCTGATTGTCGCCAGCCTGCTGGTTTTCAGCTTCGCCTTCCTGCCGCTGAAGGGCTGGACCACCCGGAGCCTGGACACGGACAAGGTCCTGGAGACCACCATCGATTTTTTCATCAAGGGCTTGGATTCGCTCTAGCCGGAGCGCGGCCGTTGCCGGCTCCGCCTGGGGATGACGAGGCTTGAAGGCATTTTGAGTCGCACCATCCGAGGGACAGCTCTATTTACGGGGAGGGAATCATGAAAGTTTCGAAACGATTGCTTATGTTGGGCGTGATCGGCGCCGCATTGGTCATGGCCACCTTGGGCGCCACGCCTGCCCTGGCCGCCGGTGCCGCGCGCGGGTTCGACGCCAAGGCGGTGTCGGACATGACCGGCTTCGACCCCGCCAAGTTCGAAAACCCCAGCGGCGACGTGGTCAAGATCGGCGTGCTGGCGCCCTTCAGCGGCGACGCGGCCGCGGTGGGGCAAATCTACTGGGCCACCGGCACCTGGGTGGCCGCCGACATCAACAAGCGCGGCGGCATCGCCATCGGCGGCAAAAAAATGAAGATCGCCCTGATCAAGGGCGACACCATGGGCAAGCCCGCCACCACCAAGCAGGCGGCGGAAAAACTCTGCCTGCAAGACAAGGTGGACGTGTTGTGGGGCACCGCGGGCAGCCACCTCACCGCCATCATCCAGGCCGAGGCCGACAAGTACAAGAAGCTGCACCTCAACTCCGGTTCGCTGTCGGACACGCTGATGGAAGGCAAGAGCTTCACCCCCTACACCTTCCAGCACATCTGGACCACCTACTCGGTGGGGCAGACCCTGGCCAAGTACTTCGCCGGCCGCAAGGAGCGCAAGTTCTACATCCTCAACCAGGATTACATCTTCGGCCACGAGCTGGCCGAATCCTTCAAGGCCGGCCTCAAGAAGTACGTGCCCGACGCCCAGATCGTGGGCGAGGACTTCCATCCCCTGTTCAACAAGGACTTCGCCCCCTACCTGACCAAGGTCAAGGCCTCCGGGGCCGAGGTGATCTTCACCGGCGACTGGATTCCGGACTCCACCAACCTGCTCAAGCAGTCGCGTCAGATGGGCATCAATACGCCCATTGCCGGCATCTTCCTGGACGACGTCAACGGCCTGGTGGCGGTGGGCCCGGAGGGCTCCAAGGGCCTGGTCTTCGCCAGCGAGTTCCTGATCAACTTCCAGGACGGTATCCAGCACAAGTGGCACGAGGCCTGGAAAACCTGGGCGGCGCCCTACAACACCCCCTTCTTTGAGTGGCTGGGCTCCACCAGCGGCGCCTATATGGAGTCCCTCTACTGGCTGCTGGAGGTGATGCAGCGGGCCGGCACCACCGACCCGGACAAGGTCATCAAGGCCTGGGAAGGCGACGAGTGGATGGGCCTGATCGGCCAGAAGCTGACCATGCGGGCCTGCGACCACCGGGTGGTGCGCGACACCTACGTCACCGAGTTCGTGCATCCCAACAAGTGGTACAAGGATTGCGCCTTCATGGACCAGGTGACCACCATCCCGGCCGAGTTCGTGACCCTGCCCCAGCCCAAGGATTCGAGCCGCTGCAAGTAGCCGGCAACCGGCAACCTCCTGCGAACCACCCGCCATCCCCCTGCCCGGCCGGGCGGGGGATGGCGGGCGAGGCCCCCGGCAAGCAGGGCGGAAACATCCTGGAGAATCGGCATGAGCCCTGAAACACAGATGTACCTGGCCCAGGGCATCCACGGCCTGGCCTATGGCATGCTTCTGTTCCTGGTTGCCTCTGGCCTCACCCTGATCTTCGGCATGATGGGCATCCTAAACATCGCCCACGCTTCATTTTTCATGCTCTCGGCCTACCTATGCGTGACGGTGCTCAACGCCACCGGCAGCTACTGGCTCTCCCTGCTCCTGGCCCCCCTGGCGGTGGCCCTCTTGGGCATCCTGGTGGAGCGGTTCATGCTGCGCAGGGCGCAGGCCTCGGGCATGGGCCACATCGCCGAGCTGCTCTTGACCCTGGGCATCGCCCTGGTGGTGGCCGAGGCGGCCAAGCTGATCTGGGGCACCGAGGGCCTGCAGGTCATGGTGCCGGGCGGCCTGACGGGTCTGGTGGACATCGCGGGCCTGGAATACCCCCTCTACCGCCTGTTCATCATCGCCCTTTCCCTGGCGGTGCTGGCGCTGATGTCCTTCGTGCTGTTCAAGACCCGCCTGGGCACCATCGTCCGGGCCGCGGTCTCCGACCCGGACATGGTCAGCGTCCTGGGGGTGAACACCCGCCTGGTATTCATGCTGGTCTTCGGCCTGGGCACCTGGATGGCCGGGGTGGCCGGGGTGGCCGCCGCGCCCATCCTCACCGTCTTCCCGGGCCTGGCCGACCAGATGGGCATGGACGCCTTCGTGGTGGTGGTGGTGGGAGGCTTCGGCAGCCTGTTCGGAGCCCTGGTGGCGGCCCTGTTTTTGGGCGAGCTCAACGCCTACGGCATCCAGTTCATACCCAAGCTATCGCCGGTGCTGATGTTCGCCTTCATGGCCCTGGTGCTGGCCTTCAAGCCCACCGGCCTGTTCGGAGACAGAGAATGAAGCGCCACCACCTGCTCTGGCTGGCGGCCGCCCTGGCGGCGCTGGTCGCCGTCCCCTTCGTCTTTGGCACCGTGCACACCAACCTGGTGGTGCGCCTGGCCATCGAGGCCCTTTTTGCGGTGAGCCTCAACCTGCTCTTGTCCTTCACCGGCCTGCTATCCTTTGGCCACGCCCTGTACTTCGGCGTGGGGGCCTACGGGGCCGCGCTGATCCTCACCCACCTGGAGGGCATCCCGCTCATCGCGGCGGTGCTGCTCAGCAGCCTGGCGGCCATGCTGGTGGCGCTGGTGCTGAGCCCGCTGCTGGTCAGGGTGCGGGCCACGGCCTTCACCATGCTCACCCTGGCCTTTGGCCAGCTCATGTACGTGCTCTGCTCCAAGTTCCGCAACGTGACCGGCGGCGAGGACGGCATCATGGGCTGGACCACGCCCCCGCTGAACCTGGGCCTCTTTAGCCTGGACGTCACCAGGCCGGTGAACATGTACTTCTTCGCGGTGGGCCTGGTCTGCCTGGGCGTCCTGGCCATGTGGCACTTCACCAAAACGCCCATGGGCAGCGTGATGATCAGCATCCGCGACAACCAGAAGCGGGTGGACTACCTGGGCTACCAGGTGGTGCTGACCAAGGCGGTGATCTTCTGCCTCTCCGGCTTCTTCGCCGGGCTGGCCGGGGCCATCTACGCGGTCTTCAACAACCTGGTCTCGGTGGGCGGCGTGCTGCACATCATGGTCTCCTTCCAGCCCCTGCTGGCCATCCTGGTGGGCGGCATCGGCACCTTCTTCGGGCCCATCCTGGGCTCGGGCCTGCTGCTCCTGCTGGAAAACGTGACCCAGGCCTACCCCGAGTGGGCCCAGATGATCAGCGGCCTCATCTTCATCTTGGTGGTGATGTTCCTGCCCGGCGGCGCCATCTCCTTCTGGGCGCGGCTTCGGGCCTGGTGGCAAAAGCGCGCCTATCTTCGCAAGACCAGGGAGATCGCCGCATGAACATCCTGGAGACCAAGGACCTTTGCCACGACTTCAGGGGCCTGCAGGTCCTGACTGACGTGGGGCTGACGGTGCGCCAGGGCGAGCACCACGCCATCATCGGCCCCAACGGCGCCGGCAAGACCACCCTGTTCAACGCCATCACCGGCACCTACCACCCCTCGGGCGGCCAGGTCTTCTTCAAGGGCCAGGACATCACCGGGCTGCCCCCCTACAAACTGGCCCGCCGGGGGCTGGGCCGCTCATTCCAGATCACCAGCACCTTCGAAAAGCAGACCGTGTTCCAGAACATCCGCATGGGCGTGATGTCCCGGCTGGGCGTCAGGTTCGACTGCTGGCGGCGGGTGGCGGGCCTGGACAAGGTGGCCCAGGAGACCGGCGAGATCCTGGCCAGCATCGGGCTCACGGCCGAGCGCGACGTGCTGGCCTGCCAGTTGTCCTATGGCAAGCACCGGGCGCTGGAGGTCTCCATGGCCCTGTCCACCAACCCGGACCTGGTGATGCTAGACGAGCCCACCGCCGGCATGTCCAAGGAGGAGACCCACGCCACCGTGGAGCTGATCAAGCGGCTGACCAAGGGCAAGAGCATGGTCATCGTGGAGCACGACATGGACGTGGTCTTCACCCTGGCCGACCGCATCACCGTGCTCTACTACGGCTCCATCCTGGCCTCCGGGCCGCCGGAGGAGATTCGCGAAAACGCGGCGGTCAGGGACGCCTACCTGGGCGACATGGAGTTCTCCCATGTTTTTTAGGGCCAACAACCTCAACACCTACTACGGGCTGATCCACGCCCTGCAAAACGTCTCTCTCAGCCTGGAGCAGGGGGAGCTGGTCTGCCTGCTGGGGCGCAACGGCATGGGCAAGAGCACCACCCTCAAGTCCATCATGGGCCTGGTGGCACCGCAGTCGGGGGCCATCGAATTCCAGGGCCGGAGCATCTTCCAGGCGCCCTGCCACAAGGTGGCCCGGGCCGGCGTGGCCCTGGTGCCCCAGGAGCGGCGCATCTTCCCCAACCTGACGGTGGAGGAGAACCTGCTGATGGGGGTGAAGGCGGGCTGCCCGCCGCCCCCGGACCTGGAGCCCTGGACCCTGAAGCGGGTCTACAAGCACTTCAACTCCCTGGAGCGCCGCAGCCGGAACAAGGGCTCCCAGCTCTCCGGCGGCGAGCAGCAGATGCTTTCCATGGGCCGCGCGCTCATGGGCAACCCTCTGCTGCTTCTGGTGGACGAGCCCAGCGAGGGCCTGGCGCCTCTATTGGTCAAGGAAGTGCGCGACGTGCTCATGCAGATCAACCGGGCCGGGGTGTCCATCCTGCTGGTGGAGCACAACCTGAAGGTGGCCATGTCCCTGGCCCAGCGCTGCTATTTGCTGGGCAAGGGCTTCGTGGCCTTCGAGGGCACCATGGACCAGCTCCAGGCCAGGCCGGACATCATGGTAAAATACCTGGAAGTGTCCTGAATTGAACCGCCCCGGCCTGGCCGGAGACTCCGGCTCTTGCCAGCCAGGGGGCGGTTTTTTGCAGCAAGGCCAGCCGGAGCCTGTCAAGGCCGAGCGTAGCGAGCCCCTTGGGCTGGGCCTTGACTGGCTCAGGCGGCCTTGCTACTTCCAGATGCCTTCCAAAACGCAGATCGTAGGAGCCTTTAGTGTTAACAGGCCCTAATCCATAGCAGGATATTGATGATAAATTGTGATGAGAGCTAGCCCGAGCTGAAGCCGGTGGCCAGGCCGTAGCGCTGGGCCTTGCGCACCACAGTGGAGTGGTCCACGCCCAACAGGACGGCGGCCTAGCGGGTGTTGGCGGTGCGGGCCAGGGCTTGGGCGATCATGCGCCGCTCCAGGTCCTCGCGGGCCTGCTTCAGGTCCCATACCTCGTCCGCCGGGGCCGCGGACGGGCTGCCGGCGTCGTGACCGGGGCGCATGGTCTCGGGCAGATGGCGCGGCTGGAGCAGGTCGCCATCGGCGGTGACCACCAGGCGCTCGATGACGTTTTTCAGCTCGCGCACGTTGCCCGGCCAGGCATAGCTTTCCAGCACCCGCAACAGGTCGCTGCCCAGGGTGCGGCTGACGCTGTACTTCTGGTTGAACTGGCGCAGGAAGAGCAGCGCCATGGGCATCACGTCCTCGCGCCGTTCGCGCAGGGGCGGCACCTCGATGGGCACCACGTAGAGGCGGTAGAACAGGTCCTCGCGGAAGGAGCCCGCGCTGACCAGCTCGCGCAGGCGGCGGTTGGTGGCGGCCAGGATGCGCAGATCCAGCGTGGTGGACCTGGTCCCGCCCAGGCGGCGGCACTGCTGGTCCTGCAAGACCTTGAGCAGCTTGACCTGGAGGTTCAGGGGCAGCTCGCCGACCTCGTCCAGGAAAAGCACCCCGCCGTTGGCCTGTTCGAAAAGCCCCGGCTTGCCCTCGCGCGTCGCGCCGGTGAAGGCGCCCTTCTCATAGCCGAAGAACTCGCTCTCCAACAGGTTTTCGGGGATGGCCCCGCAGTTGACCCCCACAAAGGGGCCGGCGTGGCGGGCGCTGAGCCGGTGGATCAGCCGGGCCAGCACGTCCTTGCCCGCGCCGCTTTCGCCCTGCAACAGCACCACCGAGTCCACCTTGGCCACCCGCACCACCAGGTCCAACAGCTTGCGCATGGTCCGGCTCTCGGCCACCATGTCGCCGCTGGTGATCTGGGGGTCGTCGCAGACATCTCTTTGGCTGAGGTAGGCCGAGGACAGGCGGCGGATCTGGTCCTCCAACTGGCGCAGCTCGGTGACGTCGCGGATGTTGAGCACCACACGGGCCACCTGCTGGTGGCGGTCCAGCACCGGACTGCCGGTGACGTAGATCTCGTTGCCCAGCCGCATCTTGCGCAGCACGGTCATGGACTTGCGGTGATGGCGCACCAGGCGGTTGATCTCCTGCACGCTGGCCAGGCAGATGTGGCGCGAGGCGTCCAGCTCCTCCACCCGCCGGCCCTCGAGCTGGTCCGGCGAAAGGCCCGAGATGCGGCCGAAGCTGGAGTTGACCTTGAGCACCCGCTCCACGTCGGTGATGATGATGCCGTCGTGAGAGCTTTCAAGGAGCGAGTTCATCTCGTCGTTGAGCCGCTTGAGCTCCTCCAGTTGGCGCTGCACGCTCTCCATCTCGGATTCGTCCTGAAACACCGCCACCGCGCCCACCAGGGCGCCCGTGGGGTCCATCACCGGGCTGCGGCTGATCATGAGCGACTTGTCGCCCAGGCGGCGGGCCAGGCCCACCTCGGCCCGGCCCTGGGCCAGCACCCGCGGCAGGGCCGAGTTGGGGAGGGCCTCCTGCACCTGCCGCCCCACCACCTCGGCCGCCTTTATGCCCATGATCTCCTCGGCCTTGGGATTGACCAGGGTCACCCGGCCGGTGGGGTCCACGGCGATGATGCCCGAGGGCACCGAGCCCAGGATGGCCTGCAACTGGGCCTGGGTGCGGGTGAGGCTATGGTTGAGGCGGGAGATGAGGTCCAGCTTGGTGACCACGCCGCCGTAGCGGCCCTCCTGGTCCACCACCACCAGGCGGTCGCTCAGGTCCGGGGAAAGGGGATCGAAGACGGCGTCCTCGCTGGCGGCGTGGAAGGCCCGGTTCATGATGTCGGCCAGGCACAGCTCGTGGCCGTCGGCCGCCAGCAGCCCGGCCAGCACCTGGTGGATGGTGACCACCCCCCGGGGACGGCCGTCCTCGTCCACCAGCGGCAGGCAGTGAACCTGGTCCCGGGTGAGCACCTGGGCCGCCCTGGCCAGGCTGTCGCGCGGGCTCAGGGTGGGCACGTCCCGCCGGACCAGATCCTTGACGATCACGGTGAATCCTCCACCCCCCCGCGGCTACGCACTGCGCTCCGGCCCCGGCGATACGCCAACGGCCGGCCCAAAGGGTAAGTTTAGTTGGTCGCGCCGCGGATTGCCAGGTCTTCAGCGCCCCAGCCAGAGCAAAACGGCCGTGAGCACCAGCAGGCCGTAGACCGCCTGGCGGTAGGTGCGGTTGCTGGCGCGCTTAAAGAGCAGCGCGCCGACGGCGGTGCCGACGGCCACCACCGGGGCGTAGTAGACGCTCTGCTTGAGCACCGGCCAGGTTAAAAGCCCGCTGACCACGAAGACCAGGACCATGGTGACGTAGAGGAAGGTGAAGAAGGCCCCCAAGAACCCCATGGCCTTCTGGGGCTCGGGATCGGCGGCCATGATGTAGATCACCGCCGGCGGGCCGCCGGTGCTGTAGGCCCCCTGGAACCAGCCGCTGAGCACCCCCCACAGCACTCCCCACCAGGTGCGGCCGGCATAAAGCCGGCCCAGGCGGCGGCCGGCGGGCAGGGCCATGCCCACCACCGCCAGCACGATGAAGGCGGCCAGGGCCCGCTTGAGGACGCCCTCCGGGGCGATGGTCAGCGTCCAGGCCCCCACCGGCAGGGCCACGACCGCGCCGATCATGATGGGCATGAGCTCGCGCCAGGTGACCGCGCCGCGGTAGTGCCAGGCCTGCCAGGCCACCAGGACCAGGGCGTAGGGGAGCTGGAAGACCACCGCGGTCTTGAGCGGCAACACCAGCGCCAGCAGGGGCACCGCCACCAGCGAGAAGCCGAAGCCCGAAAAGGACAGGGTGAAGGCGCTGAGCAGCAGGATCAGGCCCACCAAAATTTCGTTGCTCATTGGGGACGGCCCTCCGCGCCGGCGGGCCGATCGGCCGGGGTGGTCTGGCCGGCCGGAGATTCTCGGCCCGCCAGCGAGTCCTGGCCCGGATAGTCCGCCAGGCGCAGGGCGCGGCCGGGCGGGGCCGTCAGCACGCCCTCGCCGCCCTGGCCGGCGATGACGCGCCTCAGCCAGCCCAGGTCGCCGGGGGTCTCGCGAAAGCCCAGGTCAAACAGCGCGGCCATGCGGCGGGCGTAGGCGCGGTGGGCCTCGCCGATCAAGGGCTCCTGCACAATCACCGCCACGTCGCGGTAGCTTTTGAGCATCTCGCGCCCCACCCAGAGCGCGGTCTCCTCGTCGTACTGGGCGGCGGTGATCTCGTATTCGGTGAGCGGGGTCTTGCCGTGCTCGATCCAGCCGGCGCTGAGGTAGAAGCTGCCCGGCGCGCCTGCGGCCTCCGGAGCCGGGGGCCGGCCCAACAAAAGCGGCACGCAATCGTGCATCAGGGGAGCCACCAGGCGCACCCGCCCGGCCCGGAGCCCCTCCAGCCCGCCGCCGCAGTAGCCGTAGAGCAGCACCACGGTCTCCACGGCCGGGTCGGATTCGATGCGCGCCAATGCAGCCGCCACCTCGGCGCGCAGGTCGTCGGGGTAGCGGTGCAGGCCCTGCTCCAGCAGGGTCACCCGGCTCTCGGGCACGCCCAAAAGCTTGAGCTCGGGCGCGAAGACCATGCAGGCCAGGATATGCAATCCGGGGGGCAGATCCAATAAGTTTACTCCAGGCTGGCCCGGCCGTGGCGGCCCCGGCGGGGCCTAGGTGCGTGTCGGAGGATTACTCCGACAGGCTCCTAGTTCTGGTCGGCGGCCGGCGCGCAGTTGCCCAGGAGGTCAAAGGCGGCCAGCTTGCCAAAGGCCTTGGCGCCCTCCTCGTAGAGCGTCTCCATGACCTCGGCCTTGATCTCCAGGTAGCGCTGGCTGGCCATGACGCGGTAGTCGCGCGGCCGCGGGAGATCCACCTCCACGCACTTCTTGATGGTGCCGGGCAGGTTGGTCATCACCAGGATGCGGTCGGCCAAAAACAGGGCCTCCTCGATCTCGGCGGTGATGAACAGCATGGTCATGTGGGTCTCTTCGTAGAGCTTGATCAGGTACTCCTGCATCAGCTCGCGGGTCATGACGTCCAGGCCGCGGAAGGGCTCGTCCATGATCATCACCGCCGGGTCGTTGACCAGGGCGCGGCAGAGCTCGGCCCGGCGCTGCATGCCGCCGCTGAGCTGGGCCGGGTACTTGTCCTTGAACTCCCTGAGGCCCACCTTGTCCAACAGGCCCATGGACCGGCCCACGGCCTCGTGCTTGCCCAGCTTGCCGATCATGCTGGGGCCGAAAAGGGTGTTGCCGAGCACCGTCATCCAGGGCCAGAGGGCGGTCTCCTGGAAGACCATCAGGCGGTCCGGGCCGGGGCCCTTGAAGGCCTGGCCGTTGATGAGGGCCTGGCCGGAGGTGGCCTGGTCGTAGCCGGCCAGGATGCTGGCCAGGGTGGTCTTGCCGCAGCCGCTGGGGCCCACCAGCACGGTGAGCTTGCCGGGCTCCACGGTCAGGCTGCAATCCTTGAGCGCGGTCACCGCCGGCTGGCCGGGGATGCGGAAGATGCGGGTAATCTCTTTGGCTTCCATCTGGGCCGGGCCGCCGTAGCAGGCCGCGCCGTTACCGTTTCCGTTGTCGCTCATGTCGTTCTCCCGCGCATGCTCAGAAAATGCGCTTCCAGGGCATCAGCACGTCGGCCACCCACTTGACGATGCCGCTGCTGACATAGCCGGCCAGACCGATGGAGATCATGCCCACGATGATGCCGGGGGTGTAGCCGGCCAGGTAGGCCTCCCAGGTCAGGCGGCCCAGGCCGGTGTTGCCGGCGATCATCTCGGCGGCGATGACCACGTTCCAGGTGATGCCGATGCCCACCATCATGCCGGTGGCGATGCTGGGGATGGTGGCCGGCAGCACGATGCGCCAGAACACCTGCTGGGGGCTGGCCCCGAAGGAGACCGCCGAGTAGACCAGCTCCTTCTTGATGGCCCCCACCCCGCCCAGCACGTTGACCACGATGGTGAAGAACGCGCCGATGAAGGTGATGAAGGCGATGGACAGCTCGTTGGTGGGCCAGAACAGGATGGACACCGGCACCCAGGCCAGGGGCGGGATGGGCCGCATCAGCTCGAAGACCGGGAAGGTCAGGTCCTTGAAGTTGCGGTTCCAGCCCATGCCCAGGCCCAGGGGGATGCCCAGAATCTGGGCCGCGGCAAAGCCGTAGAAAACGCGCAGGCTGCTGTCCAGCCAACCGGCCCAGTACTTGGGCTCGAAAAGCAGCTTCCAGAAGGCGTGGGCCACCTCCACCGGGGTGGGAATGGCCTTCATGAACGGCAGCAGCCCCGAGCAGCTGATCTGCCACAGCACGAAGAACCCGGCCACGGCCCCGGCGCCGCGCCAGAAGCTCTTGCCGGTCAGGGCCTTCTGGATGCGGGTCCCCAGGGGCAGTTTCTTGCGTCGACTGGACATCAGGCCATCTCCCTTTCGCCGGCCTGGAAGGCCTTGACCGCTTCCTCGTGCACCGCCTCCACCGCCTGGGACTTGAGCCGCAGGAACTCCGGCGAGGCCAGCAGGCGGTAATCGCGGGGCCGGGGCAAATCCACCGCGATCTCCAGCTTGATATGGCCGGGCCGCGTGGTCATCACCGCCACCTTGTCGGCCAGGAAAATGGCCTCCTCCAGGTCGTGGGTGATGAAGAAGATGGTCTTGCCGGTGGCGTTGTACAGCTCCAGCAGGTACTCGTGGCTGGCGCTCTTGGTCACGGTGTCCATGGCCCGGAAGGGCTCGTCCAGCAGCAGCACCTTGGGGTCGTTGATCAGCGCGCGGATGATCTCCACCCGGCGTTGCATGCCGCTGCTGAGCTGGCCGGGATAGGTGTTTTCGATGTTGCTTAGCCCCACCCGGGCCATCATCTGGCGGGCCTTGTCCTCGGCCGCGGCCTTGCCCATCTGCTTCTGCACCACCGGGCCGTAGATGACGTTCTCCAGCACCGTCTTCCAGGGGAAGAGCGCGCCGTGCTGGAAGACCACCACCCGGTCGGAGCCCGGCCGGGGCCGGGTGTCCACCGTGGCCAGCGGCTGGCCGTCCAGCAGGATCTCGCCGCTGGTCAGGTGGTCGAAGCCGGCCATGGTGTTGAGCAGGGTGGACTTGCCGCAGCCGCTGGGACCCACCACCGCCACGAACTCGCCGGCGGCGATCTCCAGCGAGCAGTGCTCCAGGGCCACCACGTGCACGCCCTCGGGATCGTAGACCTTGTTCACGTCGCGGATGGAAAGGGCCCCGTCGCTGGCCCGGCAGACCGGGGCGGCCTGGGCCTGGCTCAAAGCGCTCATGCTACACCTCCACCCGGGCGCTGCCCGACAGCTCGGCCTCGCGCCAGGCCATCAGACGCCGGCCAACGCCGCGCACGATGGCGCTGCTGGCCCAGCCGATGATGCCCAGGGTCGCCATGCCGATGAAGATCACCGGGTAGGCGATGACCGAGTAGCTGTCCCAGATCAGGAATCCCAGGCCGTACTGGGCCGCGATCATCTCGCCGGCCACCAGGGAGAACCAGCTCGCCCCCATGGAGATTTGCAGGCCGGTGAAGATGTAGGGCAGCGCGCCGGGCACCACGACATCGAAGAGGATGTCCTTGTTGGTGGCGCCCAGGCACTTGGCGGCCCGGAAATAGTTCTCGTCGATGGATTCCACCCCCAAGAGCGTGTTGAGGGTGGTGACGAAAAAGGCCACCAGGAAGGTGACGAAGATGACCGCCGGCTCGGAGCCGGGCAGCACCAGGATGGCCAGGGGCACCCAGGCCAGGGGCGGGATGGGCCGGATCAACTCCACCAGGGGCAGGCTGTAGTCGTAGAACTTCTTGTTCCAACCCATCAACAACCCGAAGGGGATGCCCAGCAGGGTGGCCAGCACGAAGGCCGTGGTGGCCCGGTAGGTGCTGTAGAAGATGTGGGTGTAGTAATCGCCGGTGTAGATGCTGATGCCGAAGACGGGGTTGGGGCTCAGCCACTCGCTGATGACCTCCACCGGGCCGGGCAGGCGGTTGAACCAGGGCAGCTTGAGCAGGCTGACCGTGACCCACCACGAGCCGATGAACAGCACGAAGCCCAGCGCGGTGAGCTGGAAGCCGCGGCTGGTCAGGTTGCGCTTGAGCTGTTGGCCGAAGCTCACCTCGAACAGGCGGGCCTGCTGGCGCACGCGCCAGCCCATGACCGCCAGGGCCAGGGCCGCCAGGACCAGTAGGATCAGGACTGTTTGCATGACTGCGACTATTCCCTAGTTTGGGCCGGGTTCGCGCCCCGTCCGGATGGTGTGCCCGCTTCCCCGCCTGACCTGGGGGGGATGGCCTCGGCGGGGAGGCGGACACGGGGGGATGGGGGAGGTTCAAGCGCACATTGGCGCGGGGGTCCTTTAGTTAGTTGGTCTTGTAGGCGCTCAGCGGCATGGCCTCGATCTCCATCACCGGGGGCTTGATGCCCATCTCGGCCAGGGCGGCCTTGACCGGACCTTCGTTGATGGCGTCCTTGGGGATCTCGGGCGAGGGGATGATCTTCATGGAGTTTAGGAACTTGTAGCCCTTGGCCATGATGTCCATCACCCGGGGGCTGAAGACCATCTCGCCGATGTACTTGACCTTGGCCCCGCCCATGGTGGCCGGCAGCTCCTGGTAGAGCGACTTCCACAGGGTGGGCAGCTCATAGCCCTGGGTCTCGTTCTTGACCATCTGGGCCACGGCCATGGGGTCGTTCTTCATGATCATCAGGGCCTCGATCTCGGCCTTCATCCAGCCCTTGGCGGCCTCGGGGTTGCGCTGGATGAAGTCCTCGCGCATCAGGGTGAAGTTGGCGTCCCACTCGCCCCAGGGCGCGCCGGTGGCGGCGTACTTGGCAAAGCCCGCGTCCACCACCTTCTGGGCGTGGGGCTCCCACATGGGGGCGGCGTCCAGTTTGCCGGCCTCGAAGGAGCTGGCGATGACCTCGATGGTCATGTTCAGGCGCTCCTTGGGCTTGACGCCGGCCTTCTCGATGACCGCGTCGATGAAGCGGTTGGAGCAGGTGCCGCGGTGGGCGGCCACGGTCTTGCCGTTAAGCCACTGCAGGGCCTCCTCGGGGCTCTTGAAGTCCGGGGCGTCCTTGCGCACCATCAGCATGTTGCAGTTCTGGCCCTCGCTGATCATGTTGGCCGAGACCAGGCGGATGTCGCCCTGGGCCTTCTTGGTGGTGGCCACGAAGGAGGGCATGTCGCCCATGGTGCCCAGCTGCATCTTGTCGGCCAGCATGGCGTTGACCATGGGCGGGCCGGTCAGGTGGGCCTCGAAATTCACCTCGCTGCCCTGGGGCAGGTGCTTTTTCCACAGATCCCGCTGCTTGATGACCACGCCGGTCCAGCCGCCGGTCCAGTAAGGATGGTAGCCGTAGGTGATCTTGACCGGCTCGGCCGCGGCGGCCGGGGCGGGGGCCATGAGGCCGGCCACCATGAGGGCCAGCACCAGGGCCAGGCCCAGGCTGCTCAACAGAATACGGCGGGCTTTTTGCATGTGCCTATCCTCCTAGGTTGCATTTTGGGTGGCCCGCCGCGACCCTCGGGACCGGCCGGCGGGGGTGTCACAAGCGCGCAGGTTCACCTGCTCTCAAAAGCATCGGTCGTGCCAATGGTCCCCCCGCGGACCAGATCCGGAGCCACCTGACGCATCATCCTAATTTTACTTGTATTTATTTAATACGCACCACCCGAGGTGATTCAGGGCTTTCGGCCTGGCCAGCTGGCGGGCGGTCCATTTTTGCACCAAAGCCCCACGCCTGGTGCATAATCAGACCAGGAGCCAACGGAATAATCTTGGAATAGACTAGATATTAAATCGACTTAGCAGGTGGGCCCCGCGCCGGGTGGTGCGAGGGCGCACCACTCGCCCGGCCATGGCGCGCAGGCCAGTGGACAGGCCCGGCGGCCTGCTCTAAGGTTTAAGGAAGGGAGCCTCGGCCCCAGGGCCGGGAGCGTCTAACCGCCCTCAAGCCAACGACCCAATCAGGAGGGGAAGGAAGATCATGAACGAGGTGCTAGCCTGCATCAAAACCCGGCGCAGCATTCGCAAGTTCCAGGACCGACCCGTGGGCGACGAGGTGCTCAACCAGCTTTTCGAGGCGGTGCAGTGGTCGCCCACCTGGGCCAACACCCAGTGCTGCGAGGTGGTGGTGGTCAAGGACCCGGCCCTGCGCGAGCAGCTCCAGGCCACCATGGCCAAGGGCAACCCGGCCACCAAGGCCATCGTGACCGCGCCGCTGCTCTTGGTCATGTGCGCCAAGCTCCAGAGCTCGGGCTACTACAACGGCGTGGTGACCACCAAGTTCGGCGACTGGTGCCTGTTTGACGTGGGCATCGCCACCCAGAGCGTCTGCCTGGCCGCCCATTCCCTGGGCCTGGGCTCGGTGGTGGTGGGGCTTTTCGACCACGACGCGGCCGGCAAGGCCCTGGGCCTGCCCGAGGGCTATGACGTGGTCTCCATCCTGCCCATGGGCTATCCGGACCAGGACCCCAAGGCCCCGCCGCGCAAGGAGATTTCCCAGTTCGTCCACTACGACAAGTTTTAGGCGATCCCGCCCGCTCCCCGGCCCGGCGCCGGGGAGCGGCGCGCACAGGAAAGGCGGCGCATGGCAGCGGTGCGAAAAACCCTGGTCCCGGGCGGCAAGCTGGTGCGTTGGCTGGCCTGGGTGGGCGTGGGTTTCGTCGGGGGCCTGATGGTGGCCTCGGGCTGGCAGCTTTTCCACGACAGCGGCCGCAGCCGTTTCGAGCGCAGCCTGGCCCTGCGCGACCAGGCGGTGCAAGTCTTGGAGGAGGCCATCACCAAGACCCGCGCCAGCGGCAACTCCTTCGCCCTGGCCGCGCCCCCGGAAGAGATGCAGCGCTATGTGGACCTGCTGCACCAGGCCCTGGACCAGGCGCGGCCCATGAAGACCAAGGACCTCAACGCCATCCATCCCGACCTGGGCCGGCGCTGGCGCGACGAGTTCGCCGCCGGGCTGGACCTGATGATCCTGGGTTATGAGCGCAAGGACCCCAGCGAGTATTTCCAGGGCCAGGTGCTGGACCGCAAGTTCGACGCCTGGCGCCGGGGCGAAAACCTGGGGCCCCGCTAGGAGCCTGTCGGAGTGATCCTCCGACAGGCTTCCGAGCGGGCCATGGACGGCCCGCCCGGAATGGCGCCAAATTAATTTTTGGCGCCATTCCGAGAACTTGCCAAAATTCACTTTTGGCAAGTTCCAAGAGGAGAAAG